>JAHFTH010000023.1 GCA_023269445.1 Lacunisphaera sp.
CGACCACTACAACGCCCAAGGGGCGCTCAACTGGCCGGTCACGCGCAAGATCGCCCTCGGCCTGCAGCTCAACCGGGACTTCAATACCATTGCCACGGGGGCCTCGGTTGATTCGACCAGTGTGGCCCTCCACGCCACGTATGCCTACACTCGCAAGGTTGAATTCGATGGCACGATTTCCGCCGGACGGAACCTCTTTCTCAATCAAAATCTGGCCAACCGGCGGGACACTTTTTTCAGTTGGGATGCGGGCGTGCGCTACCGGATGAATGACCACCTCCGCCTTGGCGCATCATATACTTTCCTCCATAACTGGTCCACCTCCAGTCTGGCCGATTTCGAAAGCCAGGGATTTTCCTTTGATATCTCCAGCCGCTACTAACTCTTATTCATGAATTCTTCCCGCTGTCTCCTTCCCCTCCTCGCGTTGCTCACCCTGACCGGTGTGGTCGGGGCTCGTGGCCAAGGCCAGAGCACCAATGCCAAAAAGAACTACATCCACACGCTCGCCTTGGCCGACCGGGTGCGGATCGCCGTTTACCAAGAGGAGGATCTCACCAGCCTCACCCGGATTGACGCCCGCGGCCGGGTCAATCTCCCACTCATCGGCGAGATCACCATTGGTGGTATGACGGTCATCGAAGCCCAGGCCGCGATTGAAAATTCTTACAAGGACGGCCGTTTTCTCCGCAACCCCCAGGTCACGGTCAGCGTGGAGGAGTATGCCCCGCGCGAGGTCTCCATCCAGGGCCGCATCCGCAATGCCGGCCGCTACACCCTCCCCATCGAGTCCACCTTCACCGTGGTCGAGTTGGTCACCAAGGCGGGCGGCATCGACGATATCGGCAAGGGGTCGGCCGTGAGCGTCACCCGCATCCTGCCCGATGGCACGAAGAAAGTCTTCACAGTGGACGTCGATAGTGTCATCAAAGGCAAGAAGGACACCAAAACCGATGACTCCACGCTTTTGCTCCAGCCCGGTGATATTGTCTACGTGCCCGAGCGCCTGATCTGAGTTAACCGTCCCATGTCAGCCCCGGATTTCCTGCCCACGACCACTTCGGATAAATCCGGGGGCCCCTCCCTCCATGGCAATGACAGTCAGGTGGTGGAGCGTCGTTCCTTGCGGGATTATTATGTGATCCTCCGGGAGCGCCTTTGGATCGCCCTCCCCGTGGCTCTGCTGGTGGCCCTGTCGGTGGGTTACTACAAGGCGCAGGAAACCGAGATGTATTCGAGCGTCGCCACCATGCAATTCGAACGCCCGGAGCGCGTGGTCATCAGCGAACAAGTGGTCGATACTTCCGTCCGTTCCGACATCGACCTCAATACCTACATCCAGATTCTCACCAGCGGCCGCCTGCGCACCATGGTCGCCCAGTCATTAACCCCCGATGACATCAAGATTCTCCAGCGGCCCTACCTCAAGGAGCTCGCCCCCGGAGCCAGTCCGCCCCAAGGAGCGCAGTTGCTGGGCAGCATGACGCCGCAATCGATCCGCAACAGCTTTCTCCTGAATATCGCCGTCACCAACCGTGATGCTGAGGGTGCCGCCCTGATTGCCAACCGCTATGTCGATCAGTTCATGAAATACCTGTTTGAGAACGTCGGCGGGAAGAACGAAGCCGCCGTGGATTACCTCAAAGCCCGTGCCGAGGAGCTGCGCCACGAATCCGAGACCGCCGAGGGCCGGTTGCAGGACTACCGCCGCAAGCACAACCTCGTCTCCCTCGACAACAGCATCAACATCATCAGCGAGCGCCTCCGCGCCATCAATACCACCCTCACCAACGCCCGGCTCAGCCGTATCGAGGTCGAGAATCTCCTCGGCCAGATTGAGCGGATGCAACAGGCGAACGGCAACCTCCTTGAGATCGGCTACATCACCGCCTACGGCAACGTCTCCATCCTGAAAACCCAGCTGGCCCAGCTGAACAACCAACAGTCCATCCTCAGCGAACGTTACCTCGAGCGGCACCCCAAGATGCTCAACATCGCCAGCTCGATCGAGGTCATCACCGCCCAGATCAAGCAGGACGTCGAGCAATCCGTCTCCGATCTACGCACCCAATACGTCAAGCTCAAGGAGACCGAGGCCTCCTACGCCAAGGAATACAAGGAGGCCGAGCAGGGGCAGCTGCGCCTCGGCGAACTCTCCGTCGATTTCAAGAGCCTCGAGAACCAGGCCCAGGTCGCGAAGACCAACTACATCCAGATCCTCGACCGCCTCAATCAGACGACTACGTCCAAGAATTTGGAAAATATTCCCGTCAAGCCGCTCGACCGCGCCCTACCCGCCGGAGCGCCCTACGCCCCCAATCTCCGGAGCATCGTCAAGACCAGCATCGGTCTCGGCCTGCTGGTCTTTGCCGCCGTGGCCATCGGCCTTAGCTTCATCGACGATCGGGTGAAAAGCGCGTGGGACATCGAGGGCTTCATCGGCACCACCCTCCTCGGTATCATCCCCGATCTCGGCGACGTGCCGGACACCGAGAAACATTCCCTCGTCAACAGCAACAAGAGTTCCCCCGGCTCCGAGGCCTTCCTGAGCATCTACAGCGCGGTCAAGATCCAGTCCAAACTCGACTTCCCCAAAGCCGTGCTCGTCACCAGCACCATCCCCGGCGAAGGCAAGACGATGATCAGCTGCAATCTCGCCGCTTCCTTTGCCCGCCACGGCAAGCGTGTCCTCATCATGGATTGCGACATGCGCCGCCCGATGCTGCACCGTCATTTCAAGCTCACCAACGAGGCCGGCCTCATCGCGTGGTTTGAGGCCGGCGCCAAGATCTCGGCCGACCCCTTCACGGACGCCGCGCTCGGCCTGGTCAAGGCCGACGAGAATCTCTACCTCCTCCGCTCCGGCGGCCGCTCCAAGAGCCCAACGGAACTGCTCGAGACCCCCATCTTCGGGCAGTTCATCGAGGCCATGAAGCAGCACTTCGACCTCATCGTCGTCGATTCCCCTCCGATGGGCGCCGTCACCGACTCCCTCCTGATCTCCGAGCGCACCGACGAGGTCATCTACGTGTGCCGCTTCAATCGCGCCTACCGGAAACACATTCGCCTCTACATCAAACAGCTTCGTGAGGGCAAAAACGAGTTGCTCGGCATCGTGCTCAACGGCCTCTCCCCGCGCCGCATCGAGTATTACAGCAATTACCGCTACTATCGCAGCTACAAGAAATACTACGGATCCCAGTCCTAAGCGTGGTATTTTGTGGGTGGGGTGCCATCACCCCGCGGGTATCAGGTGTAGGTCGGGCTTTATGCCCGACACGCCGCCGCCCCATGTCGGGGATAAACCCCGACCTACAAATGCTTTTATGCCGAAAGAGCCTAACCCACCTCTGTCACTCCGGGATTGTCGTCCGTCCGTCCGTAGTCCGTAGTCCTGTCGTCTTTCCATGCTTTCCGCCTTCCTCCCGCCGGGCTATAACGCCACCCGTCCCGTCGCCCTGATCGCCGGCCGCGGCAGCTACCCCGTCATCACCGCCGCGGCCCTCCGTGCCGCCGGCGTGCCGATCCGCCTGATTGCGATGGACGACGAGACCGAGGCCGGGCTCATCGCCAGTTTCCCCGCCAATGAACGCGTTTCGATCAACGTCGGCCAGATCGGCAAGATGCTCGACGCCCTCAAGGACTTCGGCGCCGGCTACGCGCTCATGGCCGGACAGGTGAAGCCCAAGAAACTTTTCCACGGCCTGACCCCCGACCTCAAGGCCGCCTCGATTCTTTTCTCCCTCAAACGCCGCAACGCCGAGACCATCTTCGGCGCCATCGCCACCGAAATCGAGAAGCTCGGTGTCACGCTCCTCGACGCCCGCGCCTTCATCGACGACCAGATGGCCACACGTGGCCACATGGCGGGACCGAAGCTGCCCACCGATGAAGAATACCTCCAACACGGCATCACCATCGCCCGCGAGATGGCCCGGCTCGACATTGGCCAGGGCTGCGTGGTGCGCAAAGGCACCGTGCTCGCCGTCGAGGCCTTCGAGGGCACCGACGACATGCTCCGCCGCGCCGGCACCTTCAAGACCGACGAAACCCTCTTCGTGAAAACCGTGAAGGCCCGGCAAGACTTCCGCTTCGACGTGCCGGTCTTCGGCCTGCTTACCCTCAAAACCATGAAAGAGGCGGGCATCACTGCCGCCGCCCTTGAGGCCGGCAAGGTCATCATTTTGGAGAAGGCCGCCGTCCTGCAGCAGGCCAAGTCCCTCGGCATCGCCCTGCACGGCTTCTAGGCCGGCCGCTTGCACTTTCACACCTCCTCCCGCACCTTTTCCCCATGTCCGCCGATATCGTCGAAGTCACCATCAAGGGCCTGATGCCCACGGCCAACGGCTGCGCCGTGTTCCTCGGCAACGACGACAAGACCTTCGTCATCTACGTGGACCCCAGCGTCGGCAGCGCAATCTCGATGACGATCAATGGCGTCAAGAAAGAGCGGCCGCTCACGCACGACCTCATCGGCCACCTCCTCCTGGGCTTCGAGATCAGCCTCGAGCGCATCATCATCAACGACGTCAACGACGGCACCTATTTCGCGCGCATTATTTTGCACATGCAGAACGAGCTGGGTCGCAAATTTCTCGAGCTCGACGCCCGCCCGAGCGACTCGATCGTCATGGCCCTCCAGCAGAAGCGGCCGATTTTCGTCGCCCGCAAGGTCTTCGATGTCGTGGAGGACATGAGCGAAATCCTGGAGCGCGTGCTCAAGCAGCAGAAGGACGAACCCAAGGACGAGGGGGAAGCGTAAGGCGATGAGTTCGCCCGTCCGCACTCTCCCCGCCGGCCACCTGCCCGGCCAGCCGCTCACCGCGCTGGCCCCGATGCAGGACGTCACCGACCTGCCCTTCATGCGCGTGATGGCGCACTACGGCGCGCCGGATTATTTCTTCACCGAGTTCTTCCGCGTCCACGCCCAGTCCCGCCCCGAGAAGCACATCCTCCGCTCCATCGTGGAGAACCAGACGGGCCGCCCGGTCTTCGCCCAGCTCATCGGCGAGGAAATCGTCCACATGGTCCGCACGGTGAAAGAACTGCTGAAGTATCCCATCGCCGGCATCGACCTCAACATGGGTTGCCCCGCCCCCAAGATCTACAAGAAGAACGTCGGCGGCGGCCTCCTGCGCGACCCGGCCAAGATCGACGAGCTGATCGGCTCCCTGCGCGACGCCGTGCCCGGGCTGTTTACGGTGAAGATGCGCATCGGCTTCGACTCGACGGAGAATTACCAGCGCGTCCTCGACCTCATCAACAAGCACGGCGTGGACCTGCTGAGCGTCCACGGCCGCACCGTGAAGGAAGGCTACCGCAGCGACGTGCACTACGACTTCATCGCCCACGCCGCCCGCACCGTCCGCTGTCCGGTGCTCGCCAATGGCAACATCACCTCCGCCGACCGGGCTGCCGCCGTGCTCACCGAGACCGGTGCCGCCGGCGTGATGATCGGCCGCCACGCCATCCGCAATCCGTGGATCTTCCGCCAGACCCGCGAGCGGCTTGCTGGAGGGCCCGCGTCCCTGCGGGCCGTCTTCCAACCCACCCTTGCCGACGTCCGCGAATACATCGGCCGCCTCTACCGCGAGACCCAGGGCCCGGGCGTGCCCGAGAGCGCCCACGTCGCCAAGATGAAGAAATACCTGAACTTCGTCGGCCAGAGCGTGGATGCCGAGGGCAAGTTCCTCCACGACATGCGCCGGGCCATGACCGAGGCCGAGCTTTTCGCCGTGTGCGACCGTCACCTGTTGGCCGAGCCGTCCAAGCTTTTCGCAACGGAACCCTACCCCGGCATCATCGCCCGCCCGAATTGCGAGGCCCCGGTTGAAAGCTGCTCGCTCGAGACAGTGACGGCGTGAACCTGGATTCTGGATCGCAATCAGAGGTTGCCGATACCGATCCGCGTCCAAGTGTTTCTGAATTCAGCCTGGTCGTAGTCCTTCGGCTGAAGCCAAAAACTTACCCGGCCTTCCTTTTCGCCTCGGTGAGCCAGCTTTCTCACTTCGTCTGGAGTTAAGATAAAACAATCGGGCCCCTTTTCGGCCATTATCTCCCGACAGATAATGAAGTAATCGCCGAATAAATTGTTCAAGTGTCCACCAAGTGGCACGGGAGTTCTTTTACTCAGCGCCTTTACCTGAATGGCCAGTTTGATTTTCGCATCCTCGCTGTAAGCAACCAAATCAATCCCTCGTGCGTTGCGTGCGGTTGGCATCACATTCCAGCCAAGCCGTGAAAGGGTGAAGCAAATGTAGTATAGCCCAGTATTCCCAACGGTCTGATTGTTTTTCTTCACCGGGTAGTCACTCCAACCCCAGCACCTTGCGGCCGTGGTCGGAGATCATCTGCGGGGCCCATTGGGGATCCCAGACGATGTGCACCTTGGCCGACTCGACCGTGGGCAGTGCTGCGATCTTCTGTCGGGCATCCTCGGCGATGACCGGACCCATGCCGCAACCGGGCGCGGTGAGCGTCATCTTCACCTCGACCGTATGACCGCCGGCGGTCTTCTCCACCGCCAGATCATAAACCAGCCCGAGGTCCACGATGTTGACCGGAATCTCGGGATCAAAGCAGGTCTTGAGCGCGTCCCACACCGCTTGCTCGCTGAATTCGCCCACGACCGGCCCGGCGGTTTCGGCCTTCGCCGTGTAGCCGGCGATAAGGCCCGTGTCCTCCTTGGCGATGCGGAACAGCCCGTGGTCGGTCCGCACCGTCACATTACCGCCGAGCGTCTGGGTGATGAACACCTTCGCGCCGGCCGGCAGCAGCACCTTGTCGCCCGCGGGTATGACGGTGGCGGGACAATCCTTCGCGAGCTCGTAGTCCTGATTCATGCCCCCACCTTACCGCAGGCTCAGGTCAAAAGGCAACCGGGCATACAGACCGCGCGGGTCGTTGAATTTGCCGAGGGTCTTCAGCTCCTCGGTGGCTTCATTGATGAGCAGGCCGACCGGCCCGCCAAAGGATTGTTCGCGGCGGCGCGGATCGAGGGCCTCGGCAAACTGTTCGGCGAACTGCTTGGGGTGCGGGTATTCACTCACCTTGAAACTGTCCCCGAGCTTCGCCTTGTCGGCCGCGTATTTGATCGCGGCGGCCAGCCCGCCCATTTCGTCCACGAGTCCGAGCTTGAGCGCCTCGCTGCCCGACCACACGCGACCCTGGGCGATTTCCTCGACGACCTTGCGGTCGAGCTTGCGGCTCTTCGCCACCTTGGTGAGGAACTGGTCGTAGACCCAGTCCACCGATTCCTGAAAGATCGCCAGCTCCTCCGGCGTCTTGGGGCGTGTCACGGTCGAGGCATCGGCAAATTTTCCCGTCTTCACCGTATCGAAAGTCAGGCCAAGCTTGTCGTTCATCAGGCCCTGGAAATTCATGAACATGCCGAAAACCCCGATGGAGCCCGTGATCGTGGTCGGTTCGGCGAAGATACGGTCGCTGTGCATCGAGATCCAATAGCCGCCCGAGGCGGCCAGCGTGCCCATCGAGACCACCACGGTCTTTTCCTTGTGCAGGAGCGACAGCTCGCGGGCGATCGCCTCGGAGGCCGAGACGCTGCCACCGGGACTGTTCACGCGCAGGACCACGGCCTTGATGCTGTCGTCCTGGCGGATTTCGCGGAGCATCCGCGCGGTCTTGGCGCCATAGACATGGCCTTCCTCGTTGCCCGAGCCATCCACAATCTCGCCCTCGGCATAGACGATGGCGACCTTGCCCTTGCTGGCGGCCCCGAGTTCGATTTTGTCCGGGTTGGCCCGTTTGGCGACGAGTCCGCTGCCCCCGACCTGTTTGGCGTATTCCTTGAGATTGATCTGCTTGAACGGCTGGTCGCTGTCCTTGCGGCCGGTCACTTTCTTCAATTCGGCCAGCACCTCGTCGTGGTAGGCCACGCGGTCCACCAGCTTGAACTGCAGCGCGGCGTCGGCGCGGATAAATCCCTTGGTGTCGACGATCTTTTGCAACGCGCCCGCGGGGAGCTTGCGCGCGCCTTCGATGGTGACGGTCAGGTCCTGCCAGACGTCGTCGATCAGCTTCTGGATCTGTTCGCGGTTCTCCGGGCTCATGTCCTTGCGGGTGTAGGGCTCGACCGCGCTCTTGTATTTGCCGACGCGGGTCACCTGCACGCCAATACCGAACTTCTCAAATGCCCCGACGTAGAACATCGGCTGGGACGCCAGGCCGGGCATCAGCACCGCGCCGTAGGGGTCGAGCGTCAGATCGGTGGCCGTTGAGGCGAGGTAGAAATCGCGGGTGCTCGCGTAGCTCAGGTAGGCCTTGATCGGTTTGCCGGAAACCTTGAACGCCTCCAGCGCCGCACGCACTTCTTTCAACGCCGCAAAGCCCGACCCGTAGGCCATCGGCTGCACCGAGCCGGTCAGATAGAGACCCTTGATGGACTTGTCGCCGGCTGCCGCTTCCAGCGCGCGGGTGACCTGGCGCAGTTGCATCGCGTGGCGCCCTTCGCCGCCGAAAGCTTCCAGAAATTCCGCCATGCCTTCGTTCTGCGAAGGCGTGTCAAGGATGCTGCCCGACAGGTCGAAGACCAGATAGGCCCCGTCCTGCACCGTGGCGGGCTGCTTCTTGCCCATGGCGGCAATCGCGCCGATGAACAGCAGACACAGGATAAACCCACCCACCAGGAATACGACCAGCGCGGTGAGGGAGGCAAAAAACGAAGTGAAGAAGTTCTTCATGTCCCGAACGTAGGCGGCCCCACGGGCCCGGCCAGCGAAAAGCGACCCGCGGCCGGTCATAGGGACGGGCGGAACTCTGCCGCGATGAGCGGCTGGGGGTGGTATGGTTTGTCATTGCGAGGAATCTGCGAAGCGAGTGACGAAGCAATCCAGTCACAGGGATCGACACGATCCGGCTGCGCCGGACTCGCGATGACAATGGCAAAATTGCTCATTCCCTGCGCTTTGTTACATATCGGCCAAATCTCCCGCAGATTTAACGCGGCTAGACATTCCTTTGTGCCGATATAGTCTTTCCACAACCACCATACCCATGAGTGAGAAACAAGAACTGCTGACCACGAACCGCAAGGCGCTCACCATCAACCTTGATGGCACCAACTACGGCACCATCGCCGAGATCGGCGCCGGCCAGGAGGTCGCCCGCGTGTTTTTCCAAGCCGGCAGCGCCTCCGGCTCCATCGCCAAGACCATGTCGGCCTACGACATGACCTTCAGCGACGCCATCTACGGCAAGGCCCCGCGCTATGTCTCCCGCGAACGCCTCGTCACGATGCTCGGGCACGAATACAATCTGCTCAAAGAGCGGCTGCAGGAGAAACGCGGCGAACGCACCCGCTTCTTCGTCTATGCCGACACCGTCGCCACCGCCAACCCCAAGAGCGGCGCCAGCGGCCACGGCTGGCTCGGCATCCGTTTCCAAACCAAGCCACTGGAAGAGCCCAGCGACATCCTTATCCACGTCCGCACCCTCGACAAAAAGAACGTCCTCCAGCAGGAGGCCCTCGGCATCGTGGGCACCAACCTCATCTACGGCGCCTTCTACTACCGCGACCAGCCCGAGAAATTCATCCAATCGCTCGCCGACAATCTCGGCACCGACCGCGTCGAGGTGGATATGCTCAAGTTCAGCGGCCCCGCCTTCACCGCGGTCGACAACCGCATCCTCTCGCTCCACCTCGTCAAATACGGCCTGACCAACGCCGTCATGTTCTCCCCCACCGGCGACGTCCTCCAGCCCTCCGAGGTCCTCTATAACCGCCCCGTCCTCGTCGAGCGCGGCAGCTTCCGGCCCATCACCCACGTCAACGTCGACATGCTCAACTGCGCCACCGCCCAGTTCCTCCAGGAACCGACCGTCAAGGGCAAGGATGTGATCGTGCTCCTCGAGATCACGATGAACAACCTCCTCGCCGACGGCGCGCTCGACGAACAGGACTTCCTCTCCCGCGTGGACATGCTCGGGCACATCGGGTTCACCGTCCTCATCTCCAACTACTCCGAGTTCTACCGCCTCGTCTCCTACTTCCGCCGCTACACCAAGGAAATGATCGGCGTCGCGATGGGCATCAACACCCTCCTCGAGATTTTCAACGAGAAATACTACGAGAATCTCGAGGGCGGTATCCTCGAGTCCATGGGCCGCATGTTCCGCCACGCCGTGAAGCTTTACGTCTACCCGATGCAGCAGGTGGCCTACGACAGCTACCAGAAGACCGGCCAGCCCACGGGCACCAGCCCTAGTCAGCCCGCCCACGCCTTCGCCGCCAAGGTCCTCATTACCGCGCGCAACGTCAACGTCACCGATCACCTGCGCAACCTCTACGCCCACCTGCTCGAGAACCACTACATCGACTGCATCTCCGGCTTCAACGAGGACTACCTCAGCATCTTCTCCCGCGACGTCCTCCAACGCATCAAGAACAACGATCCCACGTGGGAGAAACTCGTCCCCGCCAAAGTCGCCGAAGTCATCAAGCAACGCGGCCTGCTCGGCTACGGCAAATCCGCAAAGCCCGCCACGACCCCGGCGGTCGCCGCGACTCCCTGATCTGTCATTGCGAGGAGCCCTGCCGCAGAGCGACGTGGCAATCCAGTTATCGTCGCACTAGTTTGTAAATCTGAGTTGAGCTTTACGCGGGTAAAAAACCACCGTGCAAAGCTCAACCCAGCCAACTCGGGTGTTGATCTTCAGGCAGTTGTCCTGCCTCATCCGCTCACGGGCCATAACAATGCAAAGCTCAACTCAGTTGAGGTGAATATACTGTTAGCCAAAGAAGATGAAATTCTTGCCGATTCTCATCGTGTTGATGTGCACCGCTGGCTGCGCGACACCGCTATCGGAAATTAATTATCGTGGTTCGTTGAAGTTCGCGCAGGTCGACCCATTCGAAGTGGCGGAAAAGTTTGCGAACGGTTTGGAGCGAGAGACAGACCTCAAGATTGAAGATCGCACCAAAAAGAGCGGGTCTCCGCGTTTGGACGCATCCGCGAGCATTCACTTGCGCACGAAGAGATCGTCCGGCGTATGGGTCATCGTGATTGCCTACGCAGAAGATCGCTCGATCGTTGCGCGTGTGGCTGGAGACATCGATTCACCTCTCGCGAAGGAGTTGGCTGATGCATGCGTGAGAGTTTACTCGAAGCTCTACCCTGGCTCGGAGTTCGTCCAGTTTCAGCGGAATCGCGGCCTGTTCGGTCCATGAAACCAGAGGCTAACCAGTCGCTACAGCCAACGGGCCTGCTGGCCCGTGGCTGATCTCAAACGTTGGGCAAAGAAAGATTCTGGTGACCCGAAACGCGGCGTCCCTGAACTTCCCGCCCAGCGCCCTATCCCGCGTCGCCTAGTTGGTGGCACTACCAGCCAAGCGGCAACCGGATCAGTTCAGTCCGCCGGCTATGACGCCGGCACAGGATTTTTTTCGTGTCTTTCGCGTGTTTCGCGGGCAACTCTGCTGCTGCGACATGCGCTTCCACAAATACCACGCCCTCGGCAATGACTACCTCGTGATGGACCCGGCGGATTTCCCCGGCTGGTCCGCCCCGATCACCGCGCAGACCCGCGTCATCTGCCACCGCAATTTCGGCGCCGGCTCCGACGGCATCCTCTGGGGCCCGCTCCCGACCACCCGCGCCCAGTTCGGCCTGCGCATCTTCAACCCCGACGGCTCCGAGGCCGAGAAGTCGGGCAACGGCCTGCGCATCTTCTCCCGCTATCTCTACGACCAAAAGAAGGTCGGCACCACTCCCTTCACCATCGAGACGCCCGGCGGCGTGGTCGAGGTCGTCATCCAGCCCGGCGGCCAGTCCATCACCGTCGAGATGGGCCACGTCGGTTTCACCAGCGACAAGATCCCGGTCGCGGGCCCGGCGCGCGAGGTCATCAATGAAAAAATCACGATCCTCGACCGTGAGTTCACCTACTGCGCCGCCACCATTGGCAACCCGCACTGCGTGATTCCCCTCCCCGCCATCACGCCCGAGCTGGCGCACAAATACGGCCCGCACCTCGAGACCCACACCAACTTCCCGAAGCGCACCAACGTCCAGTTCCTGCAGGTGCTCGACCGCGCCAACATCCGCATCGAGATCTGGGAGCGCGGCGCGGGCTACACCCTCGCCTCGGGCAGCAGCTCCAGCGCATCCGCCGCCGTCGCCCACAAGCTCGGCCTCGTGGACCGCTCCGTCACCGTCCACATGCCCGGCGGTCAGATCAAAATCGAGATCGGCGACAACTTCTCCATCAAGATGACCGGCCCCGTCACACGGGTGGCCGAGGGCACGCTGCATCCCGAGCTGTTCACGACGAAGGTGTGAAGTATTTTTGTGGGAGCGAGCTTGCTCGCGATGCATCCGCAAACCTCGCGAGCAAGCTCGCTCCCACAGTTTCGACCCCAGCACCCGTGCGAATTGCGCGTTGCGGCGCGAACCCCGCACCCTAACCTGCCGGAGTGACTGGATGGATCGCCGACTTTTTCCGTTTCTGGTGGGCCCTGTTCTATTGGAACACCCGCAAAACGTGGTTCCGTGCGCACGGCGCCCACCGCGATTCCTGCCCTTGCCAGAACTTCAGTGATTCCGGGCACGCGCTGGACTCACGCTGCGAGGCCGTGACGCAGTGGCAGAAGCCCGCCCGTCCACTGCTGACCGAGACCAAGGAGGGCTGGCGCTGCGGCGTGGACGCCGAGCGGGTGCGACCGTTCTGGGGCCGCGCCGCCCTGTTCACCAGTGCCGCTTTGCTCGCCCTCTATCTGGTTGGTTCGATTGCGGTGTATGCCGTCCTGCACGCCGCGAACTACGAGGTCAGCTACCGCTCCGTCGTCTGGCCCCCGCAGTGGGCCGAACTGCGTGGGGCGCAGGAAAGACTCTACACCACGCGGGCGCAGCAAGCGCTCGATGAGGGCGATTTCAAAGCCGCAATCCTTTCCCTCCGCACCGTGTGCGAACTGAATCCCCGCAATTACAGTGCGGGCATCGCCCTCGCCGGCCTGGTGCAGCTCGCCAGCCAGCCCGCGGACGCCGAGCCCATCTACGTCCGCTTGATGCACGACGTGCCGGAACAGCGCACCGCCACGGCCCAGATCTGGGGCCGCGCCCTCTTGGCCAGCGGCGACTGGACCCAGCTCAAAACCCTCGCCATTGCCATGCTCAGTGAAGACTCGGGCCGGCGGGAAGCTTGGCTGCACGCCCTGCTCTTCGCCACACGACAGACCCAGGACCACGCCGTGCTCCGCCCTCTCCTGAATAATGAGCAGGGCCTGCCCAATTGGTGCATCGAGCTCATCGGCATCGAGCAACTCCTGCTGGAGAACCACCTCGATCAGGCCAGCCCGCGCCTCAACCGCATCCACAGCCGACCCGTGGCCTATGTCCCCGCGTATCAAGCCGACCGGTTGCTTCGGCTCGGCCGCGCAGAGCAGGCCGGCAAATTGATCGACGCCTACGGCGCCCAGCTCCCGCCGGATGAGGCCGCGTTTCTCCGACTCCGCGCCCTCCGCGCGCAGAAGTGGACCTCCCTGCTGGATTCCGAATATGAGGCCCTGCTCAGTTACCCCCTGACGCCGCGACTGGCCGCATTGTTTTGCGCCGCGCTGCTGGACGAGCCGGCCCCGGAACTGCTCACCCGCTTTCTCGATCGCTTCCTGCAAAACGGACCAGCCTTCACCAACGAAACGCTGCCCCTGTATCATGCCGCCTACCTGATCGCGCTGGTTGGCGGTGAGACCACCCGCGCGGAAAAAATCAGCGACGTCATCAGCCACTTCTCTTCCTCCAGCACCAAACCGCTGCGCCACCTCGGCGAACTGTTGCAGGCCGGTGCCCCGCCGGCGCAGATTGTCCACCTCATGCCCTTCGTCCCTCTGCCCCTCGAGGTCATCTACGCTATCCACCAGCGGCAGACTGCCCCTGCCTCGCCATGAGCCCGTTCAGTCGAGAGCTGCCCATGTCCTCTGGCCGGCCGCCGGCCGGCGCACTGGCCATCGGCTTCGTCCTGGCCGGACTGAGCGCAGTCTATGGCGGACTGCTGTGGCCGGAATGGCGGCACAACCCCGACTTATCGCATGGTTTTTTCGCACCGGTGATTTTTGGTTTCCTGCTCTGGGAAAGCCGCCGGCTCGGACCGTTGCGTTGGCTGAAACCGGATTTGCTTTCGACCGTCCTGCTGCTCGTCGTGCTGACCGGTGGCTTCGCCTTGTTTGCGCTCGCCGGGCTGTTCGCTGCCTCGCTGGCGTGGTCCCACGCGCTCGTGCTCTTTTTGCTCGCCGGCACGCTCGCCTGTTTCCTGCTCGGTGGCCTGTGTATTCTGGCCGACGAGCGCCTGCGCATTTTGCCCTTCAATTGGATCACGCTCACGGCGATCTTCCTCTGGGTGCTCGTGGCCCCGGTGCCCAACGGCACCTACTCGCGCCTCACCCTCGCGCTGCAAGGCGGAGTCACTGACGGGGTCATGGCTGTCCTCCAATTTATCGGTGTGCCCGCCCGGCAGCATGGCAACGTGATCGAATTGGCCCGCACCAGTGTCGGGGTCGAGGAGGCGTGCAGTGGCGTGCGCAGTCTTATTTCCTGTGTCTTCGCCGGATTTTTCTTCGCCGCCTGGCAAGTGCGCCGGCCGCTGCGGCGCCTAGTGCTGATCGTGGCCGCACCCGTGCTGGCCCTCGGCATGAATTTCCTCCGGTCGCTCCTGCTCACCTTGCTCGCGAATTCCGGCACCGACATCGGCGGCAGTTGGCACGACGCCACGGGCTTTGCCATTCTCGCCGTGACGGCGGCCATTCTGGCGGGCTTGGCGATCAAGCTTGAGTCGAAGACCGCACCTCTGGCGGCCCCGGCCACTGCGCCGGTTTCGTCCACCCCCCTGCGCTGGCCTTATCGGCTTTTCTGGACCGGCTCCATCCTGACCCTGGCTCTCGCGAGCTTCTTCTATTTCAATTCGCGCCTAGCCGCTCAGCCCGCCCCCGCAGCACCCGAATTAACCAAACTCCTGCCGGCCGAGGCGGCGGGCTGGCGGGTCACGACACCTGACGATCTCTACCAATTCTCCGGTGTTTTGCAGACCACCCACTTGCTGCAGCGGACCTACGAACGTCCGGCCACGAACGGCGGCTTGGTCGAACTCACCGTCTACCTCGCCTACTGGGCACCGGGACAAACCACCGTGAGTCGCGTCGCCTCCCACACGCCCGACGCATGCTGGCCCGGATCCGGCTGGATTCCCCAGACGGTCATCGGCACGCGCATTCAGGCGGCGACTCTCGCCGGGTTGGAATTGTCGCCGGCGGAGTATCGCTTTTTCCGCAACGAGCGCGGCTACGCCCAGAACATCTGGTTCTGGCACATCTTTGACGGCCGGGTCATCGATTATCACGATCCCTACTCGCTGCCCGCGCTCCTGCGCAGCGCTCTGCAATACGGTTTCCGCCGCCAAGGTAGCCAGTATTTCATCCGCATCTCCAGCAACCGCGCGTGGGACGAACTTGCCCCCGAACCGTTGCTCCGCGAAATCCTCACCAACCTCGATCACGTCGGTCTCTGAACATGCCCCTCGCCGTCACCAAACAAGAACGCTTCATCCTCGGTGTCTTGGCCCTGCTCGTCGTGCTCGGACTCATCGGCCTGCTCATCCTCTGACCGGCCGCAGGAATTGGCAGTGGCACCGAGGCAAGCACGATTTACCCGAGGGCAACTTGGCACTTGTCAGTCTTCGGCACGCCGTAAGAATTTACCCACATGATAATCAAACCGAAGGTCCGCGGCTTTGTCTGCGTGACCGCCCACCCCACCGGTTGCTCTGCCCACATCCAGCAGCAGATTGACTACGTCAAAGCCAAGGGCCCGATCAAACCGGGCCCGAAGAAGGTGCTCGTTATCGGCGCCTCCACCGGCTTCGGCCTGTCCTCGCGCATCACGGCCGCGTTTGGCTCCGGCGCCTCCACCGTGGGCATTTTCTACGAACGTCCCTCCGAGGAAGGCCGGCCCGCGACCCCCGGCTGGTATAACACCATCGCCTTCACCAAGGCCGCCAAGGCGGCCGGCCTCTATGCCGCCAACCTGAATGGCGACGCCTTTTCCGACGACATCAAGAAGCAGGCCCTCGAAATCATCGCCCGTGACCTCGGGCAGGTTGATCTCGTGGTTTACTCCCTCGCCTCCCCCCGCCGCGTGCACCCCAAGACCGGTGCCGTGCACAAATCCACCCTCCAGCCCATCGGCGCGCCTTACACGAACAAGACCGTCGACACCGACAAGGGCCTCGTGACCGAGATCACCATCCAGCCCGCTGACGAAACCGGCATCGCCGACACCACCGCCGTCATGGGCGGCGAAGATTGGGAAATGTGGATGCAAGCCCTGTTGGACGCCAAGCTGCTCGCCCCCGGGGCCACCGCGATTTCCTACACCTACATCGGCCCCATCCACACCTGGCCGATCTATCGCGACGGCACCATTGGCCGCGCCAAGCTCGATCTCGAACGCGCTTGCCACGCCATCGACGCCAAACTCAAGACCGCCGTGGGCGGCCGCGCCCTCATCTCCGTCAACAAGGCGCTGGTCACGCAGGCGAGCTCCGCCATCCCCGTCGTGCCGCTCTACATTTCGATTCTCTACAAGGTGATGAAAGCGACAGGCACGCACGAAGGCTGCATCGAGCAAATCCAGCGCCTCTTCTCCACCCAGCTTTACGCCAGCACCCAACCCAAGCTCGACTCGGAAGGCCGCGTCCGCGTGGACGACTGGGAAATGCGCCCCGAGATCCAGACCGCGATCTCCGAAATCTGGCCGAAGGTCACGACCGAGAACCTGCCCCAACTCACCGACATTGCCGGTTATCGCACCGAATTTCTGAAGATGTTCGGCTTCGGTCTCCCCGGCATTGACTACGAAGCCGAGGTCGAGCCACACCAGACGATGCTTTGAGCGGCATGACGTTAGCGGGGAAGCCCTGCGACTAGTGAAATAACGGTGGCGAAATGGCACAAACAGGCTATTCTTCTGTCTGCTTCCCCACCATGAAAACTACCTTCCTGCTCGTCGCGGCCATGGCCGCTGGTTCCGTTCTCGCTGCAACCGATGCCAAGCAGTCGGCCGTCGCGGTGACGTTCAAGGACTCCGATAAATTCACCGACGCCCGTTCCTCCTTTGGCAGCAGCACCGACCAGTATTATCTGGATACGCTGAGCGACCATCTAAAGAAAGTTGCCGCCAAACATCTGGCCACAGGGCAGAAACTAGAGATTACGATCACCGATGTTGATCTGGCCGGTGACTTCATCCCGGGCAATCCCAACACTCAGGATGTTCGCATCATCAAGGACATCTTCTTTCCCCGGCTGGCCCTGTCCTTCAAACTGACCGGGGCCGACGGCAAGGTCATCAAGGAGGGTGAGCGCAAGCTCAGCGACATGAACTTTATGGGCAACATCAGCCTGATCGACCGCAACCAACCCCTGTTCTACGACAAGACCTTGCTCAGCGACTGGGTGCAGAAGGAATTCAAATCGTAAGCGCAACTTGATCGTCGCACTTGGCCCGGCCCGAACGGCCGGGCTTTTTATTCTCACGTCCCAAATTGCTCCGGTTTGGATTGAACCTGTGGGAGCGTGCTTGCACGCGACTGTCGCGACCAAGGTCGCTCCCACAAAAGCGAGCAAAACGATTCGCCGAAATTCTTGGTGGCCTGTTTCTGGTATTTTAACCGCTCGCGATCAGGCCTCAAACGCCGCCACGCTGAGCGATTGGCCGTTATCCTTGGGCCCGAGCTGCAAAATAAATGGTGCGGCGATTTTCGCCCAAGCCTCGGCCTTGGGATATCTGGAAGCACCATCGGCCCAACACTGGCGCAGCATCTCGGTGTCGATCACGCCGGGATTCAACGGCACGGCGGCCATCCCGGCGGGCAGTTCCTGCGCGAGGGCCTGGGTCAGTCCTTCCATGGCGAACTTGGTCGCGCAATACGGCGCGACCTCTGCCGAGGTGCTGCGCCCCCAGCCGGAACTCAAGTTGACGATGACGCCGGTTTTCCGCGCCACCATCGCCGGAACGAAGTGCCGGATGACATTGGCCACGCCCTTGATGTTCACGTCAATCAGCTGGTTAAACTCGCGGGCGGGCACCTGCCAGAGCGGCGCGGGAGTGTTCATCAGGGCCGCATTATTGATCAGCAAGTCGGGGGCGCCGTGCAGGGCCAGCACATGCTCCGACCAGAGCGCGACCTTGTTTTCCTCCGCCACATCGAGCGCGGTGAAATCATGCGGGGCCGGATGGGTGAACCGCAGATTCAGGATTTCCGCACTGCGTCCACAACCGACAACGATATGCCCGTGGGCGATATACCATTCAGCCAGCGCCCGGCCCAGTCCCCGCGTCACGCCAGTGATAAGGATGGTCTTCGGCATAGTTGAGAGTTGAGTGCTGAGGGTTGAGAGAAAGGAGACCGCCTAGGGCCACGAAGCAAGAGCCTGTGGTTCGGAACTCTCAACCCTCAACTCTCACCTATCAACTTCTCACGTCAGCGCGACTGCAGCCGGATCTTGTTCAGGCCCTGCTTGCGGCAGGTGTCCATCGCTTGGGTGACGAAGCGCAGGGGGGTATTTTCGTCGGAGCGGATGACGACCGTGACGTCCTTGTTGATCCGGCCGATCTCCTTCACGATCTGGTCAAGGGTGTCCATCGTGGCCGGGTGGCCGTTGACGTCCACCGTGCCCTCTTTGGCGATACTGATCGTGAGTGATTCCTTCAGTTCGCTCTTACCCGCCGTCTCCACCTTGGGCAGGGTCAGGTTCATGGTCGTGACCGCCCGGAATTGCATCGTGACGAAGGCGAAAAAAATCAGCATCACGAGCACGTCAATCAACGGCACGAGGTTCAGCTCGGGCCGCCGCCGCTTTCTGCGCAGGAGTCCGCTCATGATTTGGCGTTGTAGGACAACACGTGCTCGAGCAGAAGATCAATCCGGGCGGCGTAGTTCTCGACCTTGCGCTGAAGAAAGCCGGCACCGACGAGCGAGGGAATGGCGATCGAGAGGCCGATGACCGTGGCCGAGAGGGCGAGCGCCACACCCTTGGTGAAGGCTGCGGGATCGGGTAAGCCGGTCTCGGGGGAAATCTGCGAGAACACCTGCAACAGGCCGGTGACCGTGCCGGTCAGACCGATGAGCGGGGCCGCCGCATAGATAACCTCCAAGTAGGGAATGCCCCGCTCCATGCGATTGAGTTCAAGCCGGGCAAAGGCTTTGACCGCTTCGGGGTCCGTCTTGTTGGTGTTGGCGAACTCTTGGACACGGGCCAGCACCGAATGCCGGCCGCCGGGGTGCGGTTTGCCTTGCATGATCGCGTCGACGAGGTCGTCGGGCAGCACGGCGTCCTTGCGGAGGGCATAAAGCCGCTCACAGAGAATGTAGATGGCAATAAGGGAGCAAAGCCCGAGTGGATAGATGAGCAGGCCTGCGCCTTTGAATACTTCTAGCATGGTTGGTAGGAGGAGAGTTGAAGCGTCCTCATAGACGCCGACAAGGAGGAAAGGTTCAAAGACCGGGAGCTTTTTTGGGAATATTTCTAGCCTTCACCCGCACCGTGAGCGCGGCCATGTCGCTTTCGAGTTGGGAGCCGGGTTCAACCCGCAAGGTGTGCCGGGCGCGGTCCAGCGCCTGCAGCGCGCCGGGCACTTGGTTGTGGGTGGCGAGGTGCAGGACGAACGGCACAACGACCTTGTCGTAAAAATCCGTCGCCGCGCCCCGGCCAGCAGTGTCGAGCACCCGGTTAAAGACCCGGATCTGGGTCGCCATGTCGTCCTCCTGCAAGCTGCGGGCAATAGTCGAGGCCGCCTGCTCAATGCCGAGATCCGACCGGTTTGCTTGATATTTCGTCCCCAAGCGCTGCTCCTCGAAGCCGGCCAGACTTTTCTCGCCCCGCTCGCGGAGCACTGCGATCAACTGTCGGGAAAATGAAATCTCCAGGTCGGGATATTTTTGAAAGGCCAGCACCGCCTCGCGCAAAATCGCCTCGCGGGCCCGGGGCTCCGGGCTGCGCGCCGCCTGCGCCTGTAGCAGGATGTTCCAGGCAGCCAGATTACGCCGGTCGCGATTGACCGCCTCGCGGGCGGCCTTCAGCGCTTGGTCGATCTTCCCCTCGTGCAGATAATCAGCCGCGAACTCCGCGTGCATGACCGACTGCTTGTAGGTCGGTAGCGACCGGAAACGCTCGGTGATGAATAGCAGCTCGTGGTCGTTGATGTCGCCCCACGTCTGCGGGTCGAACGCCAGCCCGACGACGAATTTCTGCTCGGCGAAACGACCGCAATCGAGCTGCCATTTCTGGCTCGCATCGAGATAGCCGAACCACGCATGCCGCCCGTCCAGCCCGGCGCCGCGAAACATGATCGTCGGGATGCCCTTCGCCTTGCCCACCATGCTGGCGAAGTAGGCCTGATCCACACAGATACCGCCCTGCTGCAGTATGACCGGCAACGCGTAGCCGGCCCCGGGCCAGCTGTATTGGTTGGCCGCGATCCGGTCCTTGCGATATTTGATCATCTCGTAGGCCTTGCCCAGATCGGCGAGACCGGGCGGCACATTCTTGCGCGCCCAGTCGAGCTCACCCAACGGGGCGACGAGATCCACGAGGAACTTCAACTCGTCGGCCGGCAGACGGTTGAGGTGCTGCAGCGTTCCATTCATCCGGTCCAGCCGCGCAAAATAGCCAAAGACCTGCTCGGGAGCCGGCAGCTTGCGCGGCAGGACGGCCGCGCTCACCTGCCCGTGCGGCCAGTTGGGCGGCGGCGGCACATCGTAAACCACGGCGATGGCCAGGGCCAGGCTCGGGAAATTCCCGAACAACGCCGCATCCTGCCGGTGGATTTTCTGCAGGACCGACAGCACCTCCGCCGCGTTGTCCACCGGCGACAGCAGTTGGAAAAATTCCTCCGAGAGCGCCGGATTGCCCAGCAGGGCGAGTTGCAATTCCCGCGTCAGGCCGGCGGACAGCGAACCCGGACGAAACTCATAGCTCGTCGCCATGTTGGGATGCGCCACCCCCGCTCCCTCCACCGCCTTGATCCACTCCGTGATCGCCTTCTGGTAGGGCGTGCCCAGCAGGCGCGACCAACGGTAAAGGTAATACCAAGCGGGGGCGTAACCGGAACTAGTCTCGTAGGCCTGCTGTGCCGCCGTCCGCAGCGGCGATACCGCACTCCCCCAGCCCTGCAACGTCGCGCGATCAACCAAGTCCGCGATCCGCGCCGGCGTGGGCGGATGCGTCAGCTCATCCGTCGGGATGAGCAGGTTCTCCTGCGCCAAGACGGGCGCAAGGAGCAGCAACGCGAGCGGTAAGAGTCGCTTCAGCACCGGACCAGCAAAGCCGGCCGCAGGTTGTCAGGCAACCACGGAGG
>JAHFTH010000205.1 GCA_023269445.1 Lacunisphaera sp.
TGGAAGCCACCACCATCATCCAGCTGGTCGGCCAGCCCAACGAAATCTCTCCTATCAAGTCGGACGGCTCCAAGGCGGAGACTTGGGTTTACCGGCGCAAGGCCGCCCAGACGATCTTTCAGACCGCCAACACCGCCACCTCGATCCCGGCCATGGTCGGCTTCGATTCCGGCGGGATGATCATCGGTCGGGCGCAGGTGCCCGATTATCGCCTGAAATACGCCGCCGCCTATCAGATCACTGCCCTGCTCATCGTAGACGGCAAATTGCAGCTTGGCCGCCAGTGGATCCAACAGACCGAAGAATTCGCCAACTAACGTCACTCTCGTCCCGTTTCCGAGGCAGACCTGCGCAGGTCGGTCTGCCTTTTGTTTTACCCGGCCCGAGCTGCGCTTCTGCCACTTCAGCCAGCCCCCGGTCTTCAACCAATCGGCCGCGCGGTCGGGCCAAGTCGTGACGTCGTCGGCCGTGCGACGCAGGCCGTAGCCGTGTCCGCCCGTCGGGTAGAGATGCAGCTCGGCCGAGATTCCTGCTTTCCGCAGGGCGAGATAATACGCAACCGCATGTTCGACATGGACGGGATCGTCCTGCGCCATGGCAATGAATGAGGGTGGCGTGACTCCCTTGACCGGCCCGACCTCCGGGCGGAGAACGTCAAGCCTATCACCGAGCATGAAGCCGCCAGGATAAATCAGCACCGTGAAATCGGGCCGGCAACTCACGGCGTCGGCTTCATCCACGACCGGGTAATGGCGCTGGGCGTGGTTGGCAGCCAGAGCGGCGGAGAGATGCGCCCCGGCGGAAAAACCGAGGATACCGATGCGAGTCGGATCAATCCCGATTTCCTTCGCCTGATGCCGCACAAGTCCCACGGCCCGCTGCGCATCCTGCAAGGCGGCGGCATGGCGCTCCTGACCGGCGCGACCAGGCACGCGATACTTGAGCAACACTCCGGTCACGCCGATGGAGTTAAGCCAAGCACAGACCTCCGTGCCCTCGAGATCCATCGCCAGGATGAAATAGCCGCCGCCCGGGCAGACGATGATTGCCGCCCCGGTGTCCTTCAGTGGATCGGGCCGGTAGATGGTGATGGTCGGCACCGAGACATTGCCGAGCCGGATGACCCGCCCGCCGGCGATGAGCTGTCCGGTGGGGCTGGTGGTGTCGGCTTCGACCGGAAGGAGCTTGGTTTCGCCGGGCCCGGCGCCGGGCCAGAGCGGGATGGGCGCAGGCGGCGCAGCCAGCAACCAGGCATTTGCGGCCACCCAGATAACGCCCAGCATAAGCTTTTTCATGGCGCAGATTATTTGGTCAGGGGAAGAGCGAAGGCCACGTAGGCATCACCGCTCTTCGTGCCCAATTTGCCCCCACCGCAGGCGATGACAATATACTGGCGGCCGCCAACCTCGTAGGTCGCAGGTGACGCATAACCGGCAGCGGGCAGTTTCGTCCGCCAGAGTTCACGGCCGGTTTTCCGGTCGAAGGCGCGGAAATACTCGTCCTTGCTCGCACCGATGAACACCAAGCCGCCGGCCGTGACCAGCGGCCCGCCGTAGTTCTCCGTGCCGGTAGGCGGCACGCCTTTGGCGGTGAGCTC
Organism: Lacunisphaera sp.; assembly: GCA_023269445.1. Classification (GTDB taxonomy): domain Bacteria; phylum Verrucomicrobiota; class Verrucomicrobiia; order Opitutales; family Opitutaceae; genus Lacunisphaera. The sequence continues at coordinate 1,598 of JAHFTH010000205.1, forward strand.
GGGAAATTCCCCGAGCGGAACGCGCCAGAGATATTCGCCAGTGTTGAGATTGATGGCATTGAGCGTGCCCCATGGTGGCTTGATGGCCGGATAGCCGTCGGGGTCGAGAAACCGGTTGTAACCCGTGTGCGTATAGGGCGGTGGGACGGCGGCGGCCTTGATATCGGACATGTAGGTCGGCCACGGTGGCACGGACTGGACAGACGACTTGGGCTGGGCGACGGACAACGCTTCACGTGACGGGCGCGTCTCACTCTCTCCGAGCAAGTAGCCCACCACGGCTTCACGCTTTTCCACAGGCAAAACTTCCCACGGCGGCATGACCGCCCGGCCCTTGGTCACGACTTCCATCGCTTGGTCGCGATTGAGACGCTGGCTGACATTGATCAGCGAGGGAATGTTCGCGACCGCGTTGCCTGCGCGATCGGCGCCATGACAGCCCACGCAATTCTGCAGGTAGACCTGCTGGCCGAGCGTAGTGGCGCCGCCCGTCTCGATCATGGTCAATATCCAAGGCATCTCGTTGGCGTTGACGTAAAGCACTCCGTCAGGATCGGTCGCCGCCCCGCCCCACTCCGCTCCGCCGTCGAAGCCGGGAAAGATGATCGTGCCTTCTTTGCTAGGCGGAGCGAAAAGGGCATGCGGCCGGATGCGCGAGAATCGCTCGAGCACGGCCCGGTGCGCCGCTGGACTGCGGTTGGTGATCTCCTCGGCCGTGAAAAGCTGGCGGGTATAGGGTGCGGGTTTGAGCGGCACAGGCTGCGTTGGAGCGGTCAGCTCGCCACCCAGATCCGAGGTTGGCACCGCCACTTCCTCAATCGGGAACAACGGCTCACCTGTCTCGCGATGAAACACAAAGACATGACCGGACTTGGTGACCTGCGCGACGGCGGGAATATCACGCCCGTCACGGCGGAGAGTGATGAGGTTCGGCGGGGCGGGCAGATCGCGATCCCAGAGATCGTGCCGGACAAACTGGTAATGCCAGACCTTCTTGCCCGTCGCCACATCGAGGGCGAGCAGGCAGTTGGCATAGAGATTGTCGCCGTGCCGGTCACCGCCCCAGAAATCAAAGGTCGCCGAACCGACCGGACAGAACACCAAGCCACGTTCCTCGTCCACCGTCATGCCGGTCCATACATTCGCCCCGCCTGCGCGTTGCCAGGCATCGGCCGGCCAAGTCTCATAGCCGGCCTCGCCCGGCTGCGGTATCGTATGAAACGTCCAGACCATCTTGCCGGTGCGCACATCATAGGCCCGGATAGGACCGGGCGCAGCGGGCGCAGGTCCCTCGCCCAGTCGCATGCCCATGACGATGAGATTCCGGAAAATCACTCCCGGGGTATTGGCCTGCAGCGCGAGGCCGGTGGCATCGCGGCCCAGTCCTTGCGAAAGATCCACCCGACCACGGTCACCAAAGGTCTCGATCAACTTGCCCGTGCGCGCATCCACCGCGTAAAGCCAGTGAAAATTACCAAACAGGATGCGCCGTTCACTACCGTCAGCCCAGTAGGCGAGCCCGCGGTTGACGCCGTTGGGCTGGGGCGGCGCGAAGCGCCACAGTTCGCGGCCGGTCGCCGCATCAATCGCCACCAGTTTCAAGCTGGGTGTCGTGGCATAGATCACGCCGTCGATGACGAGCGGATTACACTGCATCTGGGAAGTATCCGCGCGATGCTCTCCCGCATGATATGTCCAGGCCGCTTCCAGTCCGGATACATTGGCCGGAGTAATCTGCGTCAGTGTGGAGTAGTGGCTTGCGGCCTTGTCGCCCAAGTAGACCGGCCAGTCGCGACCAGCCGCAGCGTGAAGTTGAACAAATGCCGTGGCCGCAAGCCCGAGCAGGGGTAGTCTCATGCACCAAGTGGAGCAGTGCGGCTTGAACTTGCCAAGCCGGGAGGCAGCCGACAGGCCGTTGTCGTGCCATCGCCCCCTGTCAGAATTCGTCCGCCGCTGCACACTTGCGCTGCCAGCGCCATACTGTTCGCGGGCACTGTGCTGCTCTACAATCAGTCCTTGGGCTACGACTTCGTCAACTATGACGACCCCTCTTACATAACGAATAATCTTCATGTGCGGGCCGGCCTGACGTGGGACAGTTTCGTCTGGGCCTGCACGAACAAGACCGACTACTGGCATCCGCTGACTTGGCTGGCGCACATGCTCGACTGGCAGTTGTTCGGTGATAACGCCGCGGGGCACCGGCTCGTGAGTGTGCTCTGGCATGCGGCCAACGCCGTGCTGACGTTCCAGCTGTTACGACGTCTGACTGGCGTGTGGTGGTCCGCACTGTTCTCTGCCGCGCTTTTCGCTTGGCATCCACTTCGCGTGGAATCGGTGGTCTGGGTCACGGAACGCAAGGATGTGATGAGCGGTTTTTTCTTTTTGCTCACCCTCTGGGTCTACGTCGGATACGTAGATGGATTGCGCGCAGGAAGGAAAGCAGGTGGCACTTATGCTCTAACGCTTGCCCTGTTTACGTGCGGGCTGATGTGCAAGCCAATGCTGGTCACCGTTCCGGTCGTGCTGCTGATCGTCGATTTCTGGCCCTTCCAGCGCGCGGCCTTAGCGTTTTCCGCATGGCGCAAGTGGCGCGACTTGGTGACCGAAAAGATTCCTTTCTTCATCTTATCCACTGTCGTCTCGGTGATGACCGTAGTCATGCAGCGCAACATCAATGCATTTGTGCTCCACCTGTCACTCAATGCACGGGTTGGGAATATGTTCGTCGCAATAGTGCGTTACCTCGGACAATTCTTCTGGCCGTCTGACCTCGTTGTTTGCTATCCGCATCCAGGCTGGTGGCCTTGGCCGGTGATTGTCGCGGCCCTAGCATTCGTAATAAGCTTGTCAGCGCTCTCGTGGCGTCAGCACACAGCACGGCCCTGGATGCTTGCGGGCTGGTTATGGTTTCTCGTGATGCTGCTACCCGCAATCGGCCTCATTCAGGTGGGTTTTCAGGCCATGGCTGACCGCTACACCTATCTACCGATCCTTGGCTGGCAGCTGGTCTTGCTCTGGACGCTGCGCAGTTTCCCGCTGCCGAAAATGCTACTATGCACGGTGGCGGCAGTGACGCTTACCGCCTGCGCGGCCGGCACCTGGCGTCAACAGGCCTATTGGCGCGACTCCCTCACCTTGTTCCAACACGCCGTGGAGGTAAACGAGGAGAACGGTTTTGCTCATAGTTTTCTCTCCTTCACGCTATTCAACCTAAACCAACTGGAGGAAGCGACTAGGCACGGCGAGCGAGCGTTGCTGCTTCAGCCCGATAACCAAACGGCACGTTATACCTTGGGTTGCGTTCAGGAAAGACAGGGGCTCTTCACCGAAGCCGCCAGTAACTTCCAGCACATCTTGCAGCTGAGCCCCGGACAGACTCAGGCCCGCTACATGCAAGGTATTATGTTACTCCGGCTGGGGCACCGCGCTGAGGCGATGACGGAGCTCAAAATCGCCGCTGAGCAAAAACCCGAGTTTAGGCAGGCGAACCTCGACTTGGCATTAACTGAAGCTGCCCATGGCCAGCCCGACAAAGCGTGTCTACATTTCGAAGTAGCCGTCGAACTCGATCCACAAAACGCCGCCGCGCACCATGGCTATGCCACGGCCCTTACTCAGCTCGGCCGCCTTGATGAGGCACAGGAACAACTCGAAATCACCCTGCGGCTCCAACCGAATCATCCTGCCGCTCACGCCCAACTTGGACTAATTTTGCTCGTCAGTCACCGGCCGGATACAGCGGTGGATCACTTCCGCGCCACCCTTGCCATTCAGCCGGACGATCCCACCGTGCTGGCTGGTCTAGGTCAAGCCGAGGAGCAACTCGGACGCACGGACGAGGCGACAATGTATTTCTCACGAGCCCGGGAGTTGGCACCACGTGACGCCGGGATTCACCGTGCTTGGGCAGAGATATTAATGCGTCGCGGTCAGTATGAGGAGGCCACGCGGATTTTTACTCAACTGCTGTCAATCCGGCCCGATGACGCGGAAGGGCACGCCAGCCTAGGCTACGCCCTGATCTTGGGCGGTCACCGCACCGAGGCCATTCCACATTGGGAAGAGGCCCTGCGACTGAAACCAGATTTCCCCGGCCTGCGCGAGCGCCTGCAGCGGATCCGACCCTGAGTAAGCAGCTGTAAGCGTCTCTCCGGGTGCCTCGGAGATTACGGTGGGGTTGGCACAGGGGCTACGTCGTAATGGTTACCAATCTGACTGGGCCGGGGTGTAACTTGGGTTCGTATTGGTTACCAATACGACGGGATCAAACGCTCGTAGTCGGTGCCGCCGAAGGGGTGGCTGGCGCGGCCGCGGTCGTCGTCGGTGCCTGCCACTGACTGGGCAGGAGCGGGCGGAGGTCGTCCTGGTTGGTCAGCGCGGGCAGGCGGGTGAGCACGTCCTTCAAGTAGGCGTGGGGGTTGTGGCCGTGGCGCTGGCAGGTGCCGAGGAGCGAGTAGAGGACGGCGGCGCGGTCGCCGGCCTCGGGA
>JAHFTH010000206.1 GCA_023269445.1 Lacunisphaera sp.
GGAGGGGAAGAGCTTGATGAAGCGGGCGAGGAGGGACTTCTTGGTGAGTTCCTCGAACCCTTGGTTGAGCAGGAGGCTGTTGCCGAGGTCGCGGGCGGTCTCGGTGTCGGCGGCGGCGAGCAAGTCGGAGATCAGGTCGGCATCGTCGCTAAGGGCCTCGCCCAAGGGGATGCGGCGGGTGCCGGCGGACTGGAGCGCCTCGTAATCGATGGCAAAGAAGATGGCGCCGAGCAGGCGGGGCGTGATGAGACCGTTGAGGAGCTTGGAGAACTTCTTCGAGTGACGGTTCTTGATGACCCAGAGGAGGACGGGGGCGCGGAGATTCTGCTCGGACTTCCAGCGGTTGAGGGCGGCGGCGAGCTCGTCGGCCTGGCCGTTTTCCATGAGGAAGTTGATGCACTCGGTGGTGAACTTGCCCTGCGAGGTCTTCAGGAGGGCGAACACGATTTCGCGCCACTCGAGGGGGTGCGTCTCCTTGACGAGGTCGAGGAAGCGGGACTGGAAATGGACGGGAATCTTCTCGGCGATGGCGGTGAGGCCGCGGACTTCCTTGATGAGCTCGGCCTGGGAGGGATTGGCCGAGTGGTTGGCGTGGCCGAGAATCTTGGCGAGCTCGTCGCGGACGAAGGCGCCGTAGAGGCGCTCGGAGGCGTCGAGCTGGTTGCTGTCGCGGACGGCCTCGGTGATGCCATTGAGCACGGTGCCGAGGGACTGCTTGGACTCTTCCTTGATGGAGGCGGCGAGGAGATCCTCGGCGAGGGAGATGCGGCGGCGGGCGGAACGGGTGTTGGTGAACTCCTCCATGATCTCCGACTCGGCGGAGACGGGCTCGTCGCGGACGATATAGCAGTCGGTCTTCTTGGCCGGGACGCCGACGCGGGGGTCCTTGATGAGCTGCTTTTTGACGCTGGAGAACCACTTTTTGAACTTCTCCTCACCGATCACCTGATGGAGGACGATTTCCAGCTCGATGGCGCTGGCGGCCTGGTTGGGATAGGCGGAAAGGGTGTCGATGACCAGCTGGACGGGATCGTCCTCAATGAGCTGCTTGACCTTGGCCGGCTCGGTCTCGCGGCGGGCGAGGATGTGCTTGGGGGAGAGGACTTCCATGCTGCCGACGCAGAAGGCGGGGTCCATGCGGTGGCCCTTCTTACCCTTGAAATCGATGACGAGCTTCAGGTCAGCCTCGTCATAGGACTTGATCTGGCCGAAACCCCAGCTCTGGTGGACCACGTAGGCACCGGGTTCCATGGCCTCCAATTTGGCTTTGGACGCCTTGAGGGCGGAGTGCTTGGCGAGGATCGCGGAGATGGCTTCAGAATTCATAATTGCGTATCGAGTCGGTGAACCGATTAGTTGAGGCGACAATGATGCATGATGTCAAACAGGGTTTGGAAAAAGCAACTGACTCGCCCAAACCCCAGCTCAGCGGCTGGGTGGCCGCCGCCGAGCTCGTGGAGCGCTGGCAGGCGCGCTCCGAACGCGTGGATGCGTTACTGGAAGGACTTGCGCCAAGCCTCGCCGCGCAGGAACGCGCCCGGGCGCAGCATCTTTTCTACGGCGTGGTCCGCTGGGCCACCCGGTTGGAGGCGGCGCTGGCCGGCTTGATGACCCGTGAGCCGCGCGGAAAAGTGAAGGCGGTGCTCATGATCGCGGGTTTTGAACTTTTGGAAGGTGGACCGGACCTGACGGCCAAAGTCATTCACCATGCGGTGGAGCGGGCCAAGGGGGTTGCCAGCCCCAAGGAGGCCGGGCTGGTCAATGCCGTGGCGCGCAAGATGGCCGCCAAGCTGGCGGAAACGCCCACCGATCTCGCGACCGAGCTGGCCCATCCGGAATGGCTGGTCGCGCGCTGGACGCGGCAGTTCGGCAAGGAGATGACCCGGAAATTGCTCGAATGGAATCAGCAGCCTGCGCCGGTTTATGCGCGGTGGCGCACGGACGCTCCCGTGCCTGAGTTTCTCGCGCCGACAAAGTGGGCGGGTTTCTACGAAGTGAAGGCGGGCAAGTGGGACGAAGTCCGCCGGCTCGCCAACGAAGGGGCGCTTTATTTGCAGGATCCGTCCACGCGGTTGTGCATCGAGCTGCTCGCCCCGCAGGCCGGTGAGACCATCCTCGATGCCTGCGCCGCGCCGGGCGGCAAGAGCCTGTTCATCGCCGATATGATGAAGACGGGCAAGGTGGTCGCGCTCGACGAGCCCGTCGCCCCGGGCAAATCCGACATCCGCCTCGTGCGCCTGAAGGAAAATCTCGCGCGCTCCCCGAAGGGCGTCGAGGTGGCCATGGTGCAAGCCGACCTGCGTTCCGCCGGGAGCGTTTACTACCGGAATCTCAATCTGCCCGAAAGCTACGATGCCGTGCTGCTCGACGCGCCGTGCTCCAACACCGGCGTCATGCGCCACCGCATCGACGTGAAGTGGCGGCTGCAGGACGGCGACTTTGCCCGGCACGGTCAGCAGCAGCTTGAGCTGTTGCACGCGGCGGCGCGGCTGGTGCGGTCCGGCGGCCGGATCGTCTACAGCACGTGCAGCATCGACGCCGATGAGAACGAGAGCGTCATCAAGGGCTTCTTCGACAGTCGCGCGGGTGGACCCTTCAAGCTGGAGCGCAAGGTGCAGGCGTATCCGTGGGCTGAAGGCCATGACGGCGCGGGGGCGTTTCTGCTGGTGAAAAACGGGTAGGGCGAGTCGTCCTCGACGAGCCGCGGCTCATCCAGAGGATTCGCCCTACCAGCGCGCCAAGCGCGGCCTACGGCACCAGCTCGAAAACCGTCACGTCGTAGTCGGTCTCTTTGGAGCCGGACAGAAAAGTGTAGGTGATCTTCGGGGCGGTCTGCACGAGATCGGCGTAGCGTTCGAAGGTCCACTTCTCGACGAGTTCGCCGTTGATGCGGACGCAGAGATCGCCGGGCTGCACGGGCAGGGCGCTGTTGGGCGTGTCAGGCACGACGGCGAGGAGCCGCCAGTAATTGGGGAAGCGGCGGAAGGAGAGACCGGCGCTGCGGCGACCGGGCATCGCCACCGGGCCGTCGGTGCCGCGGACGAGCGTCACCAGGTGGCGCTGCTGGTCGAAGGTGATCCGGAAATGCCGGAGAAGTTCACCGCCGAGGGAGGAAAGCTGTTCGGTGAGATCGACAACGGGCTGCTGCACGAGCTGGGTGCCAATGGTGATGTTCTGCTCAAGCCGGCCGACAAGCTGGCGTTTGTCGCCATCGAGCGAACTCACGATCATGCCGATGCGCGGACCGTGCACGAACCGGGGGTGGAGACCGGCGGGGTTGAGTGCGAGGCCGCCATCGCTGCCGGAGTCGATGAGCACGAAGAAGGACTCGTTGTCCATCTGCACCGGGATGAGCGGAGTGGCCTGCTCGCGGTTGTAGGGGATGATGCTCGTGCGCGGCTGGCGGACCGGCGGCGGCGCGACGACGGGATTGGGCGCGATCTCGAGCAGCGCGGCGGGATAGTCGAGCGTGAGGAGCGTGTCGCGGAACAAAGGAAAACCGACGACGCCGTCAATCGAGAGACCGAGGTGGGCGGAAAGCTCGGAGAAATCATAGACGGTGGCCGGCACGCGTTCGAAATGTGCCTCGCCGAGCCGCAGGTGGCGGAGGGTGATGGCGGGGAGCTCGACGTCGCGGCCGTTGGCGCCGCGCACGGGTTGCGTGCGGGGCGGGGTCTTGTGGCTTTCCTTCTGCTTGAGCGAGGCGGCGACGGCGGGCGAGACGAGGGTGACCGACGAGCCGGTGTCGATCAGGAACCGGTAGGTCTTGCCGTCCACTTGCGGGGACTCGACGAGGAAGAAGTGGGAGAGGATCTTGGCGGGCACGCGGACCGGCTGCGGCTCGATGCGGGTGGTGGCGGGCGCGCGCCCGGGGCTGGTGACGCAGCCCGTGATCAGGGAACAGAGAACAGAGGACAGAAGACAGACCGACAGGACGCGGCCGGCCGGGGTTTTCCGCCAATCGGAGATTCTGGATCTGAACTTTGAGATCATTTGTGCGGGCGGGGCAGGCCGGAGCCGAGCAAAGCCGAGCCGAGGAGAATGACGCTGCCAACCACGAAAGTGACCGTGCCGCCGGAGTTGAAGAAGAGCCAGCCGGCGACGGCGGGGCTCAGGGCGCGGGCGAGGAAGCCGAGCGAGCGGTAGATGCCGAGCACCTTGCCCTGTTCCTCCGGCGGGGCGTAGAGCGAGATGAGCGAGGACATCGCGACATTGGCGAAGCCGGAGCCGATGGTGCTGAGCGTGAGCATCAGGTAGAGCAGCGGGGCGGACTTCGCCACGCCGATGGCGTAGCCGATGCCGGCGAAAGCCACGCCGATGAGCGCCATGCCGGCCACGGCGGAGAATTTTTCGCCGAGCTTCGGCACGTAGCGCCGGGCGAGCACGCCTTGCGTCACAATGGAGACGAGCCCGATGTTGATGAAGATAAGCGTCAGGTCGCGCGGCGTGTAGTGCAGGGCGTCGGCCGTGAAGAAGCTGATGATCGACTCGAAGAAGCTGAAACCGAACGTGACGACGAAGCCGACGAGGTTGGCGCGACGGATCGCGGGGTCCGGCAGGTGGAAGAACGAGTGCAGGGGATTGCGCTCGCGCAGCGTGAGATTGGAGCCGCGCGACTCAGCGGGCAGCGTCTCGCGGAAGCGGGTCTGGATCCAGAGCAGATTCACCAGACAGAGTCCGAACGCGATGGCGGCGGGCACACTGAACGGATGCACGCCATACGCGGCGAGGCCGGGCCAGCGGTCGAGCAGGTTGATCGAGGCGGTGAGACCGCCGATGGCCGGGCCGGTCAGGAAGCCGAGGCCGAAGGCGACGCCGACGAGACCCATGCCCTTGGCGCGGTTCTCGCGGGTGGTGACATCGGAGACGGCCGCGATGGCGACCGCGAGGTTGCCGCCCATGATGCCGCCGAGGATGCGGCCGGCAAAGAAGAGCAGAAAGGAGCCGCTGAAGAACAGCAGGAGATAGCTGAAGGCATTGCCCGCGATGGTCAGGAGCAGCACGGGCCGGCGACCGACGCGGTCGGAGCGCGCGCCCCAGACCGGGGAAAACAGGAACTGCATCAGCGAATAGACCGAGCCCAGCGCACCGGCGAAGAGCGCGCCCGTGGCGAGGTCAGAGGCGTGGGCGGCGTGCGCGAGCGAATGCAGGCGGTTGACAAGAGTCGCGAAGAGACCGCCAGCGGCCTCCTTCTTCACATACCATTCCAGCATGGCAGGGCCGACCGGGAAGAAGATCGAGAAGCCAATCAGGTCGATGTAGAGCGTCAGGAAAATGACGCCCAGCGACAGCGGTTTGGGGGCGGAGGCGGGGGAAGCTGCGATGGGAGTGGACACGAAAGCGGCCACGTTGAGCAAAACCAGCGCACGCGCAAAGCGAATTGGTGCGCCGGGCCGGATTAACCGGGGCAATACATTTGAAACGCGGAGCCAGGGGCAGAGGCTTTTGTGGGCGGGGTGCCCTCACCCCGCGAGGCAGGCGCGGCGAAACTTGAAACCAGCGGGGTGAGGGCACCCCGCCCACAGCAAACCCAGCCGAAGTCTACCTCAGAGTTTGTAAGGCAGCGGGAACCGGGAAGTCAGCGCGACGACCTTCAGCTTGGTGGCGGCGATGACGGCGGCCTCGTCGGGCTGGCCGATGGCGGCGAGCACGCCGTCGATGAGCGCGGCGATCTCCTTCATCTCGGCTTCCTTCAGGCCACGCGTGGTCATGGCGGGCGAGCCGAGGCGGATGCCCGAGGCTTGGAAGGGCGAGCGGGTCTCGAAGGGGACGGTGTTCTTGTTACAGGTGATGTTGGCCTTATCGAGCGTCTCTTGCGCGACCTTGCCGGTCAGCTCCGGGAACTTGGCGCGGAGATCGACGAGCATGAGGTGGTTGTCGGTGCCGCCGGAATTGATCTTGTAGCCGAGGGCGGTCATCGCGGCGGCGAGAGCCTGCGCGTTTTTGATCACCTGGCTGCTGTAAGTCTTGAACTCGGGCTTGAGGCATTCGCCGAAGCACACGGCCTTGCCGGCGATGACGTGCATGAGCGGGCCGCCCTGGCCGCCGGGGAACACGGCGGAGTCGATGGCCTTCGCGTGGGCCGC
>JAHFTH010000207.1 GCA_023269445.1 Lacunisphaera sp.
ATGATCGGCGGCATGGTCGGCAACAATTCCTGCGGCGCCAACTCGATCGTCCATGGCACCACGCGCGAGCATCTCGTCTCGGCCCGCGGCTTCCTCAGCGACGGATCCGAGGTGACGTTCGGCCCGCTGACGCCGGCGGAATTCGTCACCAAATGCGCCGGACCCGACACGCTCGAGACGAAAATCTACCGGACCGTGCGCGAACTGCTCGGCGATGCGAAAAACCGCGACCTCATCCGCGCCAACTACCCGAAGCCCACAGTCACCCGCCGCAACACCGGCTACGCCCTCGACCGGCTGATGGAGTGCAACCACTTCGACCCGGCCTCCGACAAACCTTTCAACCTCTGCCGCCTGCTCGCGGGCTCCGAGGGGACACTGTTCCTTGGCGTGGAGTTCGAACTGAACGTCGAACCTCTGCCCCCGCCCGGCGCGTTGCTGTGCGCGCATTTTGCCACCATTGCCGACGCGCTCCAAGCCACACTTCTCGCGATGAAGCACCGGCCGCACGGCTGCGAGCTGATCGACCGCCACATCCTTGAGTGCACCAAGGCCAATCTCGAGCAGGCCAAGAACCGTTTCTTCGTGCAGGGCGATCCCGGCGCCGTGCTGGTGATCGAGATCCGCCGCGACTCCCGCTCCTCCATCGAGGCGGAGATGCGCGCACTCGAAAACGAACTCCGCGCCGCCGGCCTCGGCTACGCCTTTCCCATGGTGTGGGGCGACAACTGCACCAAGGTCTGGGACCTGCGCCGCGCGGGACAGGGCCTGATGAACAACGTCGAAGGCGACGCCAAGCCGCGCGAGGTCGTCGAGGACACGGCCGTCGCCGTCGAGGATCTGCCCGCCTACATCGCCGAGTTCGATGCGCTCATGCGCGGCAAATACGGCCTGAGCTGTGTCTACTACGCGCACGCCGGCGCCGGCGAACTGCACACCCGTCCGCTCTTCAACCTGAAAACCCCGGCGGGGCTGGCGATGTTCCGGTCCATCGCTACCGACATCGCCGCCCTCGTGAAGAAATACCGCGGCTCCCTCTCCGGCGAACACGGTGACGGTCGCCTGCGCGGCGAGTTCATCAAGTTCATGGTCGGCCCGGAGTGCTACGCACTGATGCGCCGAGTGAAGGAGACCTTCGACCCGCACGGCGTGTTCAATCCTGGCAAGATCATCGACACGCCGCCGATGGACACGTCGCTGCGCCACGGCCCCGAGCAGCCGACGCCGGACTACAAGACCATCTTCGACTTCAGCGCCACGCAGGGCGTGCTGCGCGCCGCCGAGAAATGCACCGGCGTCGGCGAGTGCCGCAAGTCGGCCCTCATGGGCGGCACGATGTGCCCGAGCTACATGGCCACGCGCAACGAGGCCGACACCACCCGCGCGCGGGCCAACCTGCTGCGGCAGGTGCTCACCCACCCGCGCGACGTGCAAAACCCATGGGACAGCGCCGAGATCGCCGGGGTCATGGACCTCTGCCTCTCGTGCAAGGGCTGCAAGTCCGAGTGCCCGTCCAACGTGGACGTCGCCCGCCTCAAGGCTGAGTGGCAGCAGCACTACCACGACACCCATGGCGTGCCCTTCCGCTCGCGACTCATCGCGAACTTCGCCTCCACGATGAAATGGGCGGCGAAAGTCCCGCAGCTCTACAACGCCTTTGTAGGCTATAAGCCTACAAGCGGTCTGGTGAAACGCCTCGCTGGATTCGCGCCGCAGCGCAGCCTGCCCCCGCTGCACGGCACGACCCTCGCGGCGTGGCACAAGCAGCACGCGAATAAAGTTTGCCCGGGTGGAGGGCTCGCGTCCCTGCGAGCCGCGGCCCGCACGGAGGCGGGCCCTCCAACAGACAACCCCTTCCCCCACGGCCGCGTGCATCTCTTCTGTGACGAGTTCACGAACTACTCAGACACTCCTATCGGCATCAAGGCCGTCCAGCTGCTCAACCGCCTCGGCTATGAGGTGATCATCCCAGACCACGTTGAGAGCGGCCGCGCCCATCTCTCAAAGGGCCTCGTCCGCGACGCCCAGAGATTCGCCATCCGCAATGTCGAGTTGCTGCAGGATGTCGTCACCGCCGGCGCGCCACTCATCGGCCTCGAGCCCTCCGGCATCCTCGGCTTCCGCGACGAGTATCCCGATCTGATGCCCGTGCATTTAAAGAGCGCCGCGACCACACTCGCGAAAAACGCGCTCCTCTTTGAGGAATTCATCGCCCGCGAGGCCGACGCCGGACGCATCAAACGCGAATCCTTCCGTGCCAGCAAACGCACGATCAAGCTTCACGGCCATTGCCACCAGAAGGCGCTGTCGTCCGTCACGCCGACGGTGAAGATGCTCGAGCTGCCCGCCGGCCACAAGGTCTCGCTCATCCCCAGCGGGTGCTGCGGCATGGCCGGCTCCTTCGGCTACGAGGCCGAGCACTTCGAGCTCTCCCAGCAGATCGGTGAGCTCGTGCTGTTTCCCGCCGTGCGCGCTGCGTCTGCCGACACGCTCGTCGCCGCGCCGGGCACGAGCTGCCGCCACCAGATCAAAGACGCCACCGGCCGCATCGCCCTGCATCCCGTGGAGATCCTGCACGCCGCCTTGGTGTAGGGTCGCAAGCTTGCTGCGCCTGCTCTTCGACCAGCGCGCCACAGTCGTCGCGAAGGAATCCACCGCGCCCAAGACCGCGTGGACCGCCGCCGGCGGCACTTTGCTCTACATCGAATTCAAACTGATCCCGCTCTCCGTCATTCCGGAGATCCACATCACCGACAAGGAGTTAGTCACCGTGCCCAGGATGCAGATCCTGTCGTTGTTCGAGCCCCGGACGCCTTAACGCCAATCTTTCGCCTTGTCGTTCCGTGATCGAAAACCTACTGCTTTCCCAATGAAGCGCACCTTGCTCAAGTCCTGCTTCGTTGCGGTCTGCCTGCTCGTGACCGCGTCCGACGCCCAGACGACTTTCACGTGGAGCGGACTGGGCGGCGACGAGCTGTTCAACAACCCGTCCAACTGGCAGGGCAACACGGTCCCCACCGGCAGCTCGACGGACATCCTTGTTTTCCCAGGCCTGCCAGTGTCCCAGCTGCAAGAGCAGCTTGGCTTCATCGCGCAGATCACCACCCCGGTCAATGTCGGTAGCCTGTCTTTTACGGGCGACACCTACTTTTTTTATCTCACCGGCGTATCCCCGATCACCCTGAACGGTGACGTGAGCGTGACGGGAATTGTCGGGCAAATCAATAACCCCATGACGCTCGCCGCCGGCAACCACATTTACTCCGGCCCGGGCTACCTCTTTCAGAATGGTGTCGTTTCCGGTTCCGGCAGCATCACGAAGAACGATCCTGGATATCTGGGACTGTTTAATTCCACCAACACCTATACCGGCGGCACGACCCTGAATGCAGGCACGATCGGGATAACCGGCAGCGGTTCGTTGGGCACCGGCCTGGTCACCTTCAACGGCGGGACCCTGGTCGACAGCGGGGGCACGCTGACCAACAACTTCGTCCTCGGTGCCAACGTCGCTTTCCGAATCGGCAACGGAGCTTTCGTCCTCGGCAATGGCAGCTCGACCCTCACCGCCGCCACGGGCGTCAGCACCGTCAATATCACCCGACAGACCAACGCGACCGGATCCTTCACCATCGCCGGAGCCATCGGCGACGGCAGCGGCCCGACCACCTACACTTTCACCAGCGACAGCAGCAGCCCCGGCTTTGTTTTGTCCGGCACCAACAGCTACACCGGCGGCACGGTGGTGAAAAACGGCGGCACCGTGGTTTTCAGCACCGCCGCCTCCATCCCCGCCACCGGACTCATCTCCGCCGAGGCCGACGGCTACGCCGGCATCGCCACCCCGTCCGACCAGACGGCCTTCCTCAGCCATCTCAACGGGGCCACCTTCGCCGGCACAGTCGGTTTCGATGGCAACCAGACCTACACCGGCAACATCGACCTGACCAACTATGTGGAGTCGGAGAGCGTGACGATCGGCACCCGGTCCGAAGCCACCCTGACCGGCCTGATCACCCCCGCCAGCGGCACGGGCGGCGGTTACAACTTCCGGAACAGCGGCCAGCTGACTTTGTCTGGCAGCAACGCCCTCACGGGTGCTTACGGCCTCACTTCCCGCTCGTTTGGTAGCGACAAGTCCGGTCTGGTGATGCTCAGCCAAAGCGCCACCAACAGCTACTCGGGCGTCACCATCGCCAACGGTGCCGGTATCATTTTCGACACCGCCGGATCCCTGTCCGCCGCCACCACCCTGCAGCTCCAGAACGGAGGCTACATCAGCTCCACAGCCAGCTCCGGCATCACCCTGGCAACCTTGGTCAGCAAGGTCAGCTCGCAACTCGGCACCCCCAGCGTGCTCGGTGTTGACAGCAGCACCTTCAACTACCTGACCTACGCCAGCCCGGTCGATTTCTCCAGCTTGGCGACGCCAGTCTACCTTGGCACGGCCAGCTACATCGCGACAGTTTCAGGCACGATCACGACGACGAACGGCGGGGCCGACGACTATTATCTCACTGGCTACAACGGCGGTCACCTCAAGGTCACCTCCCCGCTCACCGGCAGCCGCGCCCTGCACGTCGGTCTCCCGGGCGGTGCCGACGCCACCGTTCAACTCACCAACACCAGCAATACCTACACCGGCGGCACGGAGTTGAACTCGGGTTACTTCATCGTGGCCGGGCCGGGATCACTCGGCACCGGGGCGATCACCGTCAATGCGTCTGAAAGCCCTGAACCGGTCACCCTGGAGGGATCGAGCGGCAGCACCCTCCCGAACAACATCATTTTGAATGAGAGCACGCTCTCCCTGTATTGGTCCGCTTCCACCTTTTCGGGCACCATTTCCGGCGACGGCGGACTGAGGATCCTGAGCGATCTGACGGTAACCGGGGCGAACAGCTACAGCGGCGGCACTGCCGTTGAATACGTGCAGCTCACCGCCGCCACCAACACGGCCCTGGGCACCGGCGGCCTGTCGCTGACGCAGGGTGCGAGCGCGTTTTTCACCACAACCGCACCCCAGCTCGGCGGTCTGCTCTACGGCGACACCTTCGACGACGGCGACGGCATCATCCGGACCTCCTCGGTCGTCCTGACCAACGCCGGGGCCTCCACCCTGACGATCAACCAGACGGAAGACGGCACCTTCGATGGCATCATCGCCCAGACCGCGGGTGTCGCCGCCCTGGTCAAGAACGGCACCGGCACTCTGGCGATTTCCGGCACCGTCGAGGAGGACAACAATTATCGCACCCCCTACAGCGGCGGCACCACGATCAACGCCGGCAAGCTCATCGCCGATGGCCCCAATGCCTTCGGCCCTGGGACGATCACCCTCAACGGCGGCGCGCTCGGCACCGCGCCCGGCGTGACCCTGACCAACATGATCGTTTTCGGCACCAACGGTGGCACGCTCAGCGGCAACGGCACCTTCACCACTCCCATCACCGCAGGATCCAACGTCGTCCTCTCCCCCGGCAGTTCGCCCGGCACCATGACTTTCGCCTCCGGCCTGACCTTGGCCTCCGGTGGCAGCCTGAACTTCGAGGTGCAGGCCGCGACGGGCATCGCCGGCACCGGCTATGATCTGGTTAATATTTCCATCGGACTGCTCGACGTCACCGCCACCGCCGGCACGCCATTCACCATCAACGTCGTCTCGCTTGATGCCGGCGGATCGCCGGGCAACGTCGCCGACTTCTCGTCCAGCACCGGCTATTCGTGGATGCTGTATCAGGGCAACCTTGCCTCCGGCATCACCGGCTTCGATCCCACCAAGTTCAGCCTCGATGCCTCCGGCTTCACTAACAATTTGAACGGCGGCGTGTTCTCCCTCTCGCAGGGCGTCAACGGTGGCAACCCCGCGCTCTTCCTGAATTTCTCCCCCGTGCCCGAGCCCTCGACGTATGCGCTCATGCTCACGGGCCTCGCGGTAGTCGCCCTGCGCTTCCGCCGGCGCCGCTAGCCCGCGGGATTCGCCCGCCGGTCCTACCGTGGGCCATGCCTTTCGACCACCCTGCCCGCGGCGAACGCATTACCCGCGCGCTCGGTTGATCACACTTTCACCCC
>JAHFTH010000208.1 GCA_023269445.1 Lacunisphaera sp.
TCTTCGACAAGCTGCCGTGCAAGGAGCTGAAGCTCACGCGCAACAACGTCTTCGAGCGCGACAGCGACAAGTGCCAGTATTGCGGCCACGTGTTTCACCGCGAGCAACTGAACCTCGATCACGTCATCCCGCGCCACTACGGCGGCAAGACGACGTGGGAGAACATCGTCTGCTCGTGCATCAAGTGCAATTCGCGCAAGGCCAACCGCCTCCCGCATGAGGCACACATGAGGCTCGTGCGCAAGCCCGTGAAGCCCAAGTGGCGGCCGGTCATCTCGCTCGTGCTCGGCAATCAGCCGCATGAGAAGTGGAAGGATTTCCTCGATGTCGCCTACTGGAACGTGGAGCTCGAGGAGTGAGTCCCGTCCGGTTAATATTTCCTGCACGACCGGGCCAGGTCTTGCCGCCGATCACCCATGATTAAAAAATTCTGCTTATTCCTGGTTTCACTTCTGGCCTTGGCGTCCGCTCACGCGGCACGCGATGACGAACGCATCAGCCAGCTGAAGGAGGAGATTCACACGATCGAGGCGATGGCCTCGGACGACACGACCGACAAGGCCCGCTTGCAGCAACGGCTGGCGGTCATGCAGCAGGAGCTGACGATCCTGGAAACCCGGCAGGCGCTGGAGGGCAAGGAGCGCGGGCTTCAGGCCGTGGTCCGCACCACGCCGTTGGGCAAGATCAAGGACCGGCTGCACGGGATCGCCTCCGACACGGCGGCACTGGAGAGCAAGCAACGGGATCTGATCACGGCCAAAATTGCGGTGGCCGTGGAGCGCGACCAATTGGTGAGGCAGGCGGCCGAGCTGAAGGTGGACGCCACGACCTCGACCCGGCGCGCCGAGCTCGAGGAGCGGACCTACACCAAGAACGAGCAATTGCGGGCCCTTGCCCTGCAGCAGGAGGCGGTCGAGTCCGAGATGGATCTGGTGCGTCAGGGCCAGGCGCTGCGGGAGAGCATGCGCGTCAATTCCGGGTCCACCCGTCCTTCGGTGCGGAACGTCTTCGAGCGTCGCCGCCAGATGCTGGGCGATGCGGGGCAGTCGGAGGAATTTGTCGCGCGCGTTAGAAATCTGACGGAAAATCTGCATAACGCCGAGTCGGCGCTCGAGCTGGCCCGGTTGAAAATCGCCAAGTCGGACGAGGAATTACAGCTCTTGGAGCGCCAGACCAATTTTCTCCGACGCAACACCCGCGCTGAGCAATTCCTCGCCAGCGAGCGGGCGCAAAAACTCCTGCTCGGCGAGCGGTTGCCGTTTCTGATCGATCAGGTGGAGGCCCTGCGCAAGACGCGGGATTACACGCTGGCCGGCCAGGACCTGGCGGTGCAGCAAAGACTTTACGTCGAGACGCAATATTCCGAGCTGCGGGATGAGTATCTGGCGCAACTGTGGTGGCCCGGTGCCATCGCCCTGCTGCTGATCGGCCTGCACCTCGTCATCAGCCGGCTGGTGCTGCCCCGGCGCTACCAAAAGGAGACGCTCTTTCTCGCCCGGCGCCTGGGTCGCTACACCGTGGCCCTGCTTATCCTTCTCGTTTTTGCCTTCTACCTGATCGAGGACCTCACCTTGGTGGCGACCACGCTCGGTCTGGTGAGCGCGGCGATCGTCATTTCCATTCAGGACGTCTTCGCGGCTTTTTTCGGCTGGTTCGCCATCATGCTCGGGCGCAAATTCACCATCGGCGACCGCTTGGAGATCGAAGGCGTGCGCGGTGATGTCTTGGACATTCAGCTGTTGCGCACGACGCTCACTGAGGTGAACAACTGGCTCGGCGTGGACCAGCCGACGGGGCGGGTGCTGTTCATTCCCAATAATTTCATCTTCAAGTCCAAGGTCTTTAATTTTTCGCACGGTCATCCCTACATCTGGGGCAAGATCGATGTGACCGTCACCTACGCCACGCCGACGGCGGGAGCCATGGCGCTCTTTACCAAGGTGCTGGAGGAGGAAACGCGGGAGTCTTTTGACGAAGCCCGGGCCGCAGCCGCCGAGATGGAGCGGCGCTACGGGGTGGAGGATGCGGATTACTCCCCGAAGATCTACACCCGCATCGCGGACAGCGGGGTGATGTTCAGCCTGCTTTACGTCAGTCACTACCGGAGTTCGTCCGGCACGCGCAACCGCATCAACCGCCGGCTGATCGCTGAGCTGGAGACGCACAAGCACATCCAGCTCGCCTATAACACGCTGAGCGTCCTCGCCAGCACCGCAGTGTCCGACGGTCCCTCCGCCGTGCTCGGGCAGGATGTGACGCAGGCACCGTTTTCGATCAAGCGGTAAGGCACAGGGCGAATCCTAGCCCGGCAACAAGGGCAGGGTGACGCGCATCGTGGTGCCACCCGGGCCCGTGGCCATGAGCTTCAGCTCGCCGTGGTGGTCTTTGACGATCCGCTGGGCAATGGTGAGGCCGAGGCCCGTGCCGCCGGCGCGGGTCGAGAGGAATGATTCGAAGATGCGCGGCTGAATCTCGGAGGGAATGCCACCGCCCGTGTCGGCTATGTCGATGTGCACCACCGATCGGTCGTGCGCGCAGGTGATGCGGAGCTCGCCGCCTTGGGGCATGGCATGGACGGCGTTCAGGACGAGATTGAGGAACACCTGCTGGAGCTGGCCCTTGTGGGCATCGATGGCGACCGGCTGGGGCAGCGGGGTGTAGTGGAGCTGCACGCCGGCCTGGGTGAGCTTGGCGCGGAGCAGGTGGTTGGTGTCGCCGAGGATTTCGTCGAGCGACCAGCGGGAGTGGATTGTGGCCGGAGCGCGGCCAAAGGACAGCACGCGGTTGACGAGGTCTTCAAGCTGTTCGATTTTCTCGGTGATGATCTGGAGGTCGCGGCGCCGGGGATCGTCCGGGCCGAAGTCCGCGCCGAGCGGGCCATGGAGGAGCTTGATCACGGTGAGCGGATTGCGGATCTCGTGCGCGATCTCGGCGGCGAGCAGGCCAAGGGTGGTGAGCGTCTCGTTTTTTCGGAGGACTTCCTCGGACTGGAAGACGCGGGAGTAGAGCCGCGCGTTTTGCAGGGCCACAGCGGCGAAGCTGGCGAGGGCGGTGAAGAGGCGCTTCTCGTCGTCGCTGAAACGATGGGGCTTGTCGTGGAAGACAGAGAGGATGCCGGCGGGGATGCCCTCCAAGGTAAGCGGTGTGGCCAGCGCGCTGCAGAGACTGGGATCGCGGGGCAGGTCGGCGGCCTCGCGGTAGCGCGGGCTGTCGATTTGCTGAAACTCGGTGGTGCGGCCGGTGCGCAACGTGGAAGCGAGCAAAGCGTCCTCGGCGGAAATCGTCTGCTGCTGCAGCGTAAGGGCGGCGGCGCTCAAGTCGCCGGCGGCGGACCAGGCGTGGAGCCGGAGTTCGCGGTTGGCCGCATCGTAGTCGTGGAGGAGACAGAGCCGGGCGTTGAAGAGGGCGCGGCCGCTGTCGGTGATGGTGCTTAGCAACTCCTCGGGCGCGAGCTGGGTGACTAGGGCGTGGCCCAGCTCAACGAGCGTGGTGAGCTGGGTGGAGTTGGTGCGCAGGCGCTCGAATTGCCAGAGGCGGTGGAGCACGATGCCGGCCTCGGTGGCATAGCGGGCGAGGCGGTCGAGATCGGTGGAGTTGAAGGCGGCGGCGCGGTCGGCGTCGAGGTTGATGCAGCCGATGATCTGGCCCTCGACCACGATGGGCGCAGCCATCTCGCAACACACGCCGCGCCGGGCGGCGATGTAGCGGGGTTCATGGCTGACATCGGCCACCAGCAGGGGCCGACCGTGGAGCGTCACCCAGCCGGTGATGCCCTGGCCGGGACGGAGGGCGAAGTCACCGGTCTCGGGTGGCAGGCCTTGCTGGGCGCAAATTTCCAAGCTGCCGCTCTCGGGGGTGAGCAGGGAGAGCGAACCGCTGTCGGCCGGAAACGCGGCCATGACGGCAGCGAGGATGCTGCTCTGCGCCGAGATCGGGTCGGGCGCGCTCGTCGCGAGGGACGCGAGGGCGTAGAGGGTCGCCAGATCGTTGGGCTCTTCCAGACTCATTCGCCTAGAAGTGAGCAGGAATGAGGCGGCTTGGGGAGCGCAAACTAGGGTGAGTTTCTGACGGGTGGGAGAGTTTCTTGTAGGTCGGGGTTTATCCCCGACATGGGGTAGCTGAGTGTCGGGCATAAAGCCCGACCTACACCAAACGAACCGGCGCGTGTGGATCCTTCACTCCGCTCAAGATGACCTACCTATTTTGCCAACTTACCCTAACTGGTCGCAGCCGCCTGGGCGGGGGTAATGACGGCGTGGAGTGCGTCGCGCAGGCTGTGCAACTCCGTCTCCTCGACCACGGTGTCCGGTTTCTCCGGCTCGATGTAGAAGGTATCGAGGGCGATGCTGCGCTCGGTGTTGATGCGGGCGAAGGTGATATCGAAGCCGTGGTCGGAGATGGTCTTCACCAGTTGGTAGAGCAGGCCGATGCGGTCATGGGCTTGGATCTCGACGATGATGCGCTTGAGGGACAGCTCGTGATAAACCTCGACGGTTGGAGGGAAGGTGGCGGGCTGTTCGGAGGAGATTTTGTAGCGGTTGGCTTTGGCCAGGCGCTCAGCCTGAGCGGTGATCTCGGGCAGCAAATCCTTCTCACTGACGAGCGCATCGTCCACGGTGCGGGCAAAGGTTTCCATGGACTTCTGGTTCTGCACCAGACCGCGGCCGGGCTCGACGATATGGAAGGTGTCGATGGCGATGTGGTCGGAGCGCGTGGTGATGCGGGCCGAGAGGATGCTGAGGCCGGCAACGCTGAAGGCGCCTGCGAGCTTGTAGAAGAGGCCGGCGCGATCCCAGGTGACGACGTGGACGGTGGTGTAGCTGCGGTTGAGGTCGTCCTTCCACTCGATGATCGGGCGGAGCGGGCTGAGGGAATCCGCCGTCGAGATGGAGTGCAGCAGCCGGTTGACCATCTGGATGTGCAGCGTGATCTCGGGGCCGTCGGTCTGGATGAAGTAGCGCTCGGGCAGCAGGCTGAAATGCGCGTTGATCTCGTCGGGGCTGATGCCGGTGATCGTCTGGGCGATGATGGACTGGCGGGTCATCTCCTTGCGCTCCTGCAGGCGGGTCTCGACGCGGTCGCCGAGCGCCAAGCGCTCCAGCGTGGTGTCGAACAGGCGGCGGTGGAGGGAATCCTTGTAACTGTTCCAGAGACTGGCCGACGTGCCGTTGGCGTCGCAATACGTGTGGACGTAGAGGTAACGCAGCTGGTCGGCGTCGCCCACCATCTCGGCAAATGCGGCTGAACTCTGGGGATCATCGAGGTCATGTTTCTGCCAGAAGCGTGCCATGATGAGATGATTTTTGATGATAAAGTTGATCGTCGCACGGGTGTCGGCGTTGGCTCCCAAACGGGCGAGGATCGGCGCGGCGACGGCGACGCCGGTCTCGGCGTGGCCCTGGATGCCCTCGCTCTTGCCGATGTCATGGAGCAGGAGGATGACGTAGAGCAGGGTGGGCCGCGTGGTCTGGTGGAGGACCTCGCGGTATTGCTGCGCGCGGGGCTCGGCCGAGGTGAAAAGGCTGTCGAGCTCGCGGATGGTGCTGAGGGTATGGATGTCCGCCGTGTAGCGGTGGTAATACTCGTGCTGCACGAGGCAGGTGAGCGGGGCGAACTCGGGGATGAAGCGGCCGAGGATGCCGAGCTCATGCATCAGCGAGAGCGACGGGAAAACCTGGCCAGCTTCCTCCAAGATCGTGCGGAAGCTGAGGTTGGCATCGGCGGACTCGATGGCTTGGCGCGTGATGAGATGGCCCGAGCCGCGGATCAGGGCGGCGAGATCGAGGTCGGGGGTGCAACCGAGTTGCTGGCAATGCCGGAACACGCGGATGAGGCGGATCGGGTCTTGCTGGAAGATGTCCCTGTTCTCGTAGGCGAGCTCGCGCCCGCGCAATTGGAAGCCGTCGATCCGCTTCGTCTTTTCGGAGCGGCGGGCCAGCATCAGGTTTTTCAGGGAACCGACGAGGCCGGGACCGGAGGCGATCGTGAGGGCGAGCCGTTGCTCGATGGTTTTGGAAATGCGGTAGATGATTTGGGCGTGTCGATAATAATCCTGCATGAACGCCTCG
>JAHFTH010000024.1 GCA_023269445.1 Lacunisphaera sp.
CAAAAACAGTGCGAGGAGGAACAGCCCGGCGGTGGCCGCGCCCGTCAGACCGGTGCGTCCGCCCGCCTCGACACCGGAGGCGGACTCGATGTAGCTGACGACCGTCGAGGTGCCGAGGAGCGAGCTCAGGATCGCGGCGATCGAGTCGGCCACGAGGGCGCGGCCGGCCTTGGGCAGCTTGCCGTCCTTGTCGAGCAGCCCGGCGCGCTGGGTGACACCGATCAGCGTGCCGATGTTGTCGAACATGTCCACGAGCAGGAGGGTGAGGATGATCGGCAGGGCCTTGCCGAAATCGTGGAGCAGCAGGTCGAAGTTGAGCTGGAACATCGTCGGCGCGGGCGACGCGGGCAGCGAGAACAGCGAGCCGGGCATCGTCGTGACCATGCCGCCATGGCCGTTGGAGACGAAGAGGCCGGCCACCGTGACGGCAAGGATGGAGAGGATGATCGCGCCGGGCACCTTGCGGGCGACCAGCACGGCGGTCAGCAGAATGCCGCCGAAGCAGAGCAGCACGGCCGGAGTGCCGAAGTCGCCATGCGTGACGAAGGTGGCGGGGCTGGAGACGACGATGCCGCCGTTCTTCAGGCCGATGAAGGCGATGAAGAGGCCAATGCCGCAGGTGATGGCCAGCTTCAGCTGGTGCGGGATGGCCGCGATGATTTTTTCCCGGATGCCCGTGACGGAGAGGGCGAGGAAGATGCAGCCGTTGACGAAGACGAGGCCGAGGGCCGACTGCCAGGAGACGCCGAGGCCGAGACAGACGGTGAAGGCGAAGTAGGCGTTGATGCCCATGCCGGGGGCGAGCGCCAGCGGGTAGTTCGTCATCAACCCCATGATCAGCGTGCTCACGGCGGCGGTCAGCGCGGTGACGGTAATGAGCGCGGCCTGCGGCATGCCCGCAGCGGAGAGGATGGCGGGATTAACCGCGAGGATGTAGGCCATCGCCGCGAACGTCGTGGCACCCGCCTGGAGTTCGCGCGCGACGGTGGTGTTGTTATCGGAGAGGCGGTAGAGTTTTTGCAACATGGATCAGGGCAGGGCGGGGATGGTTTGGAGAAAGTTCACCGTAAAGAGGGCGGTGGCGCGGGCGGCCTGCGGATGGAAGGGAACGCCCGCATAGGGCGCGTCGCTGACGACCCGGAAGGCAATGTAGCGGATGCCATAGGCGTGGGCGATTGCGGCGACATGGCCGGATTCCATTTCCTCGACATCCATGCCAAAAGTCTGGGCCGACCAGCGCACGCGGTCGAGTTCAAGGTTCACCTCGTGGGCCGAGCCGATGACGCCGGCAAAGACCCGGCCCATCGGGTTGGACGTGCGCAGGGCGACCGCGAGCGCGGCCGGGTCGCCGGCGAAACCGTCGCGAAATTCCACCAACTGCCCGGTGGCGGAGTCACGCAGGCGCTGGGGCACAGGTATCCACGCAAAGGGCGCACTGCCTGCGCCGACGGCTCGCACCGGGCTGGTGAAATTGCCGTAGTCCAGCGCCCGCTGGCCGACGATGATGTCATGCAGCTTAAGGTAGGGGGCCTGCGCGCCGCTGGTCCCCTGATTGACGATCAGCTTGGGGTGGAATTCCTCGATACCGAGGACGGTCGAGGTCGTGCAGTTGATCAAACTCTGGCCGGTCAGCGAGACGGCGATCCGGTGCGAGCCGATGCGGCCGACCCAGAAGCTGAACGGGCCGATCTCGGTTTTGTGCGAATCGACAAGCGCGGCGAGAATCTCGGCCACTTCAAGTTTCTCCGCGCCCTGCACGAGCACGTCGACCGGTTCGGCGGCGCGCAGGGCGACCACCAGCATCAGGAAAAGGACGAGACGTTTCATTTCAGGCCTCCGAGGAGTTGGGTTACTAGAGCCGCGGCTTCGGCGTCGGTCCCGTCAATGACGCGCACGCCGATGACCGGCACGCCCAGCAGCAACGCGCAGCCGGCGATGTGGGCGGACTCGGGGTCTTCGCAGCTCGTGCCCCATTGGGTGCGCAGGGTGGCGATGCGGTCGGGCTCGTGGTTCACTTGGTTGGCCGAGCCGAGCACGCCGGTCACAACGCGACCGCGAGCCCCGGTCAGCTTCTGGGCCACGGCAAGGGCGGGCTCATAGGCAGGAAAGGCAGGCAGGTATTTTTCCTGTTCGCCGGGAGTCATGATCGCATGCGGGAGTATTTTCCATTGGAGCGGGGCGGTGCCGCCGTTGAGGTCGCGGTGCGCGGAGATCATGCCGTCGAACGCCGCGAAACTTCCGCTGACGACGACATCACCGGGCCGGAGGGCCGGATCGTGGGCGCGGGCCGCGCCGAAAGTCACGACCAGTTTGGGCGCGTAGCGGCGGATGGCGAGGGTGGTGGCGGCGACAGCGTTGAGCGGATCGCCCTCGGTGCGGGTGAGGGCGACCACCTTGCCGTCGAGGGTGCCGGTCCAGAACTGCCAGGCGGCGTGCTTTTCGGTATGCGGATCGACGAGCCGGGCGAGCAGGGGCTGCAATTCTGTTTCAGTGGCCGCGAGCAGCACCTCGACCGGTGCGGCCGGCAGAACGGCGGTGAGCAGTAAAAGGATAACGATGAGCCGTTTCATTTCGCCGGGGCCACTGCAGGGATTTCGGTTTCGTAGCGGGCCCAGTCTTTCACCAAGGCGTGAACGACCTTACTGCCGACGGCGTGAGCCGCCTCGAGCGAGGGGATATAGGCGGAGTAGTGGCCGATTTTTTCGCCACTCAGGCTTTCCGCCGCGGTGAGACCCGGCGGCTGAAGGTCGAAATTGCTGCCCGTGCGGAGCAGGAGCACGCGGTTGACGTCGGTCCGGCCGGCGTGGGTGAGGTTGGTCAGGGCGCGGAGAGTGCCCGTGTCCTCCATCGCGGTGGTCATGTAGTTGCCCCGGCCCTCGGTGTAATAGGCCACCCAGTCGTTGGCCCAGGCGTTGAGGAGCTTGCCGTGCCAGTAGGTGCTGGAAGCGAGATTCGAACCGATGAGGACAGAGGGGGATTGCAGGGCCTTCGGGTGGTCGGAGTAGCGCGCGCGGAATTCGCGGACGGCGGTGTTCTCGATCAGCGGGGTGTCCTTGGTGAGTTCATAGGCCCAGTGGAGGAGTCCCGGGTTGAGTTGATAGCAATTGTCCACGCGCTCGTCCGCGGGCTGGAGCGGCAGCTCGTAGGGTTTCTTTTTGCGGATCGGGATGTAGCCAGTCTTCCAATCCGCGGGAATTTCCCGGGCGTCGATCTCGTGTCCAAGGTCGCCCTCGACGGCGTAATCCGTCCAGACGGCCGAGCCGACGGAAGCGTCGGCCGGGTCGAGGCCCGCGATGCCGGCGATGAGCCAGTAGCTTTTGCTGAGGTCAAAGCGCGGGTCGAGCCCGAGCGCCATGATGCTGGCCGTGGCGTTGGTGTTGCCCATGCCGGTGACGAGGGCGATGACGGAGCCGTCGGCGTTGGCGCGCACCGCGTGATAGGCGGCGGGGAGGGGGAGGACGCGGTCGAGATGCTCGCGTTCGACCCAGTATTGATATTCGCCGGGGGCGTCACCCGTATCAGCGCCGACCTCGAACATGGCAACGATGACGACCTTGGGGCGGATGATTTCCGTAGCGGCCGGCAGCAGGGGCGACAGGAAAACCAGCCCGGCGGCGAGGCGCAGGACAAAAGTGGACGAAGACATGGGGTCCATAGTCAGCAGGGGTCATACCGCCGGGGCAATTTTTTCCGCTATGCAAAGCCGGGGTTGCGTGGCACATGGCCTGCTTTATGACAGCTGTGGCTTAACTCCACGCTTAACACCATAAAATGAAAACCTACCTACCTCGCACGTCGCTGGCCGTGCTCCTTCTCGCCAGCCTTACCGGGTCACTGTCCGCCCAAACCACGGCCCCGGTCGATCCGGCTCCCGCCAAGGACGAAGTCCTAGTGCTCGACCCCTACCGCATCGACTCGGGCGTCGCACCCGATCAATTGGTGCTGCCGATTGCCCGTCCGTTCAACTCGGTCTTCGGCACCGATGACAACATCGTGAACGTGCCGCGCAACGTCACCATCATCTCCACCCAGCAGTTGAGCGACATCAACATCTCGAGCGTGCTCGACTTCTCGAAGCTGACCTCCAGCGCCTACACGACCACCAACTTCGGCGCTCCGTCCAATCCCAGCATCCGCGGCCAGACCGCCGACCTGTTCATCAACGGCGTGCGCGGCCGCATCACCTCCAACGGCAACGGCCTGCCGCTCGACTTTAATTCGGTCGAGTCCGTCAACATCGTGAAGGGTCCCGCCACCGCCGTGCAGGGCTCCTCGATGTATGTCGGTGGTTTCATCGACCTGATCACCAAGCGCCCGTATTTCGACAAGACCAAGGGCTCGGTGAGCGCCACGGTGGGTTCCTACTCGCAGAAGTCTTGGACGTTCGACGTGGGCGGGCCGATTTCCAAGGACGTCGCCTACCGCGTCAGTTATTCGGGCACGGACAGCAAGGGCTACTGGCATGATTACTATAACAAGAACCACGCACTCTACGGAGCGTTGGAATTCCATCCGTCGCAGAGCTACAACATCTTCGTCAACGGATCGTGGGCCGACTATCGCTATACGGAGAACTGGGGCCTCAACCGCGTGACGCAGGATCTGATCGACAACGGCAACTATATCACCGGCATTAATATCAACAACGCGCCCGGCGCGCCCTCCGATGCGCAGAATTCCACTTGGGTGACTTCCGGGTTTCCCGTGCTCAACGTTCTGGCCATCGGCCCGACGGTGAAAATCTCGCGTCATGCCCGTCTGCTCAAGCCCGGCAACCACTCCAAGGGCAATGAGTATAACCTGCAGGCCATCCAGACATACACGGTCAGTCCGGAGCTCAAGGTGGTGAACAACACCTTCTGGAGCTACACCAAGCGCAATACCCTCAGCACCTATTACTACTCGGAAATCATTGATCCCTCCTGGTTCGCCGAGAATCGCACCGAGGTCATCATCCAGAAGTCGAAATACACCATCAATACCGGCCTCGACCTGAAATACCAGCGGACCACGGCCTACGATGATTACTTCTTCGAGCCGGCCAATGTCTGGGACCTGACCAAGAACCTGGCCTACGTGAACGTCTACAATTCTGCTGATTTCTACGGTCGGTTTGTCGGCCAACCCGTCCCCGGCTGGCCCAATCGCTACGCCACGCAGGGCACGATCAACGGCGACACCAATGACAGTCACGGCACCACGGTCGGTCCGTTCTTCCAGGCGACGTGGAAGGCGAGCGAGCAATTCGACATCGTGACGGGCGGCCGCTACGAGCGGTTCAGTGCCGACGTCAAGGATCCGCTCGGTCCGTTTTATACCCACGACAAAATCAGCGTCTGGATCCCGAACTTTAATGCCAGCGTGGTCTACAAGCCGACCAAGACCTCGAGCGTATACGCGACTTACAATTACAGCAAAAACACCTCCGGCGCGGTCGGTAACGGCGGCGGCATCACCGGATGGAACGCCGCAGGCACCGCACTCGACCAGGAAAACTTCCAGCAGCCCAGCGAGCTGTTCGAGGCCGGCACGAAGTATTCCCTCAAGGAAAACACCCTGTTCATCAACTTCGCGGTCTACAGCCAGACCCGCACGGCCAAGAGCACGAGCAGCACCGACATTGTTAAGTTCAAGGCCAAGGGGTTTGAGGCCGAGCTGAATTACCAGCCGAGCAAGCACCTCTACGCCACGCTGTCGTATTCCTACATCGACGCGACGGTCACCCCGGGCTTCCAATCAGATGGCGGCATCGCGCTGCTGCCCACGCAGGGTATCGACTACGCCAACATTCATCAGGTGTCAGGCCTGCCACAGCACCAGATGAACGGTCTTCTGTCGTATGGTTTCGACAACGGCCTGACCCTGACGGGCAACGTCGTGATGACGGGCAAAATCAACAACAACTACGCCGGCACGCTGGTGATTCCCTCCCAGTATACCCTCGATGTCGGTGCGGCTTACCACTACAAGAAGGAGTGGGATTTCCGCCTGAATATCTCGAACGTGACCAATGAGAAGAACTGGGCTCCGCCGAATGCGGTGTATGGCAACGCCTCGATTCTGGCGCTGCCCGGCACCCAGTTACAGTTCACCGCGAAGTATAGTTTCTAAGACCATCAGCTTAGCCACCGTCTCGACCGCCGGGAGCTTGCCTCCCGGCGGTTTTCTTTTTCCCTGCTTCCATGAAGAAATTATTCCCGCTGCTGCTCGCCGGCCTCTTCACTCTCGCCCACGCCCAGCACGCCCTCGTCATCCAGACCGACTTCGGCACGAAGGACGGCGCCGTCGCCGCGATGCGCGGCATTGCCTTCGGGGTCGATCCGCAGCTGCCGATCTTCGACCTCAGCCAGGAGAACACGCCCTACGACATCTGGGAGGCGGCCTACCGTCTGAAACAGACGGCCGAGTTCTGGCCGGCCGGCACGGTGTTCATTTCCGTGGTGGATCCCGGCGTCGGGACCGAGCGCGCCTCCATCGTCCTGCAGACGAAGAGCGGACATTTCTTTGTCGGGCCGGACAACGGCACGTGGACGCTGGTGGCCGAGGAACTCGGGATCGTGGCCGTCCGGCGCATTGATGAGGGGCTCAACCGCCGCGCCGGCTCGGAAAAAAGCTACACCTTCCACGGTCGCGACATCTATGCCTTCACCGCCGCCCGGCTCGCGTCCGGCAAGATCACCTACGAGCAGGTCGGTCCGCTCCTCGAGCCCAAGGTGGTGAGTCTGCCCTACGAGCGCGCCGCCGTGGCCGGTCAGACGCTGAAGGGCACGATCCCGATGATCGATTTTCACTACGGCAACGTCTGGACTAATATCCCCGACACCCTGCTCAACGAGCTCAAGCCGACCTTCGGCGACAAATTTCTCGTGGTGATCTTCCATGACGGCAAGGAAGCCTACCGTGGCGTCATGCCCTACGTGCGGACCTTCGGCGACGTGCCCGAGGGCGCGCCGCTGCTTTATCTGAACAGCCTGCTCAACGTCGGCTTCGCGCTGAATATGGGGAGCTTTTCGGCGAAGCACGGCCTCGCCTCCGGCGGCGACTGGACCGTGCGCATCGAACGCGCTCCCTAGTCGGCTGGCCCGCTGCCTGCTCAGTATCGAACTCATGAGCGACCTGCCCCCGCAACTCGTCACCAATCCCACGGCGATTGTCTACGGGTTGGAGGACCGGGTGCCACCGGGCACGGCCGTGTTGGTCGGTGCCCAACATGTCAGCGCGATGGTCGTCGGCACCATCACCCCGCCGTTGCTGCTGGCGGGCACATTGCAATTCTCACCGGCAGACACGGCCTACCTCATCAGCCTCGCGCTCCTTTCGTCGGCCCTCGGCACCTTCCTGCAGTGCCGGCGGCGCGGGCCGGTGGGCTCGGGCCTGCTGAGTGTGACCGGCACCAGCTTTGCCTTCATCGGGGTGCTGACGCAGGCATGGCACGCGGGCGGGCTCGCCTTGATGTTCGGGCTCTCGTGCCTGACCGCGCCGTTGCAGATCGCCTTCTCGCCCTTGCTGCGGCACCTGCGTGGCGTCTTCACGCCGCTGGTCTCGGGCATCATCGTGCTGCTGATTGGCGTGTCGCTCATCCCGACGGCCTATTTCAATCTGGCGGTGCCGTTGCGGCCGGACGCGCCTCCGTGGCTGGGGTTGGTCATCGGTGCCGGCGTGGTGGCCATCGTCACCGTGGCGCAGGCGGTGGGCCGGGCGTGGGCGCGGATTGCCGGCATTGCGCTGGGTGTCGCGGGCGGGGTGCTGGCCTGTGCGTTGTGCGGTGTGCTGGCGGCACCTCCGCCGGGCGACGGCGCTTGGTTCACGCCCATCCGGCTGCTGCCCCACGGTTTTGCTTTCAGGTGGGAACTCGCGCTGCCGTTCGCCTTCGTCTATCTGGTCTCGATGCTGGAGGCGATTGGCGACATGACGGCGACCTCGCAGCTTTCCGGCCTGCCGACCACCGGCCCCGAGCACTGGCGGCGATTGTCGGGCGGAGTGCTGGCCGATGGCATCACCAGCACGGTATCGGCCCTCTTCGGCGGCTTTCCCAGCGCCACCTACGCCCAAAACAACGGCGTCATCCAACTGACCGGCGTGGCCAGCCGGCGGGTGGGCTATTACATGGCGGCGCTGTTGGCGCTGCTCGGTATTTTCCCGGCCGTGGGCCGCCTGATCAGCGTGGTGCCGCCGCCGGTCATCGGTGCACTGGCGATGATGCTATTTGGACTCGTGGCGGTGTCGGGCCTCCGGCTGATTCTCACCGAGGGACTTGGCCAACGCGAAGCGTTGATCGTCGCCTTGTCGCTGGGTGTCGGGTTGGGCTTGCCGACGCAGCCCGGTTTACTGATCGGCGTGCCGTCGGTCTTACGGGCTTTGCTGGAAAGCGGCATTTCCGCCGGCGGGCTCACGGCGCTCGCCCTGAATATTCTCTGGCGGCGGCCACAAGCGCTTTAAGGCACGCCTTAAAAATGATTTGTCATCGCGAGGCCCGCAGCGGGCCGTGGCGATCCAGATGGATTGCTTCGTTGGCCCACGCAGTGCGCCTTCTCGCAATGACACTTCGAAGTTGTGCCATGGACGCGTTCGCCGCTTGCCCGCCTAGGAAATTCTGGCGAGCTTGACCGCATGGCCATCATCGACGGGCATGTTCATCTTTATCCCTCCGAGGCGAATCGTGATCCGGCCAAGTGGGCCGCGGCGCGCAAGGAGACGCACTGGGCGACGCTGGCCACCCGCCGGCGCAAAGACGGCAGCGCCGTGCAAGGCTTTCCTTCCATGTCGGAACTGCTGCGCGACATGAACGCAGCTGGCATCCGCAAGGCCGTCCTGCTCGGTTGGTATTGGGAAAACCACGCGACTTGCGTGGAGCACAACAAATTCTATGCGTCGTGCATCAAGGCGTATCCGACGCGCTTCGCCGCGTTCGCGACGGTGCATCCCGCGGCGGGGGCGGCGGCACTTGACGAGGTGCGCCGGGCGCGCGACACGGGATTCAGCGGGCTGGGCGAGCTATCGCCGCATTCGCAGCACGTGCCGCTGTCTGATCCCATCTGGCGGAAACTCATGACGCTGGCGGGCGAATTGAAAATGCCGGTCAACCTGCACGTCACCGACCCGCGCTCGAAACCTTATCCCGGCCGAGTGGAGACCCCGCTGGCGGACTTCATCGCGCTGGCTCGCGATTTTCCGTGGACGAATTTTATCCTAGCTCACTGGGGCGGCGGTCTGGCCTTTGACCCGGTGAAGGGCGGCATGCCCAATGTCTATTACGACACGGCCGCCTCGCCGCTGCTCTATGGCGCTGACGTCTGGGCGAAGGCTCCCGCCGGGCGAGTGCTGTTTGGTTCGGACTATCCGCTGGTGCTTTACCCGAAGAACGGCAAGGAACCCGAGTTTGCCACCTTGGTGAAGGAGGCGCAGGACGCCGGCGCGGACGAGGCCTTGTTGGGTGATAACATGGCGCAGCTGCTGGGCTTGGGGTAGGGCACCTATCTGTTCAAGAGCCACGACACGACCGGGCTGTTGGCCGACGGCAGCACGATCTGGAGCCCGGCCGTGAGACCGGACTTGAGTGACACGGGCAGCGAAAGCACCGG
This sequence comes from Lacunisphaera sp., assembly GCA_023269445.1. Lineage (GTDB taxonomy): Bacteria > Verrucomicrobiota > Verrucomicrobiia > Opitutales > Opitutaceae > Lacunisphaera. The sequence goes on from JAHFTH010000024.1 coordinate 9,582, forward strand.
CAGGCCGCCGAGACTGGCGGGTGCGGTAAGCGTGAGGATATTTCGGCGGAGTTCGACCGTGGCTTCAGCCTTGGTCGGCGCGGCGGTCGGGACTGCGGGCAGCACGAGGAAATCGTAGACGCCAAAGAAATCGCGCCAAGCCTTGCGGATGTCGGCCATGTTCTGCCGGGCGCGGGCGATTTGCTCGGCAGGAAAATGACCGGCATCGGTGAAGCGGCGCCAGATCACCGGATCGTAGTGCTCGCGGTAGGGAGCGAGCCAGTCGCGATGCACGGCGTGGGCTTCACTCATGCCGATGGTGACATAGGTTTCTACGGCGTCGCGCCACGAAGTGAGCAGGGCGGCCTCGGTGGCGTTGTCAGCGTGCGCGGTCAGGCTGGCGGCGGCGTAGTCGCAGGCCGTCGCCACTTCCTCATTCATGCCGGGGACGAGCCGGCGCGCGTTCAAGTAACAGCCCTTGGGTTGGCCCGATGATTTTGCCGCCGATCCGCAGAGAGCGGAGACGGTGGTCATCATGTCGACGGCATTGGCCGTGAACCAACCCGCCGTGTCCATCGACGGCGCCAGCGGAAAGGCGTCGCGGATCAAATCATCGCCGGGCGTCAGTCGGAAACCGTAAAGCCCGCACCACGCGGCCGGCACTCGCACCGAGCCGCCCGTGTCGGTGCCGATGGACAACGGTGTGACTCCCGCTGCGACCAGTGCCGCCGAGCCGCTGCTCGAGCCGCCGCTCAGTCGGTCGGGGAAGCGAGGGTGGGGACAGTCGCCGAAATGCGGATTCTCCCCGGTCAGGCCCGAGGCGAATTCGACGAGATGCGTCTTGCCCGCGCAGGTGGCGCCGTGCCGCGAAAGTTCGGTCACGATCCGGCTGTCGCGCGTCGGAGTCGGCCGGACCTTGGCCAGAAAAGCCGAGCCGCCGCGCGTGGGCACGCCGGCCAGATCGAAAAGATCCTTGAGCAAAAAAGGCACGCCGCGCAGTGGCGCCGCAGTCGGCGCGACCGCCAGTTGCGCGGTCAGTTCCGCTTCCGGCTTCAGCCACGCGAGGGCTGCGCTACGCAGTGGCGCGGGCAGGGCGGCGACGCGCGCATGAACTTCGCGGGCGGCGTGGGCCGGAGTCAGCGACTGCCAGCCGGCAAAGGGCAAAGGGTCTGGCGTTTTACTCACGATTGTGTCCATTGATGCCGCTCATGGTGGCCACTGCATCCATCGTTCAATTCGACGCCGTGCGCAAGCGCTACGGTGACGGTCCACTCGTGCTGGAGGGGATCAATCTCGCCGTGGCCCCCGGTGATTTCATCACGCTGATCGGACCCAGCGGTTGCGGCAAATCCACCGTGCTCAAGCTGGTCTCCGGGCTCAATCCGGCGAGCGAGGGCGGCCTGACCGTGCTCGGCACGACGCCCAAACAGGCGCGCGACCGGCAGGCATTTATTTTTCAGGATGCCACGCTGCTGCCCTGGCACACGGCCGAGGGGAACACCGAATTGCCATTGCGGCTGCGCGGGGTCACGGCGGCAGAGCGCAAGGCCAAGGCGCGCGAGATGCTCGCGCTGGTCGGACTGGACAAGGTGTCCGGCTATTACCCACGACAGCTCTCGGGCGGCATGAAGATGCGGGTCTCAATCGCGCGGGCCCTCACGCTGGCGCCGGAATTACTTTTGCTCGACGAACCGTTCGGCGCGCTCGATGAGATGACGCGCAACCGTCTCAATGAGGAGCTGCTGACCATCCGCGAGCGTTCGCGGTTCACGGCGATGTTTGTCACGCACTCCGTCAGCGAGGCGGTGTTTCTCTCGAATCGCATTCTGGTCATGGCCGCCAACCCGGGCCGCATTCACGCGGAGGTGAAGGTCGAGTTTCCTTATCCGCGTCGGGCAGATCTGCGGGCCACGCCGGCGTTTCAGGCGAGGGTAAACGAAGTAAGCAGGTTGCTCCATCAGGTAGAGCTTCCGATTCACGCATGAACACCACTTGCTGTCATTCTGAGCGGAGCGAAGAATCCATCCTTTGTGGGCGGGGTGCCCTCACCCCGCGAGGCATGGCGGACGAAGGCGTCCGCCCTCCAACTGGATTCTTCGCTCCGCTCAGAATGACAGGGAAGGTAAGTGGGAGGGTAGTCGTATGAAGAAGACTCCGTCCATTCTCCTCTGGATTCTGCCGGTCGTGAGTGGCGTGCTGTTTGTCACGCTGTGGTATGCGGTGCGTTCCGGTAGCGGACTGCAGAGTTGGATTCTGCCCACGCCGGGCGAAATCATCGATGCGGCGTGGCGCGAGCATACGCGCCTGCTGCGGGCGGCCGGCAACACCATGGTCGGCGCGTTGGCGGGCTTCCTCCTGGCCGGCACGCTCGGCTTCGCCACCGCGTTGCTGCTCGGGGTGTCGCGTTCGCTCAGGGCGGGACTCTATCCGTGGCTGCTCGTGCTGCAGATGACGCCCGTGATCGTGCTGACGCCGATCATCGTGCTCTGGGCCGGGCCGGGCCTGCCGGGCATCATCACCGTCACGTGGCTCATCAGTTTTTTCCCCATCGTGGCGAACATGACGCAAGGGCTGGTCTCGACGGACATGAACCACGTCGCGCTTTTCCGGATGGCCAACGCCAGCCGCCTGCAGGAAATGCTGCTGCTGCGCGTGCCGTCGGCGATGCCGTATTACCTCGCCGGCCTGCGCATCGCCGCGACGCTGGCGCCCATTGGGGCGATCTTTGGCGAATACATGGTGGGCAACTCCGCCGGCGGCTCGGGCGGGCTGGGCTTTCTTGTCTACAGCTATAACACGCAGATCAAGATACCGGCACTGTTTGCCACGGCGTTGACCAGCTGTCTGCTCGGCTTCATCTTCGTGGCGGCCGTGTCACTCCTCAACTGGGCCGTGCTGCACAAGTGGCACGACTCCTACGAACGCGACGACCATTGATATGAAAAAACTTTTCCTTCCTTCCGCGCTCGCGGTGATTCTGGTGCTGGCCGGCTGCAGCAAGCAAACCGCCGAGCCGACGACGACGGCGGGTCCGGTCAAAATCAAGTTCCAGACGGACTGGTATCCACAGCCCGAGCATGGCGGCTACTATCAGGCGCTGGCCAAGGGCTACTATGCCGAGGAGGGACTCGACGTCGAAATCCTGCCCGGTGGCCCCAACGCGCAGGTGATGACCTCCGTGGCCGTGGGCCGCGCCGATCTCGGGATGACCGACGGCGATGATGTCATCGTGGCCATCGCGCGCGGCGTGCCACTCAAGATGGTCGGCGCCGAGATGCAGCGGAATCCGCAGGGCATCCTTTTTCACACGGAGCACCCGGTCAAAAGCCTGAAGGACTTGCAGGGCCGCACGCTCATGGCGGGCGCCGGTTCGACGTGGATCGAGGTGCTGCGCAAGAAAGTGGGGGTGGAGTTCAATCTTCTGCCACTGGTCGGCGACCTCGCACGGTTCATGAACAACACGGAGTTCGTCCAGCAGTGCTTCGTGACCCACGAACCTTTCTTCGCCCGGCAGCGCGGAGCCAACGTCGGGACGATCCTTATCGCGAGCGACACCTACGAGCCCTACCGCGTGATGTTCACCAGTCGGGAGTTTCTGGCCAAGCATCCGGACGTCGTGGGGAAATTCATCCGGGCGAGCGTTCGCGGCTGGGTGGACTACGTGACCGGTGACCCCGCGCCGGCGAACAAACTCCTCGCCGCGAAGGACGACACCATGACGCCGGAGTTCATGGCCTACAGCATCAAGGCGATGAATGACTACCAGCTCGTGTCGGGCGATCCGGCCAAGGGTGAGTTTGCCGGGCAGCTCACGGCGGCGCGCCTCGAGAAGCAGATCAAACTGCTGCAGGAGGTCGGTGTGCTCGACAAGCCCGTCGCTGTGGAGGACGTCGCGACCTTAGAATTCATCCCGCAACACAAGGGCAGCCGGGACCAGACCAACTAGTTTCACCATGAATCCCATCGAAGCCAAACTCGCCGAACTCGGCCTGACTCTCCCCAATCCGCCCGCCGTCGCCGGCAGCTACGTGCCCTATGTGCGCACGGGTAACCTGCTGTATCTTGCCGGCACCATCAGCTCGCTCAACGGAGTGATGACTCACACTGGCCAGGTCGGGGCGGATCAAACGGTGCAGACCGCCTATGAATCGGCGAAGATTTGCGCGCTCAACACGCTCGCCAACCTCAAGGCGGCCACCGGCAGCCTCGACAGCGTGAAGCAGTTCGTCCTCGTCACGGGATTCGTGAACGCCGTCAGCGGTTTCACCGACAGCCCGGCCGTCATCAACGGTGCGTCCGAACTTTTCGGCAAACTCTACGGTGACGCCGGCAAGCACGCGCGGGCCGCCGTGGCCGCCGCCGGTTTGCCCAAGGGTTCGACCGTCGAGATCCAGGTGATCGTGGAGCTGAAGTGACGCGCAGCGTCACAAGTTGAAAGATCAAAGCTGAATGTTGAAAGTATAGATCCCTACGGTTCGGGGTCTTTCAACTTTCACCTTTCAACCATCAACTAACTCCGGCCTACAGCTTCCTGAGCATCACCTTCGAATTGCGCCCGCTCTCCTCGTAGGCTTTGAGCCGGGATTCGGGCAGCACGTCCTTGTCGGCTTCCTCGAAGCCGAGGACGGAGGTGAAGAAAGAAAAAGCCTGAGTGGACAGGGCGATGACCATCGTCGCGCCGCGCTCCTTGGCCATCATGCAGGCGTAATCGACCATCTTCTTGCCGATGCCGCGCCGGTGATAGAAGGGCATGACGTAGAGCGAGCCGACCTCGGCGGCCTTCGACTTGTCCGCGTAAAGCTGGAGGGAGACACAGGCGATGATGTTCTCGTCGATCTCGAAAACGAAGAACTGGTCGATATTTTTCTCAATGGCCGCCTGCGTGCGGTGGAGCAGTTCCTCGCGCTTCACGGCCTGCCGGGTGAGGTTGTAGATGGCGCGGACATCGCGCTTGGTGGCCTGCCGGATCTGCTGGTATTCGTTGCCGTGGATGAGCGTGCCGACGCCCTCGTTGGAGAAAATCTCGTTGAGCAGGCCGTCCATGAGCCGGCCGTCGAGCAGGTGGATGCGCGGCGTGCCGGTCTCGACGGCCTTGACGGCGTGCGCGGCGGGGCTGCGCATCGGCTCGTTGATGGACTCGGGCTTGCTTTCCAATACGGTCTTCAACGTGGTGGCGGCGATCTGGTGCTGCAGCTTGCCGTTGAGCTCGAGGCCCTCGTGCGGGGTGAGGTAGATGATCTTGGTCGCGTTGAGCGCCTCGGCCAGCTCGGCGGCGAGCAGGTCGGAGTTGATGCGCAGCGGCCGGCCGTCGCGGTCAAAGCCGATGGGGTTGATCACCGGCACGACCTGCGACTCGATCAGCTGGGAGAGAAATTCCTTGTCCACCCGGTCGACGCGGCCGGTGAACTGGTGGTCCACGCCCTTGATGATGCCGAGCGGCACGGCGCGGATGGCATTGGTCAGCGCGGCCTTCAGGCCGTTCTGCGTCAGGCCCTCGATGACAAGGTGGGTGACGCGGGAGGAGGCGCGGATGGCGAGGTCGAGGGTGGCGGCGTCGGCGACGCCCGTGCCCTGGATGTCCGTGATCGGAATCTTGCGCGTCTTGGCGAGCTCCTCGATCTGGTGGCCGATGCCGTGGACCAAAATGATTTTGATGCCGAGGCTGCGGAGCACCGCGAGGTCGATCAGGATGTTGGAGAAATTTTCGTCGGCGACGATGATGCCGTCGAGCGCGATGACAAAGGTCTGCCCCTGAAACCGGGGGACGTATTTCAGAATGCCGCGCAGGTCGGTGGGTTTGATGTCGGAGCCATTGCTCATCGTTGGAGCGATTTAATCAGGCATCCCGGCGCGCTCGTCAATGGGGATTCATGACAGTGGGTGCTTCAGGGATCAGTATCAGTTGCCTGTCATTCTGAGCGGAGCGAAGAATCTAGTGTATTGTCACGCCAGTTCGCGCTCAGATCAGTCCAAGTCGGATTGTCTTTTTCAATCAATTCGAGCTTCCGCTTTCGCAACCAGCCTTTGATTTCCTTTTCGCGTGCGATGGCCGCATTCACGTCACGAAACTGCTCGAAGTGGACGAGTTGATTCAGCCCGTATTGCTTGGTGAAGCCTTCAATGGTCTTTGCTTTGTGCTGCCAGATGCGGCGCTCCAGGGAATTTGTCACGCCGACATACAGAGTTCCGTTGCGTTTGTTGGTGAGGATATAGACCCAATACGAACGGTTGGCGGCATGGGCGCACATATGAAACTGGATTCTTCGCTCCGCTCAGAATGACAGGGTTTCGGGAGTGAAATAGGGGAATCGGCTACACCGTCATTTCACGGTGAACGACCACGTGGCAGCGGGCCCCTGGGCGACGATGCGCGCGGAGTAGCGGCCGGGCGGCAGGCTGGCGGTGGAAAAAGTGGCGGTGTAGGTGGAGTCGTTCCAGCGGCTCATGAGTTCCTTGCCGGGAAGTTTCTCGATGGTGGGGATGAGCACGAGCTCGTTGCCGTGGCGGTAGAGCGTGAGTTCGCCGACCTGCGCCTTGAGGTCGGTGAGGCTGGCGGTGAAATAGAAACTGTAGTCCTCGCCGTGGGCGATCGTGGCGGGTGCGGTGACTTTGTCGATCGTGGCGAGCAGCTTCGGCTTCTCGGCGAACTTGTCCGCGAGGTCGGAGCCCAGGCCGGGCCAATCGCGGGTGACCGGGGCGGGGGTGTCGTCGCTGGCTGGTTTTTCGACCGGGCGGCGGGTATCGACCGGCATTTTCTGCCAGCCGGCGGCGAGCAGCCGGGCGATGGTCGCGCGGTCCTGCGCGTCCTGATAGGGACGGTAGGCTTTGCCCGGTTTGCGAAAGTAGAAATTCACCGCCGTGTAGCCGACCACGAAGACGGCGATGGCCAGCACGATCCATTTCATGGGCCAGGGCTTGGGCGGTGGACGACGATCGGTCATTTTGGCTGTTATCGCGGGCGAACTGGCAGGTGCGCAAATACAATTGCGCCGCTCCGGCCGACTTGTTCTCGTGCGGGCCACATGAAGTATTGGTCGCAGACGTTCATCCCCACGCTCAAGGAAAGCCCCGCCGACGCGGAAATCGCCTCCCACAAGCTCCTGCTTCGCGCCGGCCTAGTGCGCAAGCTGGGTGGCGGCCTCTACACCTTCATGCCTGCGGGCCTGCGCGTCATGCAGAAGATCAGCCAGCTTTGCCGCGATGAGATGGACCGCGAGGGCGCGATCGAGCTCGCCATGCCCTTCATCCACCCGGTGGACAACTGGGTGGACGGCCCGCGTTGGGCCGCCGCGCGCGAGATCATGTATCGCGTGGACCACGCCGGTGCCGGCAAGGGCCGGAGCAAGGAGCCGGAGTTCGTCCTCGGGCCGACGCACGAGGAGGTCATCACACCGCTGGTGAAGAGCGAGATCACGAGCTACCGCGATCTGCCCAAGAATTTCTACCAGATCGGCACCAAGTTCCGGAACGAGATCCGGCCGCGCTACGGTCTGATGCGCGCGCGCGAGTTCGTGATGAAGGACGCCTACAGCTTCGATGCCACCGATGCCGGTGCGACCGAGAGCTATCACAAGATGAAGCGCGCCTACACGGCGTTCTTCTTGCGCTGCGGCCTGAAGACCATCCCGGTTGAGGCTGACACCGGGGTGATGGGCGGCAGCTTCTCGCACGAGTTCATGGTTCCGGCCCCGGTCGGCGACGACGACATCGTGTATTGCGACGAGAGCGGCTACAGCGCCAACCGCGAGAAGGCCACCAGCGGCATTGTGCCGAAGGATCTCCCTGATGCCGCCACCGCTGGTGCGCTCGAGGAATTTCCCACGCCCGGTATCGTCACCATCGCTGCGCTTGCGGCGGCTGGCGTTCCCGCCGACAAACAATTCAAAACCCTCGTCTACATGGGCGACGGCAAGCCGTTCCTCGTCGTCCTGCGCGGTTGCGACGATCTCGAGGAAGCCAAGCTCGGCGCGCTGGGCTTCCAGCTTTGCCGCCCGGCCACGCCCGAAGAGATCGAGCCGATCATGGGCGCGAAGCCCGGCAGCCTCGGCACCGTCAAGGGCACGATCAAGAATCCCGCCGCGCTCGCCGGCATCTTCGCCGACCACGCCATCCGGCTTGTGGGCAACGGCACGACCGGGGCCAACAAGGACGGTTTCCACCTGCGCAACGTGAACGTTGTCCGCGACCTCGCGGTCACGAAGTTCGGCGATTTCCGCACGGTGCGCGCCGGTGAGCCCGACCCGAAGTCGGGTCAGCCGCTCAAGATCGCGCGCGCGATCGAGGTCGGCCACATCTTCAAGCTCGGCACGAAATACTCCGAGAAGTTCGGTGCCGTCTACACCGACGACCAGAAGCAGTCGCACCTGATGGTCATGGGCTGCTATGGCATCGGCATCAGCCGGACGCTGCAGGCCGTCATCGAGCAGAGCAACGACGCCGACGGTATCATCTGGCCGTGGCACGTCGCGCCGTGGCAGGTGCTGGTCGTGAATCTCGACCCGGCCGATGCCGCGTGCACCGACCTGTGCAAGAAGCTCGCGACCCTCGCCGAGTCGGCCGGAGCCGATGTGCTCATCGACGACCGGGCCGAGCGTCCGGGGGTGAAGTTCAAGGACGCCGACCTCATCGGCCTGCCGTTGCGCCTCACGGTCGGCGGCCGGGGGCTGAAGGAAGGCATCTTTGAAATGAAGTGGCGCACGTCGAAGGATGTGTCCAAGGTAGCCATCACCGACGCGGAAAAACTTGTCTCCGAGGCCGTGCGCACCGCCGCCAGCAAAGCATGAATTGTCATTGCGAGACGCAAAGTGACGAAGCAATCCAGTCAGATGGATCGCCACGCCCGCTGTCGCAGGCTCGCGATGACAGAAGTGGAGTGATGGGGGCCGAGTCCACGCCCCGCGAGAAACCGACGCCGGTCACGGCGCCGTCGCCGCAACAGGCGGAGCTTTGGCGGGTGGTGGTGCTCAATGATCCGGTCAACCGCATGTCGTATGTCGTGATGGTGCTGCGCCGGGTGCTGGGTTTCGAGGAGGCGCGCGCCCGCCAGCATATGTTGGAGGTGCACGAGAGCGGCCGCTCCATCGTCTGGACCGGCACGCGCGAACAGGCCGAGGCTCACATGTTCGCCCTGCAGCAGTGGCATCTCACGGCGGTGATCCAGCCCAATGAAGGCTAGGGCGTGTCTTTAAACCTGATGCAAACCTGTCATCCTGAACGCAGTGAAGAATCCATGGGGACGTCCCTTGCTCAGCAGGATTGCGATTATTTCGCTGGATCCTTCGCTGCGCTCAGGATGACTAACGGGTTTGAAAACGAACCCTAGCGGATTTCCACCCATGAAGCAGGTTGAGATCAAGCTGAACATCAGCGCGGTGGCCCCGCTGCTCGATGTCATCAAGCAGGCGGCGGACGACCTGCGCGGCACGCTCGCCATCGCTGCGACGTTTCCCGAGGAGGATGCGGATTTCACCGAGACCTGGACGCAGGAGCTGATGGCGGCGCAGAACAGCGACGTGCGCGAGCTGCTCGGGCTGTTCGACTCGGATTTCTTTGCCGACGGCGCGATCTCGATCGATTCGAACAACTGCGAGTCGCTGCTGCGCGGGTGCGCGGCGGTGCGGATCCGCATTCTCGCGCGGTGGCTGCAGGAGGTGCCGGCGGAAATCATCGAGGATGAGGACGCTTCCATTAGCGATATCGCGGAGGAGCTCCGGCTGCCGTTCGCCGCCTACACGTTTCTCGACCAGGTCCAGAAGATAATTCTGGAGCACCTCAACCCGGCAGTGGCGGAGTGAGGACATTCGCGGGCGAGGTCGCCCGAACCGGTTTGATGTAGGTCGGGCTTTACGCCCGACACTGAGCCACGGCATGTCGGGGATAAACCCCGACCTACAAGAACGCGCTCTCTCGGGCAGGATTGGCATTTGACGGCGGGGGCGGGCGGGGTAGGGTCACCGCCGACACCCTGCAGTGTTCGAGGTGCCTTAATACACGCTCTTTGCCTTTGTAATCATTTGGGAGCTGCCATCAGCCGTGTGGATGCCAGGCCGTAAATCGGAAGGCTGAAGTGCGGCGGGCGGTGCCCACCTTTAACTTAAAAAGGACATGAGCCTTTAGGTGCACGGCATATGCGGGGTGTCACTCTTTTATCCCCAATACCCATGGAACGACTGCCTTATTATCATATCCTGCACCTTCTCTCGCTGATCGTGCTGACGGCGCACACCTTCATGGCGTTCGCCAATCCCGCCCCCGAGAACCGCAAGCGGACGCTGATGATCACAGGCATCGCCTCGCTCCTCATGCTGGGCAGTGGCTTTGGTATGATGGCCGTGCTCAAGCTTTCCTACTCCGCCGGCTGGGTGTTAGTGAAGTTCGTCTGCTGGTTCGGCCTGTCCGCGCTGGCGGGCATCGCTTACCGGAAGGCGCACCTGCGCGGCGTGCTCAGCACCGTCGCTCTCGGGTTGATCGCCACCGCCCTGTTCATGGTTTATCTGCGGCCCTTCTAAGGCCCAATGCCCGACACCCTCTGCGGACTCTGGGTCGACGACCACGGCACGGCGCACGCCTGTTACGCCACGCCCGACGGTGGACGTCGCGAGCAAGTGGAGGAATTCCGGCCCTTTGCTTGGCTGGGCTGCAAGGTCGAGCAAGAGCGTGTCGAGTATGAGGAACTGAAAGGCGAAGGCACTTTCCGCTGGCTGGCACACGCGCCGTCGCTGGCGGCGTTCGAGTTGTTTTTCAAAAGTGTTCGCGACGGCGCGGCCATCGACGTGCTCAAGCCCTACGAGAGCCAGTGGCTGCTGCAGCGACGGGCGCGGTTGTATGCCGACCTGCCTTTCGCCCAGCTGCGTCGCTGCCAGCTCGACATCGAGACCGGCGCGACCGAGGTGGGCGTGTTCAGCGATGCGCGCAATCCCGGCGACCGCGTGCTCGCCATCGGGTTGCAATGTGGCGCGCGGCGCGAGCTGCTGGTGCTCGGCGAGGAGACCGACGCGGGCGAGAAGCGGCTGCTGCTGGCGTTCAACGATCTCTTGCGCGAACTCGATCCCGATGTCGTCGAGGGGCACAACATTTTCAAATTCGACCTCGATTACCTGCGGCAGCGCTCGAAACGCCACAAGGTGCCTTGCGCGTGGGGCCGGTTCGGGTTGAACGCGGAGTTTCGCAACAGCAAACTGAGGATCGCGGAGCGGTGGATTGATTTTCCCCGCTGCGACATGCCCGGCCGTGCGGTCGCCGACACCTACCTACTCGTGCAGCAATACGATCTCACGGCCCGGGAGATGACGGCCTACGGCCTGAAGGACGCGGCGGTTTATTTCGGCATCACGCCCGAGTCGGGCGAAGGCCGCACCTATATCGCGGGTGCGCACATCCAGACGGTGTTCCGGGAAAACCGGGAGAAGTTCCTCGCCTACCTCGCCGACGATCTGCGCGAGACGAGAGGACTGGCGGAGGTGCTGCTGCCGACCTATTTCGAGCAGGCGCGGGCGTTCCCGGTGCTGCTGCAGGAGGCGGCGCTACGCGGCACGGCGGGCAAGATCGACCTGCTTTTCCTCGAGGAATATTACCATGCCCGCGCCGCCTGCCCGGCGCCGGTGGAGACCGCGTCGTTCGAGGG
>JAHFTH010000025.1:0-12285 GCA_023269445.1 Lacunisphaera sp.
ACATCGCGGGCAAGCTGCGGAGCGGGCTGGAAATAGCTGGGGCTGGACATGGGGCGAAGGGTGCCGTCATAGTGCGAACCTCTCTACCCGGTCACGAGCCCACGCGCTTACACGGCCCCGGCCTAAAGTTATGATATTTTGTCACGCCTCCGGCTGCGTGCGAAAACCACGTGGTGCTTGGCCCAGCCGCCGCCGGGCCCACGCGGAGAAATGCGGCAGAGAGGAGAAGCCCAGTTCATACGCCACTTCCTTGACCGTGCGGGCCGAGCCCCGCAGCGCAGCGATGGCGTATTCCCGCCGCCGCCGCTCATAGTAACCGTGCGAGCTCACCCCGAACTGATGCTGAAACAGACGGTTGAGCTGACTGACACTCAACCCGATTGCCTCGGCCAGCGCGCGCTCGGCAAAGGGCACCGAGAGTTTGTGCCGTTCCACCAATTGCACCGCCTGCAGCAGGCGGGCGTCAATGCGCCCCATGCGTGCCGGCACGAGCCCGGCCTCGCTGAGCGCACGCACACTGGCATCGAGCCATGCCGCGAAAAGTTTCTGTAGCCTCAGATGCGTCTCCAACGTGGCCGGGGCACTGAGCAGGTTCACATCGGGATGAGGGAACTGTTTCTTCACAAAGACCGCGAGAGGCCGAGCCGTGCGCTCGAGCTCGGGATAGTCCTTCGCGGACAGGCTCACGCCGAGTCCGTCGGAAAACAGCTCCTCGCCGCTCGGCCAGCTGGCCCGGTAGCGCACCGAGAGGATGCGGGCGTCCTCCGAAAAATGCCGCCAGACCTTGCCCGGTGGCGGGAACAGCCAGTCGCCGGCGCGGGCCTTCAGACGGATATTGCGCACGCGCAACTCGACCTCGCCGGAACGCAGCAACCAGGCCGTGAGGTGCGGTGCCTCGTGCAAACCGGTCCGGCCGTTGGGGTCCACCAGGCCGTCGTAGATCCAGATGAGATGCGCATGCAGGTGGGCCCATTCCGCGAGGGGAATCTGCTCGATGAAATGACCCGGGGCGCGCGGCATGGCAAATTTCTGTAACATCGCGGAGAATCCACGCAAGCCTGCGCGCTGGTTTTGTTGAGACCGCCCGCGCAACCTTCTAGCCGGAACGACCAAGCTTTCACCCTACCCGACACCCCGCCAGCCTCAGCGCTGGCCTCACCCCGACCCCGTTATGAAAATATCCCACCCACCACGCCAGGCCCGGACTGCCGCCACCGGCCTCGCCCTTCTGTTCGCCTGCGCCACCGCCACGATTTTCGGCCAGCTCACGCCGGCCGAGAACACGGACAAGAAGGACGAACCCATCCTTGTGCTTTCGGGATTCGTCATCAACGCCTCGCACGACGTCGGTTATGGCGCCACAACCGCCTTCACAGCGACCCGTATCGGCATCCCGATCATTCAGACGCCGATCAACGTGCAGGTCATCACCAACCAGCTGATGCAGGACCAGGGAGTGCGCGACTACCAGGGCGCGCTGAAGTTCGTGTCCGGCGTCGCCGGAGACTCCCTGAACATCGATGCAGGGCCGATGAACATCGGCTCCGCCGGGGCATTCACCATCCGCGGCTTCGTGCCAACCCTTTTTCTCCGCAACGGCTTCCGTCGGCCGCAAAACCTGCTCTCGGAAAACGTGGAGCGTATCGAGGTCATCAAGGGGCCTGCCTCCGTTTTCTTCGGGCAGGCGGCACCCGGCGGCCTCATCAATGTGATTTCGCGCAAGCCTTCGGAAAAGGCCGCCGCTTCCCTCGACTACACCTACGGCAGTTATGATTTCAACAAGACCCGCCTCGATGTCACTGGGCCGATCGGCAGCAAAGGCATCAGTTACCGGCTTTTCGCCTCCTATGAGGACAGCGATGACTGGCGTGACTTTGTCTACACGAAGAATCTGGTCATTGCGCCGAGCGTCACGTGGCGGCCGACCTCGCGGCTCGCGTTCAACCTCGATTACGAACACGCGCGAGTGCAGCGGAACTTCCCGCCCTACACCGCCATCGGCAACAAGCAGTTCATCGCCGACTACGAGAACCCGCCCGCCGCCGCCCAGACCCTGCTCAACATGACGTCCGCCCAGCTGCAAACCCGCTGGCGCAACGCCGTCAACACCTGGATCAACGACCGGCTGGCCTTCAGCGGCGTGCAGCCGTTCCGCATCACGGACTACATCACCGACATCAGCCCGCGCGGCCTCAAATACAATTCCGGCGGGCCCGACCAGATTTACGACCACACCACCGACAGCGTCACACTGGAAGCCACCTTCAAGCTCAACGAGCACGTCTCATTCCGTTACGGTGGCAACTACTTCAAGTTAGACAGCTTCAACCTGCGCTCCGGTCTCGCCGTGACCAATGCCGACCGCACCATCAATCTCGCGATTGAGAGTCCGCGAGAGGCCGACCAATGGGACATTCATCAATTTGACACGCTGTTCGCCTTCGATCTGCCCTTCGTGAAGAACAAGGTCGTGCTGGGCTACCAATACACCCGAGACCGTGATATCATCACGCGCGCGGCGTTCAACACCGCCGCCGCCCCGGGCGGTTCCGCCACCGTGCTGCTGCACAACGCCTACACCATGGCCCCGATCCAGCTGTCGCAGATCCCCTATACACTGCCGACACCCGCCTCGGATTCCAACCTGCGCAACTACACCAAGGGTTATGCCGCCAGCTGGTTCGGCGAATGGTTCGACGGCGGACGCCTGACTACCCTGATCGGTATTCGGCGCGAGCGGGATGTGCGCAAGCGCATCGGTCTGCCCATCCTCGCCGACCTTGACCGCACCGCGACCACGCCCACGTTTGGCGGCACCTACCGTCTGTTTGACGGCGTCTCGCTGTTCGCCAGCTACAGCGAAAACTTTGCACCCAACAGCGTGCGCACCCGCACCGGCGGTGGCCTGCTGCCCTCCGACAACGCCGCCGACCTGCCGGTCGAGCTCGGCAAGGGCAAAGATTTCGGGATTAAGACCGACTGGATGGACAACCGCCTCTCCGGCTCCCTTTCATTCTATGAGGTCGAGCGCAGCAGCGTGCCGCGCGCCGACACGGCGGGCGAGGTGGCCGACCCCCGCAACGTCAACGGCCTGACTACGCCCGGCAGCGTGCGCTACAATGTCGCCGGCGGCATCGAACGCAGCCGGGGCGTCGAGCTGGACCTCGTCTATTCGCCCAAGCGCCATTACCAGATGATCCTCTCGACCTCCTGGATGTGGGAGGCCAAGGTCCTGGTCGATCCAAGCGCCGTGCCCGGCACTATCATCTACGACCGCATCTTCAATCAAGGGCGCCGCCTCCGCAACGCCCCCAAATACACCTTTGCCTACTGGAACAAATACGACTTCACCACCGGTCCCGCCAAGGGCCTGAGCCTGGGCTTGGGCGTGCGCTACGTAAGCGAAGTCGAGCCGCGCGCCACCGACTCGACCACGCTGCTCTTCAACCCGGCCTTCACCGTGGTCAGCGCGCTGGTCTCCTACAAGGCCGCCGTGCTGGGTCGCGCCACGACGTTCAGCCTCAACGTCGACAATCTCTTCGACAAGGTCTACTTTGAGGGCAACACCGGTGTGTCCGATCCGCGCAAGGTCTTCCTCAAAACCAGTGTCGCGTTCTAACCATCCGCCTACCCCTGCCGCTTCCCGCCGTTTCTACGTCATCGTCAGTCTGCTGCTCGCGGCTTCGTTCCTCAACTACCTCGACCGGCAGACCCTCTCGGTGCTCAAGCCCACCATCAAGGCCGAGTTCGGCCTGGATGATTCCGGTTACGCGATGCTGGTGAACGCCTTTACGTTCACCTACGCCGCCGCCTACATCGGTGCCGGCTGGGTCGTGGAGCGCCTGGGCTTGCGACTCGCGCTGACGCTCTGCATCGCCGGTTGGTCGTTGGCGACCATTGGCTGCGGCCTCGCCAGTTCGTTCTTTGTGCTCGCAGGATTTCGCGCGGCGCTCGGGCTGCTCGAGCCGGCGCATTTCCCCGGCTTCGTGCGCGCGATGACGCTCTGGGCCGAGCCCACGCGGCGCGCCACCTGGATGAGTGTGTGCAGCGCGGGCGGCACGCTGGGTGCCATCGCCGCCGTGCCACTGATCGCATGGCTGGCCAGCGTTTACTCCTGGCACGCGGCCTTCGTGGTCCCCGGCGTGGCTGGCCTCCTGCTGGCCGGACTGTGGTGGAATCTCTACCGTGACCCGGAGAAGCCAGCCGTTACACCCACCGCTCCCGTCCAAGCGCTGCCTTGGCGCCACCTGTGGCGGCAACGCGCCCTCTGGGGCATCGTGCTAGCGCGTTTCATCAGCGATCCCGTTTGGTATTTTTGTCTGTTCTGGATGCCGGGTTATTTTCAGGAACAGCGCGGATTGTCGCTCACAGAATCTGGTTCGATAGGCTGGATTCCATTTATGGCGGCCAATATCGGCGGGCTGAGCGCAGCCATCCTCTCCGACCGGCTGGCCCGTCGGCTGGGCAACCCGCAGAAGGCCCGGGTGCGCCTGCTCGCCGTGGCGGCCCTGCTTGGTCCGCTCGCCATCCTCACCCCGCATATGCCCGGCCTTGCGTTGACCATCACGGTGCTGAGCAGCGTCGGCATCGTCTGCCTGACGTGGCTGTTCGTGCTCGGACCGCTCGTGGGTGACACATTTCCCGCCGGCAACGTGGCAAGCGTGTGGGCCATCGCGGGCGCGTTCGGCGCGACGGGTGCGATCATCTTCAACTACGGAGTCGGCCAGCTCACCTCGACGCTGGGCATCGAGCGCATGTTCCTGCTCCTCGGTTTGCTTCACCCCGTGGCGGCTGTTGTGCTGGTCGCGCTCGTCAAACCCCTGAAGCCTGCCCATGCCACTGCCGCCACCTGAACGCTGTGCCGGGGGCGTCATCGCCACCGCCGTGCCGCGGCGCGCCTGGGTGCTGCTGGGTTTTGTCGCGATCGCCGCCGTGCTCTTCGTCGTGGATCGCCAGGTCCTCTCGCTGCTCAAGACGACGCTGCGCGACGATCTCGGTCTCACCGACCAGCAATACGGCTGGCTGGTAACCGCCTTCATGGTGCCCTACACGGTGATGTATCTGTTCACCGGCGCGTGGATCGATCGTTGGGGCACGCGAGTCATGTCGCTGGTGTTCATCAGCGTGATGTCGCTCGCCACGATGCTCATGGGTTTCGCCGACAGTTTCGGAGAAATACTCCTCGCGCGCGCGATCCTCGGCGTGGCCGAGGCCGGCATCATTCCGTGCAGTATACTATTTGTCGTCTCGTGGTTTCCCCGCCATCTGCGCGCCACCGCCATTTCGATCAAATCTCCGCTGGGAGCCATCGGCCAAGTCGCCACCCCGCCGCTCGTGGCGTGGGTGACGTTGAGCTACGGCTGGCACATGGCGTTCATCATCCCCGGCGTCATCGGACTGGTGGTCGCGGTTGTTTGGTATTCTCTCGATCACGGCGCACCGGACTACGGCGAACCCCCACCCGCCGCCAACGAACCTCCGGCCAACGCCTGGCGGCTGCTCGGCAACCGGACGCTCTGGCCGCTGCTGGCCGTGCGCGTGCTGAGCGATCCGTTCTGGTTTTTCCTACTCTACTGGCACGCCGGCTTTTTGCAGGAACATCTTGGACTCACGCTTGCGCAGATCGGCCAGTGGGCGTGGATACCGCCGTTGTTCAATACCCTCGGGAACGTGACGGTCGGCGTGACTTCTGACCGTTTGCTCGCGCGGGGCTGGCCAGGGCGACGCGCCCGCACCTTGCCTCTGCTTGCCACCGCGCTGCTGGCCCCGCTCGCGTGGCTCCTGCCTTTCGCGCCCTCCACCGCGACGGCCATCACCTTGCTCGCCGGGCTCTACGTCATGTGCGGCACCTGGCTGACGATCACCAATGTCTTTGTGGCCGATCTCGTGCCGCGCTCGAGCGTGGCGACCGCGGTGGGCGTGTTGAGCGCGGTGGGCGGGGCCACCTCGGCCCTCTTCAATCTTGGGGCTGGCTGGCTGGTCGGACACCTCGGCTACACGCCGCTGCTGCTGGCCGGGGCTCTGTTGCACCCGCTCGCGGCCGTTGTGATCTGGCGCGCCTATTACCGCCAGCGGGAGGTCCGGCCATGAGGGTGCCAACCAATTGTAGGAGCCTGCTTGCAGGCGATTCAGCAAGTGACCCGTTGGCGAAGATTCCCAATCGCTTGCAAGCAAGCTCCTGCATTCCGAACGGGGCGCAGGTGGTCTTCCACGGCACCAGCCTGACGAAAAAGCGGCGGCTGGGCGGAGACTATCGCCCACGAACTCGCCCGGTTATGATCGCCACCTGTTGCCGACCCTGCGCGCGGCGCCCGGTTTGCCGACGCTCTGAATCAATTTGCCTATGCTGACCCGTCATTCCGCCAATCCCATCCTGCAGCACACGGACTGCCCGTTTCCCGCGACCACGGTGTTCAACGCCGGTGTCGCCCGGTTCCAAGGCCGCTACGTCATGGTCTTCCGCAACGACCATGGCCGCTGGGGCGATCCGAAGTTCGACGGCACTAATCTCGGCCTCGCCACCAGTGATGATGGTATCCGCTGGACCGTTCATCCCCGGCCCGTGCTCGACGAAGAGCGTGCCCGCGCGGGGATGCGGCATTTGTATCCGGAGCGATTTGGCCCCGGCTTCATCGGACGAATCTACGACCCGCGCATCACGGTCGTCGAGGGTCGCGCACTCCTCTGCTTCGCCGTGGATACGGCGCACGGCATCTGCGGTGTCATCGCCGAGACGGAGGATTTCGAGCATTACACTTTCCTCAGTCTGACGTCGCCCGACAATCGCAACATGGTGCTCTTCCCCGAGCGGATCGGCGGAGAGTTTGTGCGGCTCGAGCGACCATTCCCCGTCTATATGCGGGCCAATCCCGAGGCCTTTCCCATCTGGCTGAGCCGTTCGGCCGATCTCCGCTACTGGGGACGCAACGCGCCGCTGCTTGGTCCGGACGAGCTGCCCTACGTGAACAACAAGATCGGTCCCGCCGCCCCGCCCGTGCGCACCCGCGCCGGCTGGTTGACGCCGCTCCACGCCGTGTGGAAGGACGAGACCAAGCGCCTGCACGGCTGGGAAGGGCGCGGCTGGTTCAAAACTTACTACGCCGGTCTGGCTCTGCTGGATCTGGATGACCCGTCCCGCGTGATTGGACTGATGCGCACGCCGCTGCTTGCTCCCGAGACCGCATACGAGATCGAAGGTTTTCGCGGCAGCGTGATTTTCCCCTGCGGCCTTCTCCTCGACGAAGATTCCGGTGAAGTCCGTCTCTACTACGGCGCCGCCGACACCAGTGTCGCCCTCGCGATCGGACACGTGGACGACCTGATCGCCGCCTGCGAACCACTCGGCCAGTATATCGGGAAGTGATTTGCCACCCGCACGCGAGCGACTCTCTGTGAGGTCATGCGCCCCAAGGGCATTTCTCCTCTCCTCATCGATTTTCAGCATGTCACCGTCCCGCTCGGCGATCGCCTTGTGCTGCGGGATCTCACGCTGCAGGTCCGGCGCGGCGAGCACGTGGCGATCCTCGGGCCCAATGGCTCGGGCAAGTCCACCCTCATCAAGGCCATCACCCGCGAGATCTATCCCGTCGATCGCAGCGCCCGGATGCGCTATCAAGTGCTCGGGCAGGACGACTGGGATCTGAACGACCTGCGCGAACACCTCGGCATCGTCACGCTCGACCTGCTGCAGAGTCTTTCGCACGAGATCACGCTCCGGCAGGTCACCGTCCGCGAACTCGTCCTCTCCGGCCATTTCAACAGCGTCGGGCTCTGGCCGCACCAGCGGGTAAGCGCCGCGCGCGAACGCCATGCGCGGGAGATTCTCCGCTTCTTGGAAATTACTCACCTCGCGTCGCGGCCGGTCTCAGCCCTGTCCTCCGGTGAGCAGCGCCGGGCCCTGATCGGTCGCGCCCTCGTGCACGAGCCGGCGACGCTTATTCTCGACGAACCCACCAACAGCCTCGACCCGGGCGCGGTGCGGGAATTCCGCGACCTGCTACGCAAGCTCGCCCGCGCGGGCCGTTCGCTGCTGCTGGTCACGCATCACATCGCGGACGTCATCCCCGAGATCGAGCGCGTGATTTTCATCAAGGACGGCCGCATCATAGCCGACGGACCAAAGACGCGCCTGCTGACCTCGGCCCGGCTCTCGCGCCTGTTCGGCGCGAAGCTAAGGGTCGTGAAGAAGGGACGGAGCTACGATCTGGGATCGTGATGGTTTTGGAGGCGGGGTGCCCTCACCCCGCTGGATTCGGGCTGCGTTGCGTTTGCCTCGCAGGGTGAGGGCACCCCGCCTCCATTTAAGATCCCCTACTCCGCCATCATCAGCCCCGGCACATTGGCCACGGCCTGACGGATGATGTTGCAGTCGGTCACGCCGGTAAAGCCGCTCATCGCAACGGCCAGCTTAGTGCCGTCCTTGGCTACGACAGGCAGGCCGCCTTCCCAGCCGATGAGGTCCGGATGCTGCAGACCGAATTTGCCCGGGTCCACGTCCTTGCCGTAAACCTGTTTCTCAAATTGCCCGGTCGCCTGCGCGGTCATCCAGACCTGCGTGGCCTTCTGCCAGGCAATGCGGCAGGTGCCGCGCCGACGGGAATTATTGTCGCCGAACATCCGGCCAAAAATCTGCCCGCCCTCCGTGATGATCATGAGGGTCACGTTGCCCTGGCTGTTGTCGCGGTCCTCGGGATTCTTCATGCACTCGGGAATGCGCTTCTCGATCTCGGCGATCAATTGGGTGGCGATGGCGGTGAGTTCGGCGGGGGTCATTGAGTAAGCGACTACGCGAGATGCGTCGGTCTGCAACCGGAGAAAATAAAAAGCCCGCGCTTGTGGCGCGGGCTTGAATTCTGGCTCAGAGCTCAAGGCTCCTTGCTCCCGGCTCAATACCGATAGTGTTCGGGCTTGTAGGGGCCCTCGACCGGCACGCCGAGATACTCGGCCTGCGCCTTGGTGAGCTTGGTCAGCACGACGCCGATCTTCTCGAGGTGCAGGCGGGCCACCTCTTCATCGAGATGCTTCGGCAGGCGGTAGACGTTCACCTTGTAGGTGTCCTTGTTCTTCCACAGGTCCAGCTGCGCGAGCGTCTGGTTGGTGAAGCTGTTCGACATCACGAACGACGGATGGCCGGTGGCGCAGCCGAGATTCACGAGGCGACCTTCGGCGAGCATGTAGATGCTGTTCCCCTTCGGAAAGGTATACAGATCGTATTGCGGCTTGATGTTGGTGCGCTTGGCGTCGGACGTATTGAGCTTGTCGACTTGGATCTCGTTGTCGAAATGGCCGATGTTGCAGACGATGGCCTGGTCCTTCATCTGGCGCATGTGCTCCAGCGTGATGATGTCCTTGTTGCCCGTCGTGGTGACGTAGATGTCAGCCGTGCCGAGCGTGGACTCGATGGTGTTGACCTCGAAACCCTCCATCGCGGCCTGCAGGGCGTTGATGGGGTCGATCTCGGTGACGATGACGCGGGCGCCGAAGCCCTTGAGCGAAAACGCCGAGCCCTTGCCGACGTCGCCGTAACCGCAGACGCAGGCGACCTTGCCGGCGATCATGACGTCGGTGGCGCGCTTCAGGCCGTCGCCGAGCGACTCGCGGCAGCCGTAGAGATTGTCGAACTTCGACTTCGTGACCGAGTCGTTGACGTTGATGGCGGGCACGCGGAGTTTGCCCTTCTCCAGCATCTGGTAGAGGCGGTGCACGCCCGTGGTGGTCTCCTCGGAAACGCCGCGCCATTCCTTGGCCATGGTCGTCCAGCGCAGCGGGTCCTCTTTGTGAACCTTCTTGAGGACATTCTTGATGACCTGCTCCTCGTGGGAACCGGACGGGGTGTTGACCCAGTCGCTGCCCTCTTCGAGTTCGCAGCCCTTGTGGATGAGCAAGGTGACGTCGCCGCCGTCGTCGACGACGAGCTGCGGGCCCTTGCCACCGGGGAACGAAATCGCGCGGAGCGTGAGGTCCCAATATTCCTCGAGCGTCTCGCCCTTCCAGGCGAAGACGGGCGTGCCGGTCTTGGCGATGGCCGCGGCGGCGTGATCCTGGGTCGAGAAAATGTTGCACGAAGCCCAGCGCACGTCGGCGCCGAGCTCGTTCAGCGTCTCGATGAGGACGGCCGTCTGGATCGTCATGTGGAGCGAGCCGGTGATGCGGACGCCCTTGAGCGGCTTGCCGGGGCCGAATTTCTTGCGGACGGAAACCAGGCCGGGCATCTCGTGCTCGGCGACGGAGATTTCCTTGCGACCCCAATCAGCGAGGCCGATGTCTTTGACGTGGTAATCTTGCGCTTTGGGCGCGGTGGAAGCGGTAGGCATGGTAGTAATTGAGTCGGAGGTTATTTCACGGCAGCGCGGAGAGCGGCGACCTTGTTGGTCTGCTCCCACGGCAGACCGTGCTTGCCGAAGTGGCCGTAGTTGGTCGTCGAGCGGTAAATCGGGCGGAGCAGATTGAGCTGGCGGACGATCTCCGCTGGCTTGAAACCGAAAACCTTGGTGACGGCCTTGGCGATTTTCTCGTCGGAGACCTTGCCCGTGCCCATCGTGTCAACATAGACGCTGACCGGGTCGGGATAACCGATGGCGTAGGCCACCTGAAGTTCGGCGAGCTCGGCGAGGCCAGCCGCGACGATGTTCTTCGCGACCCAGCGGCACATGTAGGCGGCCGAACGATCCACCTTGGACGGATCCTTGCCGGAGAAGGCGCCGCCACCGTGACGGCCCCAACCACCATAGGTATCGACGATGATCTTGCGGCCGGTGAGACCGGAGTCGCCCTGCGGTCCGCCAATAACGAAGCGGCCGGTGGGGTTGATGAGAAATTGGGTCTTCTTCGTCAGCATGCGGGCCGGGATGACCTTCTTGATGACGTTATCGATCAGGTAGCTCTCGATCTTGCTGTGAGAGACGTCAGCGGTGTGCTGCGTGGAGATGACGACGTTTTCCACGGCGACCGGTTTGTCGTTCTCGTAGCGGATCGACACCTGCGACTTCGCATCCGGCCGGAGCCAGTCAATCTTGCCGCTCTTGCGGATCTGAGTGAGCTTGCGACCGAGACGGTGGGCGAACATCACGGGAGTCGGCATCAGCTCGGGGGTCTCCGTGCACGCGTAGCCGAACATCAGGCCTTGATCGCCCGCGCCCTGCTCCGCCGTCTTCTTGCCCTTCGCTTTCTTGGCATCGACGCCTTGCGAAATGTCGGGTGATTGGGCGGTCAGATAATTGTTGATGAAGACCGTGTCGGCGTGAAACACGTCGTCATTGTTCACGTAGCCGATGTCGCGGATCGCTGCGCGCACGATGGCCTCGTAATTCAGTTTGGCCTTGGTGGTGATTTCACCGGCCAGGATGACCATGTTGGATTTGACCATGGTCTCGCAGGCCACGCGGCTGGTGCGATCCTGCGCCAAGCAGGCATCGAGCACGCTGTCGGAGATCAGGTCAGCGACTTTATCCGGGTGGCCTTCGCCAACCGACTCAGAGGAGAAAACAAAGGATTTTGCCATGACCCACAAAACTGCACCCCGGCGCGTCAGGCAAGTAGAATATCGTCGCATCAGGATTCCATGATATAAGTAATCGCCATTCGTCTTTCTCCTCATGTCCGGGTAAATACGTGCCGTATAACCGGCTGCCCACTATCAGTATGAACGCAGCCATCAGCCCCACGATCGAACCCCAGGCCATTGAGGACCTGCGCGCGCTCAATCCGGACGATCCCAACTTCCTGCGCGAGATGATCGACCTCTTCGTGCAGGACGTCCCCGGCCGCTTCGCCGAAATCGAGCAGGCCCTCGCGACCGCGGATGCCGTGCTCCTCACCCGCGCCGCGCACACCATCAAGGGCAGTTGCTGCAACTTCGGCGCGACTAACCTTCAGCGCATCTGCCATGAAATGGAAATGCAGGGTAAGTCCGCCGCCTTCGCCGAGGCCGCCGCCACGTTCGTCACTCTTCGCGCCGAATTCGCCCTTGTCGCCGAGACCCTGAAGCAATTCGTTTAGGCACCGACGGCTTCCTCTGCTGTCGGATGCCACCATGAAGCGACTCACTTTCTGCCTGCTGTTCTCCGCCCTCGCACTCTCCGCCCTCGCGCTGGATTGGAAAACCCGCGAGCTCTCCGTCCAAGCCGCCCCTTTGCAAAGAACCGCCGAGACGGCCTTTGAATTCACCAACTCCGGCGACAAGACCGTCACGATCCTCGGCGTCGACACGAGCTGCGACTGTCTCGAGGCCACGCCGAGCGCGCAGACCATTGCCCCCGGTGCCAGCGGCCGCATCACCGCGCGCTT
>JAHFTH010000025.1:12295-20918 GCA_023269445.1 Lacunisphaera sp.
CCGTCGGCGACCGCCATGGCGTGTATGAACGCACGATCACCGTCACGACCGACGACGCCAAGGAGCCCGTCCACCTCCGCGTGCAACTGGACGTGCCCGAACTCGCCACTCTCACCCCGCGCAGCGTGGACTGGAAACTCAACAGCCCGGCGACCGAACAGGTCATTGAGATTCGCATCGCCGACGGGTTGGAACTTACCGTCAGCAGCGTTTTGCCCACCAGCGGACTGTTCAACAGCCGCCTAGAGACCCTCGAGGCCGGCCACCACTACCGTCTGTATCTCGCTCCGCAGAACACTCACGAAGCCACCAACGCCGCCTTCCGCATTTACGCCAAAACCAAGACCGGCCAAGACATCGTCCTCAGCGCCTACGGCAACGTGCGGTGAGAATTGCTCACCCGCAGCGCTAAACTAGGTGATCAAGGCTCCGATGCCAGTCATACAAAAAGCAATTCGAAGCGATGCAGAGCAGCTGGCCCAGCTGGCCGAAAGAACATTTCGAGAGACCTTCAGTGCCATGAATACGGCCGAGGATATGCGGCTTCATTGCCAGACCAGTTATAGCGAGGCCATTCAGGCGGGCGAAATTTCCGATTCACAAAGGATTACTCTGCTAAGCAAAGATAAGGAACGGCTGGTTGGGTTTGCCCAACTCCGCTGGGGCGCTGCACCAGGTTGCGTCTCGGCGAAGTCACCTGGTGAAATTCAACGCTTGTATGTGGCGAGTGACTGGCATGGCAAAGGGGTTGCGCAGGATCTCATGCATGCCTGCATCGCAGAAATGATAAGTCACGACTCTGATGTGATCTGGCTGGGCGTATGGGAGCGAAATCCGAGAGCGATCTCATTCTACAAGAAATTCGGATTCGTTATAGCCGGTGATCACCTTTTCTCTTTAGGAAATGATCCGCAGCGAGATGTTATCATGGTTCGATCAAGTGCAAGGCGATCCAGCGAACCGATCCAAGGTGCTCGTCGGGCCTAAAGCCCGACCTACATCAAAAATGACGCGCTTCCCACTTCCCACTATTGGGACGTTCACTTCCCGCCTTCGCTCTGAACGGAGCCGAGGACTAAACCTTGGTGTTTCGCTTATAGCTTAAAGCTAGCGACTTACGGCTATCCTCTCACTTGGCACGGACACTGCAAAGTGTCGCGCCTAACAACGAACTGCATGGACATCGCCCGCCCCAACATCGCCAAGGAAAAACGCCGCAAACGCATCATCTACGCCGCGATCGCCGTCGTCGTGTTGGCGGGAATCACTTACGGTCTGGCGAAGCTCAAACCCGCCGCTCCCACGGTGGAAAAAAATCTCGTCTGGATGGATGTCGTCAAACGCGGCCCGATGGTCCGCCAAGTCCGCGGCCTCGGCACGCTAGTGCCGGAGGAAATCCGCTGGATCGCCGCCCGCACGCAAGGTCGCGTGGACAAAATCATTCTCCGCCCCGGCGCCCCGGTCGAGCCCGGCACCCTCATCCTCGAACTGACCAATCCCGACGTCGTCTCCGCCGCCGCCAACGCCAAGTCCCAGCTCCTCGCGGCCGAGGCCCAGCTCGCCAACCAGCGCGTGCAGTTGGAGAGCCAGTTACTCCAGGCCGAGTCCACCGCTGCCGGCGCAAAATCAAATTACTAACAGGCCCGTCTTCAGGCCGAGGTCAACGAGGAGCTGTTCAAGGATGGTCTCGTCTCCCCCGTGCAGTTTAAACTCTCCAAGGTCTCCGCCGAGGAGGCCGCCACCCGCCACGTGATCGAGCAGAAACGTTTCGCCTTCGCCCAGGAATCCATCAAGCCCCAGCTCGCCGTGCAGGAAGCCGAGGTCGAGCGCCTCGCCTCGATGTCCCGCCTCCGCAATGAGGAGCTCGAGGCACTGCGCGTCCGCGCCTCGATGACCGGTGTGCTCTCAGCCCTGCCCGTCGAGGTCGGCGCCCAAGTCCAGCCCGGCCAGAACATCGCCCGCGTAGCCGACCCGACCAAATTGAAGGCCGAGGTCCGCATCGCCGAGACCCAGGCCAAGGACATCGCCATCGGCCAGCTCGCTTCCATCGACACCCGCAACGGCATCGTCGAGGGCCGCGTCGCCCGCATCGACCCCGCCGTGCAGAACGGCACCGTCCTCGTCGACGTGACCATCGTCAATGCGCTCCCTCGTGGCGCCCGTCCCGACCTCTCCGTGGACGGCACCATCGAACTCGAGCGTCTCGACGACGTGATCTACGTCGGCCGCCCCGCCTTCGGTCAGGAAAAAAGCACCGTCGGCATCTTCAAGACCAACGGCGACAAGCTCACTTCCACCGAGGCCAGCCGGGTGCAGGTGCAGCTCGGTCGCAGCTCGGTCAACACCATCGAGATTCTCGGCGGCCTCCAGCCAGGCGACTGGGTCATTCTCTCCGACACGTCGCCTTACGACTCCAACGATCGCATCCGGCTAAATTGATTCAGTCATGATCGCGCCTCTCCTCATTCTCGCCTTGCTCACCGCCCTCGTCGGCACCGAATCCGACGCCGCCGACTGAAACTCACAAATTTACGTAACTTCAGACCCATCCGGAGTGTTATCCCCCAGTCCGGCTCCAAATCACAATCCGCAGGCAATCGAAAATCACATGACCACCGACAATCCCTCCCTCATCAAACTCGAAGGCGTCACCAAGGTCTTCCTCACCGACGAAGTCGAGACGCACGCCCTCGCCGGCATCCACATGGATATCCGCAAAGG
This sequence comes from Lacunisphaera sp., assembly GCA_023269445.1. Classification (GTDB taxonomy): domain Bacteria; phylum Verrucomicrobiota; class Verrucomicrobiia; order Opitutales; family Opitutaceae; genus Lacunisphaera. The sequence goes on from JAHFTH010000025.1 coordinate 15,017, forward strand.
TGAATACGTGGCCATCGCCGGCCCTTCCGGCTGCGGCAAGTCCACCATGCTCTCCATCCTCGGCCTGCTCGACACGCCGACCGACGGCACCTACGTCCTCAACGGCCGCCCCGTGCAGGGCCTCACGCTCCCCGAGCGCGCGCGCATCCGCAACCGCGAGATCGGTTTCATCTTCCAATCGTTCAATCTCATCGGCGACCTCACCGTCTACGAAAACGTCGAACTGCCTCTCACCTACCGCGGCATGCCCGCCGCCGAGCGCAAGACCCGCGTGACCGAAGCCCTCGAGAAAGTCGGCATGGGCCATCGCGCCAAGCACCTTCCCTCCCAGCTCTCCGGCGGTCAGCAACAGCGCGTCGCCGTCGCCCGTGCCCTTGCCGGCTCGCCCGCCGTCCTCCTCGCTGACGAGCCCACCGGCAACTTGGATTCCAAGAACGGCGACGCCGTCATGGAACTCCTCCATTCGCTCCATCGCGCTGGCTCGACCATCGTCATGGTCACGCACGACACCCGTTTCGCCCGCCACGCCGAGCGCACGATCCACGTGTTCGACGGCCGCGTCGTCCAGGAACAGGTCGAGGCCTGAGTTCCGGACCCCCGCCGAGGTTCAATCGAAAATCCCCAATCCAAAATCGAAAATGCTCCAGGATCTCCGTCTCGCGTTCCGCACCCTGCTGAAGACCCCCGGCTTCACTATCGTGGCCGTCATCACCCTCGCGCTCGCCATCGGGGTGAACTCCGCCATTTTCTCGCTGATCCACGGCATTCTGATGCGGCCCGTCATCACCCAGGCCCCGGACGAGGTCGTCAACGTCTTCACGGCCAAAAAGGACGCGAACAAGGACTACCGTCAGTTCTCCCACGCGGAATACCTGACCTTGCGCGCAGCCAAGGACACCTTTGCCGACGTCGCCGCGATGAACCCCATCCTCGCCGGCATCGGTCAGGACGAGAGCATGCGCCGCAGCTTCGCTTTCATGGTCTCGGAAAATTATTTCGCGATGCTCGGCACCACGCCCGCCGCCGGTCGTTTCTTCACCGCAGCAGAAGCCAGACCGAATGCCACCATCCCGGTCGTGATCACCAGTTATCAAATGTGGCAGCGGGCCGGCGGGGCGGCCGACTTTGTCGGCTCGACCCTCCGCATCAACGGCCAGCCACACACGGTGATCGGCGTCGCCCGCAAAGGCTTCAGCGGCCTCAACGCCATGCTCGCGCCCGATGTCTGGCTGCCGCTCGGTCAGTTCTCCACTTATTCGCAGCCCTTCCGTGAAAACCACGAGGCGCAGGATCTCGCCAGTCTCAAGAATTTTTCCCTCAATCTCACTGCCCGCCTCGCGCCCGGTGTGACCCGCGGAAACCTGACCAGCCGGCTCCCGGCGATTGCCAAGACCCTAGCCGCAGTGCAGCCGCCGGACAACGCCACCGAACGGGAACTGGTGGCCGAGTCACCCTCACGTTTCAGCATCAGCACCAGCCCCAGCGGAGATAGCTCACCCTTCCCGCTGGCCGCCACCCTGCTCGGCATGTCAGGCTGCGTGCTGCTCATCGCCTGCCTGAATCTCGCCAACATGATGCTGGCCCGCGGCACCGCGCGCACCAAGGAGATCGCTGTCCGCCTCGCGCTCGGGGCCTCCCGCAGCCGGATCGTGCGCCAGTTGGTGGCGGAGGGTTTCCTCCTAGCCCTGACAGGCGGCCTGCTGGGCCTGCTGCTGTCGCTCTGGAGCAACGACCTCCTGCTCACTTCGCTGGAGTCGCTTTTCAGCACCATGAATTTTTCGCTGGCCGTAGATCCGACTCCCAATCCCGCCGTGCTGGGTGTGACCTTCCTGCTCGCCACTCTCGCCACCCTGTTTTTCGCCGTTGGCCCGGCCTTGCGCGCCTCCCGCACGGACCTCGTTGCTTCCCTCAAACAGCAAGGCACGGGCGACGCTGATACTGGCCGGCTCAATCGCTTCTTTGCCGGTCGCCAGATTCTGGTCATGGCCCAGATCGCCCTCTCGTTCATGCTGCTGTTCAGCGCCGGTCTGTTTGTGCGCGGCGCTCTCGTCGCCGGTGGCGCCCAGCTCGGCTTTGAACCCGCCGGACAGGTCGTAGCTGAGTTGGACTACTCTCTCGGCAACACGCCTGCGGCAGACGCCCGGCGCACGCTTCTCTCCATCGTCGAACGTGTCCAGGCCCAGCCCGGCGTCACCGCCACCGCCATCAGCACCCAGTTGCCCTACGGCAATCTTGAGGACGACCGTCGTTTCGTCGATGCCCGCCAGGCGCCTTCCGCCGAAAAGGCCGACCCTGCTTCGCCCAAGGCCGGGGCCGATGCCATCTTGACCTCGGTTACTCCCGACTACTTCCGCGCCATGGGCATCCGCCTGTTGCGCGGGCGCGACTTCACTCCCTCCGAGGCCGGGGATGAAAAATCCGCACGGGTCGCCATTATTGACGAGACCATGGCCAAGAAGCTTTTCCCCAAGGAAGAAGCCCTGGGCCAGCGGATCCGCTACACGCAGCCGCCATCCGACGGTTCACCAGCCGAACTGGAGGTCATCGGCGTCTGTGCCGCTCATCGCCACGACGCCCTCCAAAAGAACGACCGGCCCCGCGTGCTCGTGCCCTTCGTCCAGGCCTTCCAAGCCAACGTCTATCTGCACGTCCGCAGCACCATGCCCACCGAGGCCGCGGTCCCCGCCTTGCGCAACGCACTCCGCGAGATCAACCCGCTCATGCCCGTGCTCGGTGTCACGCCCATGTCCACGCTGGTGGATCGCAATATCGAGCTCTGGATCGTGCGCCTCGGCGCCGCGCTGTTCGGCATTTTTGGCGGTGTGGCCCTGCTGCTCGCCGTCGTCGGCGTGTATGGCGTCAAAACCTATCTCGTCTCCCGCCGCACCCGCGAGATCGGCATCCGCATGGCGATCGGTGCGCATCCCAGCGATGTGTTCTACCTCATCATGAAACAAGGCGCGCTCCAGACCGCCCTTGCTCTCGGCGTCGGTCTGTTGCTCTCAGTTGGGGCAGGCCAATTGCTCGGCAGTTTCCTCTACCAGGTCAGTCCCTTCGACCCCGTCGCCCTCGGTGCCGCCGCCGTCGTCCTGGCCGCCGCCGCCCTGCTCGCCTGCTACCTGCCCGCCCGCCGCGCCACCAAGGTCAGCCCTATGGTCGCGCTGCGTTCGGAGTGACCAGTATTTGCCTATGTTATCACTCGCTTGCTCCATCCCACCCGTGGGACGGAGCAATTTCATTAACGCGGCAAATTGCGAATCTTACATTCATCGAATATCCACAACCCCTTGCCCGGCTGCGAATAGAAACTACCATTCAGCTTGGCACAAACCATGCGAAATAGGCGCATGCTCCTGGCTACCACGACGGTCTTTTTCCGCACCCACACCCGGGTTTTGCTCACGCTGTTCGTCTCCCTGTGCATCACGGTCCTTTGTCTGACGAGCACCGCGCTTCCGCCCACACCGGCCCTCACGCATTTGGCGGGAAAGACGGCGACGCAGTCTGCCGCACCACTTGAGCAAGCCCGCTCCGAGCTCCCCCAGACCGTCATCCGCCTTTTCTTTATCCTGCCTCACCTCCTGCCCCATGATAATTGAAACCCTTTTCCAGGATCTCCGGGTCGGTCTGCGCGTGCTGATCAAGGAAAAATCCTTCTGCGCCCTCGCAGTCTTCGTCCTCGCGCTCGGCATCTGCGCCGTCACCACCCAGTTCACGGTCGTCAACGCCACCGCGCTGCGCGGGTTCTCCTTCCCCGACAGCCACCAGCTGATGGATGTCCAGCTCATCGATCCCACACAGTCGAACGGGGGCAACAACTTCAACGGCCGCATCACGGCCATGGACTACGAGGACCTGATGGCCGCGCAGTCGTCCTTCAGTGCCATGGCCGGCTACATGAATTTCTCGACCGTCAACCTCACCTACCGGGGCGTGCCGCAGCGCTACACCGGCGCCTACGTGACCGACAGGTTCTTCGGCATCCTCGGCGTCGCCCCGATCCTCGGGCGCGACTTCACCGCCGCCGACAACCAGCCCGGCGCAGAGCCCGTCGTCCTCATCAGCCACCAACTCTGGGAGCAGGACTTCAACCGCGACCCGCAGATCGTCGGCCAGGCCGTGCGCACCAACGGCCGCAGCGCCACCATCATCGGCGTGATGCCACCGCAGTTCAATTTCCCGGTCAACGAGCAGGTCTGGATCCCGCTCTATAACGAGTTCCCCGTCCGCCCGCGCACCGACCAAGCGGCCAACAACATCGCGATCCTCGGCCGGCTGAAGCCCGGGATCACCGCCGAGTCGGCCACCGCGGAGTTCACCGGTATCGCCGCCAACCTCGCCAAGGCCAACCCCGTCAGCAACAAGGATGTCCCCGCCGCCCGCGTCCAGCCGCTGATCAACAACTTCACCGGCCCCCAGCTCCGCGGCCTGATGTTCACGATGCTCGGCTTCTGCCTCGGCGTCCTCCTCATCGCCTGCGTCAACGTGATGAACATGCAGTTCGCCCGCGCCACCCTGCGCGCCAAGGAACTCGCCATCCGCTCCTCGCTCGGCGCCACGCGCACCCGCCTCGTCCGCCAGATGCTTACCGAGAGCCTGCTGGTCGCCAGCCTCGGTGCCGTCCTCGGCGTGGGCGGCTCCTACTGGGCGGTGGACCTGCTCACCGCCGCCGTCAAGACCCTGCCGTTCCCGCTGCCCTACTGGATCGTGTTCACCATCGACGGCCCGGTTCTCGCCTTCACCGTCGGCGCCACGATGCTGGCGGCGGTCGTCTCCGGCCTCGTCCCCGCCTGGCTGGCCTCGCGCGCCAGCGCGGCCGACGTGCTCAAGGAATCCGGCCGCGGTAACACGGGCCGCCTCACCGCGTTCCTCACCCGTGCCCTCGTCGTCTTCCAGATCCTCGTCACCAGCATCCTGCTCGTCGGCTCGCTGCTGCAGCTGCAGTCCATCCTCCGCCAGCAGTCCATCAACTACGGCTACGACACCGGCGCCATCTACTCCGGCCGCGTCGGGCTCTTTGAGGCCGACTACCCGACCCCGCAGGCCAAGCGCCAGTTTTTCGAGCGGGTCCTCCGCCAGCTCCGCGCCAACCCCGCGCTCGAGGGCGCGGCCTTCAGCTCCCGCTTCCGCATGACCTTCTCGGGCAATGGCGACATCGAGATCGAGGGCCAGACCTATCCCAAGGAAACCGACCGGCCCAAGGCCCATTTTGAGAACGTCTCCGACGGCTTCTTTGCCACGCTGGGCGTGCGGATTATCGAGGGACGCGACTTCACCAACGAGGACAGCGACCTCGTGCGGCCCGTGGCGATCATCAACACCACATTCGCGCGCAAGTTCTTCGGCGGCGAGAGCCCGCTGGGCCGCCGCTTCCGCACGGTCGGCAACAACAACCTCTACGGCCCGTGGCGCACCATCGTCGGCCTCGCCCCTGAGCTGCGCATGAGCGCCCCCGTCGCCGGCAACAACGGCCCGACCGGCGAGGAGGGATTCTACGTGCCGCTCTACACCAATGTCTTCGGCCCCGTCCCGGCCGCGCTGCCCGCGCCCCAGTTCGCCACCGTTGTGGCGCGGCCCCGGGGCGGCCAGTCCGGCGAGACCGCCGCAGCCTTGGTCCGCCGCGAGATGCAGGCGATCGATGCCAATCTCCCGCTTTACTTCGCCGGCACGCCTCAACGGCTCCTGAACGAAACCCTTGGCCAGAACCGCATCATCGCCACGATGTTCACCATCTTCGGCGTGGTCGCCCTCATCCTCGCCGCCGTCGGCCTCTACGGCGTGATGTCGTTCTCCGTCAATCAGCGCACGCAGGAATTCGGCATCCGCATGGCGCTCGGCGCGGACCGCGAGAGCATCCTGCGAATGGTGCTCCGGCAGGGCCTGATCCAGCTAGGCATCGGCC
>JAHFTH010000209.1 GCA_023269445.1 Lacunisphaera sp.
GCGCTGTTCAAGAGCACGCCCGAGGGCGCCCGTGAATACCTCGTGCCGTCGCGCATCCACGCCGGCCAGTTCTACGCGCTCTCGCAGTCGCCCCAGCAGTTCAAGCAGATCCTGATGGTCGCGGGCGTGGAGAAGTATTTCCAGATCGCCCGCTGCTTCCGCGACGAGGACCTGCGCGCCGACCGCCAGATGGAGTTCACGCAGATCGACGTCGAGGTGTCGTTCATCGACCGCGAGGGCATCTACGCGCTTTTCGAGGGCATGCTGAAAAAGGTCTGGAAGGATGTGCTCGCCCACGACCTGCCCACGCCGTTCCCGCGCCTCGCCTACAAGGACGCCATGAACCGTTATGGCGTGGACAAGCCCGACACGCGTTTCGCGATGGAGCTGGTTGATTTCAGCGATACGTTCAAGAGCTCCGGCTTCAAGGTCTTCGCCTCGACCGTCGCCGCGCACGGCTCGGTGAAGGCGTTCAACGCGAAGGGTCTCGCGGACATCACGCAGGGTGAAATCGGCGCGCTGGAAGAGGTCGCGAAATCACTCGGCGCGAAGGGCCTCGCCTTCATCAAGGTCGAGAACGGCGAATGGAAGTCGCCCATCGTGAAATTCTTCAACGACACCGAGAAGGCCGAGCTGACGAAACGTCTCAACATCGAGAACGGTGACATCGTGTTCTTCGCCGCCGCCCCGTGGGAGCGCGCCTGCGCCATCCTCGGCCGCGCCCGCCTCGATGCCGCCCAGCTGCTCGTGAAGCGCGGCAAGCTGACGATCCGCGCCGACCAGTGGAATTTCCTCTGGGTCGTCGATTTTCCGCTCATGTCCTACGACGAGGAGAAGGGCAGCTACGCGGCCACGCACCATCCGTTCACCTCGCCCGTGCCGGAGGATGTGGCTCTGCTTGATTCGGATCCGAAAGCGGTGCGCGGCCAGCACTACGATTGCGTGCTCAACGGCATGGAGCTTGGGGGCGGGTCGATCCGTATTCACCAGCCGACCCTGCAGAAGAAGATTTTCGAGGACGTGCTCAAGATTCCGGCCGATGTGGTCGAGAGCCGCTTCGGCTACATGCTCAAGGCCTTCACCTACGGCGCGCCGCCGCATGGCGGCTTTGCCTTCGGTCTCGATCGCATGTGCGCGCTGCTTTGCGGCACGACCAGCATTCGCGACGTCATCGCTTTCCCCAAGACGCAGAAGGCGCAGGACCTCATGGCCCAGAGCCCGACGCCGGTCACGGCCAAGCAGCTCAAGGAGCTCCATATCCAGACCGTCATTCCCGCACAGTAGACTTGCGCCAGCGGCGGCTTTGTCGGATATTTCTCGCAACCCCAATACCCCATGAAACTCATCACCGCCATCATCAAGCCGTTCAAACTGGAAGCCGTCAAAGAAGCGCTCACCCTCGTCGGTGTCGAGGGCATGACGGTCACCGAGGTCAAGGGCTTCGGCCGCCAGAAGGGTCACACCGAGATCTACCGGGGCAGCGAATACACTGTGGATTTCCTCCCCAAGATCAAACTCGAGCTGGTCGTCTCCGACGAACTCAAGGACAAGGTCGTGGCCGCCATCGTGAATGGCGCCAAGACCGGCAAGATCGGCGATGGCAAGGTCTTCATCTCTCCCGTGGAGGACGTGATCCGCATTCGCACCGACGAGCACGGCGACGCGGCGATCTGAGCTGCGGCTACCCGAAATTGACGCCGGTTTCCCTCGGGAGATCGGCTTTTTGCTTTTCATGGAGGTTTTGTGCCGTTGATGTCACTGACACTACCAGCCGATGCCTGCCTTCACGACCATCAGGATAGTCGATACGCACACGGGAGGCGAACCCACCCGCCTCGTGCTGGAGGGCGGACATGATCTGGGCGGTGGGCCGTTGAGTGAACGCGTCAGGCTGTTTCAGGATACGCTCGACCGGTTTCGCTCCGCGATTGTCGGCGAGCCGCGCGGGTCGGATGTCTTTGTGGGTGCGCTCCTCGTCGAGCCGCATGACCGGGCCTGCCAGTTCGGTGTCATCTTTTTCAACAATGTCGGCTACCTCGGCATGTGCGGGCACGGCATCATCGGCGTGATTGTGGCTCTGGCGCACTTGGGGCGGCTCAAGCCCGGCCTGGTGAAACTCGATACGCCGGCCGGGGTGATTGTGGCGGTGCTCGCGGCGGATGGCATGGTCACGTTTGACAACGTGCCGGCTTACCGACGCGAAAAGGATTTGCCGATCTATCTGCCCGGGGTCGGCGATGTGAACTGCGATCTCGCCTGGGGCGGGAACTGGTTTTGCGTGATCAACGATCACCATCAACGGCTCGAGCTCGATAACGTCGCCCAGCTGACCGACTATTGCACGCGCATCCGCAAGGCCGTGGCCGATTCCGGATTTCCCGAGATCGACCATGTCGCGCTTTTCGGTCCCGGGACCAAGCCCGGTTCGAGCAGCCGGAATTTTGTCCTCTGTCCGGGCGGGGCCTACGACCGCTCGCCTTGTGGCACCGGCACCAGTGCGAAACTCGCGTGTCTCGCCGCCGATGGTAAACTGCTCCCCGGCACCGAGTGGGTGCAGGAGGGCATTGTCGGCAGCACTTTCCGGGCGAAATACCGTAAGCAGGGCGACAAGATCGTCCCGACCATCACCGGCACGGCGCATGTCATGGGCGAGGGGACCCTCCTGCTGGACCCGGCCGACCCTTTTGCCTGGGGGATTAGATGAATTTAAAGAGGTAGGGCGAGTCGTCCTCGACGAGCCGCGGCTCATCCGGAGGATTCGCCCTACCCATTGAGCATGAAAAATTCAAAATCCGTCATCGTCTGTGGCGGGGGTATCGTCGGCCTCTGCACGGCCTATTATCTCGCGCGGGAAGGTTGCACCGTGACGATCGTCGAGCGCCACGCCGAGGGACATGACCACTGCGCCATTGGCAGTTCCGGTTACGTTTCGCCCAGCCATGTCATTCCGCTCGCCGCGCCCGGCATGGTCTGGAAGGGACTCAAGTGGATGCTGAATTCCCGCAGCCCGTTCTACATCCAGCCGCGCCTGGACACCGAGCTCATGCGCTGGGGCTGGCACTTCTGGCGCGCCAGCACCCACCGGCGGGTCGCGCGCGCCGCGCCGATCCTCCGCGACCTCTGCCTGCACAGTCAGGGATTGTTTGAGGAGCTCAATGACGTCACCGGTGACAAATCCGAATACCGGCGCGACGGCCTGCTCAATCTTTGCCGCACGCAGCAAGGCCTCGACGACGAGGCCAACGGCCTCGCCCGCATCGCCAACGAGCTCGGCGTCGAGGCCCGCGTGCTCGATGCCACGCAGACCGCCGCGCTTGGGCTCGGCGTGAAGCTCGATATCGCGGGCTCCGTTTATTTTCCCATCGACGCGCATCTCACCCCGGCCCGGTTCACGACCGCGCTGACGGCTTTGCTCAAGGAGATGGGCGTTCGTTTCCAGTGGAGCACCACCATCTATGGCTGGCGCAACGTGGGTCGGCGGATCGCGGCCGCCCAGACCACGGCGGGCGATCTCATCGCGGATGAATTTGTGCTGAGCGGTGGTTCGTGGTCGTCCGGCATGATTGCCGGTCTCGGCCTGCGGATGCCGATGCAGGCGGGCAAGGGTTACAGCCTGACTTTGCCGAATCCGCGCTTCCGCATCACCAAGCCATTTATTTTGAAGGAGCGTCGCGTGGCTGTCACCCCGATGGGCGACACGCTGCGGTTCGGCGGCACGATGGAGATCGCCGGCCACCAGGATCGCGTGCGGCCCGAGCGGGTGGAGCAGATCATCGCCGGGGCCCTGGCTTATCTGCCGGAGTTGACGCCCGCGGATTTCGCCGGGGTGAAGCCTTGGTTCGGCTACCGTCCGGTGTCGCCCGACGGCCTGCCGTATGTCGGCCGCTTCGCCCGCTACGCCAACCTCACCGCCGCCTGCGGTCACGCCATGCTCGGCGTCACGCTGGCCCCGGGTGCGGGCCGGCTGGTCGCCGAGGTCATCTGTGAGCGCAAACCCTCGGTGGATCTTACTTTGCTAAATCCGGATCGGTATTCATAAATAGCGGGCTTATGAAACCTGACGGCGGCTCCCTGATTGGCTTTGGTTCCAGTGGTCTGGGTGGTGGCTCATTCAAGGCCTACGACCCGGCGAAAAATGTGGCCCTCGAGCCCTCGTTCACCTCGGCCACCGCCGAGGACGTGGATCGCGCCGCGCAACTCGCCGCCGCCGCCGCGCCCGCGCTGGCGCGTTTATCCGGGGCCACCCGGGGCAAGTTCCTCCGCGCCATCGCCGCCAACCTGGAGGCCAAGGTTGATGATCTCGTTGCCCGCGCCATGCAGGAAACCGCATTGCCCGAGGCCCGGCTCAAGGGTGAGGTGGGGCGCACCGACGGCCAGCTCCGGCTCTATGCCGAGTCGGCCGAGCGCGGCGACTGGGTCGATGCCCGCATCGAGACCGCCAACCCCGACCGCAAGCCGCTGCCCAAGCCCGACCATCGCTCGATGCTGCGTCCGCTTGGCCCGGTGGTGGTCTTCGGCTCCAGCAATTTTCCCTTCGCCTACTCCGTCGCCGGCGGCGACACAGCGTCCGCGCTCGCGGTGGGTTGTCCGGTCATCGTCAAGGCCCACCCGGCGCATCCCGGCACGAGCGAGCTGGTCGGTCGTCTGATTTTGCACGCCGTGCGCGATTGCGGTCTGCCCGAGGGCACGTTCTCGCTGCTCTTCGATGCCGGCTTCGAGGTGGGGCAGGCGCTCGTGAAACATCCGGTCATCAAGGCCGCGGGTTTCACCGGCTCGGTCAAGGCCGGTCGGGCTCTCACCGATCTCGGCGCCGCGCGGCCCGAGCCGATCCCGGTCTATGCGGAGATGGGCAGCGTCAACCCTGTGTTCATTCTGCCCGGTGCGATTGCCGAGCGGGCGGCTGCGCTGGTGGACGGCCTGCATGCTTCGAGCACGCTGGGTGTCGGACAATTCTGCACCAATCCCGGCCTTATCGTGCTGCAGCGTTCGTCCGCCGCCGAGGAGTTCATCAAGGCGCTGGCCGCCAAACTTTCCGCGACGCCCGAGAGCGTGATGCTCACGCCGGGCATCGCCAAGACCTACGCGGCCAACACCGCAATTCGCGGCAAACAGGCGGGCGTGAAGGTCATCGCGCAGGGCCAGACCGCCGGCATGTGCGGCGCCACGCCCGTGTGGTTCGAGACCAGTGCGCTCACTTTCGCGGGCAACCACGCGTTGTCCGAGGAGATATTCGGGCCGAGTTCGCTGGTCGTCTGGTGCAAGGACCGGGCGGAGATGCTACAGGTTGCCGGCGTGGTCGAAGGTTCGCTCACCGCGACTCTGCAGACCGGCGCGACCGAGGCGAAGGAGCAGGCCGACTTGATCGAGGTGCTGGCCACGAAGGCCGGCCGGCTCGTGCTCAACGGCTATCCCACCGGCGTCGAGGTCAGCCACGCCATCGTGCACGGCGGACCTTATCCGGCGACGAGCGACGGCGGCCGCACGACCTCGGTCGGCACGCGCGCGCTGGGTCGCTGGGCCCGGCCGGTGTGCTACCAGAGTTTCTCCGACGAGCTGCTGCCGGCCGAACTGCAGAACGCGAATCCGCTCAAGGTTCACCGCTTGGTGAATGGGGAACTGACGAAGGCCCTGGTGGCCTAGGGTCGTGGGTGGTCGCCGATTTCCACATCGGCGACACGTATTGCCGATCAGGCGCCGGTATAGAAACCGGCGCCCACCTAATAGACGTTAACGCCCCAGGCTCGGGTCCAAGGCGATGGCCTCGCGGTAGTGGGTGTTCGCTTCGGCGATCCTGCCGAGCGAGCGCAACGTCAGGGCCAAGCGGTAGTGCGCCTGCGCGGACTCGGGGTCGAGTGCGACGGCGGCTTCGAAATGGGGTAGGGCGTCGGCCGGGCGCGAAAGTGTGAGCAGCGCCGTGCCCAGTTGCAGGCGTGCCTCTGGGTTGTCCGGGAGCAGGGCGGCGGCGCGTTCGAAGTGCGGCAGTGCCT
>JAHFTH010000026.1 GCA_023269445.1 Lacunisphaera sp.
TCGGGGTTACTTCGGCGGCAATACTCTGGCCGGCGGCCGGGCCGATACGCCCTTGAAGATCACCCCGGCTTCCATTTCGGTCATGACCAAGGAATTTCTCGAGGATTTCAATCTCACCGACATGAACCAAGCTGCGGCTTGGACAGTGGGCATGGACTCGGCTCAAGGTGGTGAAGCGGGTGCCTTTGGCGGCAACCGATTTCAGTCGAGTTTTCGCGGCGTCGATGGCAACGGCAATTTCCCCGTGCGCAACGGGTCGATCAATTATTACGTAGCGGATTCCTACAATTCCGAGCGTTACGACTTTTCGCGCGGACCCAATGCTGCGCTCTTTGGGGACGGTGGTCCCGGTGGTCTCCAAGGCAGCACGAGCAAAGTGGCCCGTCTCGATAGCAAGTTCTCTAGTGTCGCCTTTCGCGTGGATAGCTTCGGCGGCTATCGCACGACGTTTGACACCAATTTCGGCACCGATCGGATGGCGGTGCGACTCAACCTTCTGCGCCAGGACATCAAAGCCTATCAGGATGGAACCAGCAACCGGCAGAATGGCATGACCATCGCCGGCACTTACAAGATATCCGATAACACCCAGGTCCGATTCGATATTCAGCGTGATGGCGAAAAGAATGTCGCTTACCGCCCCACCTATACCGAGCAGGCCTCCCGGTGGGACCGCACCACAGTCAATGAGAATAACAGCGCGATCGTCACTCCTGCCAATTACGGCCTCGCGCAGATCAGCCCGACCAACGACTATCTCGTGTGGAATTTCGGGACGAACAGCCTGCTCAACTACAAGGGGAACCAATATTCCTCAGTTGGCCTGGGTTACGAGATCCCGTGGGGTGGACGGCCTGATCTACCCTATTTCAAGACCGGCGTGGACAAGAGGTTTTCCCTCGGGCCAGCCGACATTTTGATCGACCGCAATTTCACCGGCGAGTCCTACTGGCTCGAGCACAAGTTCAGCTCCGATTTCTATGTTCAGTTAGGCATCGTGAAGAATCAGGGCGCGCCCTACTACGTTAACGGCGATACCCTGCCGAGCGATTACCGGCTTGATCTCAACCGCCTGTTGCCCACCGGGGCGGCGAACCCGAACTTCGGCAAGGCGTATGCCGACTTCCAGCAGCATTACCAGATTCAGCGGGACATGGTCCGGGAATACAAAATTGCCGCGACCTACAAATTCGACCTGCCGGGGTTCTTCGACATGAAGCAGCGTTTCAGCCTGAACGCCGGCTGGCGGCGGACGACGTTTGAGCTGCGCAATTCGGCTTGGCGGTGGAACAACAATCCCGCGTCAACCGGCGTGCCCAGCGAAGCCCTGAACTCGCTCCGCTATCGCGTCTATTGGGACCAGCCCCGTCCGTCGATCGGATCGGTGACTCCTCCGTCTGTCCCCGGGATTGACTGGCGGCTCGTCGAGTATGGCGGCAACATCAACATGCGCACGATCAATTACGCCCAGCTCGTCTCGCAAACCACCTTTTTAGACGACCGCGTCGCGCTCACGGTCAGTGCCCGGCGGGACAAGGTGCAGGGCGATTTCGTCAACGTGATCGGGAGCGATCCGACCACCTACAAGGCGATCTATGGCTTCGCCAACTCAAGCGGGGTGAACACGGCGGGCCTGCATCGCCTGCGCCAGCTCTACAAGACCAGCCCGAGCGCCGGCTTGGTCACGTATCCGTTTGCGGGCAAGAACCGCTTTCTGGCACCGCTGGGTTTCGTCGCCAATTTCTCCTCCAACTTCTCGCAGATTGCCAATGCGAACATCCCGCTCATCACGGGCGCGGACCCCGAACTCACCTTTGCCCGGACGTATGATTACGGTCTGCGCTATGCGGTGGGCGACGGTATCGCCTACATGACCCTGACGCACTATAACACCAAACAGGAAAATCAGCTCAGCACCTGGGGTAACCGCGGGGACTTCCAGAATCTCTATCGGAACTTGGGTTATACCGACCCGAATCTGATCAGCAGCACCGGTTTCAACTATCAGGACCAAGCGGCTAGAAAGCTGCAGGGTTGGGAGGCTGAAATTACCGCCAATCCGACGAAGAACATTTCGTTCGTGCTCAATTACTCGCGCCCCCAAGTCTTTGCGATCTACGAGAGCCGGGATCGCCGGGAATTCTACGCCGCGAACCTCGCTGAGTATGCGGCCGGGGCTGCGGCCACGGCGGGCCAAGTGATTGGCGGGCGCACGATCATCGACCCGGCTGCTATCCAGCAAGCTATGCTCAACATCGAGAACAGCTTCAACGGCGCGGCTCCCGGCACGTTGCAGAACGGTCTGCATAAATACCGGGTGAACTTGGCGGGCACGTATCGGTTCACCGACGGGAAACTCAAGGGTTTTGGCGTTAATGCCGGCCTCAACTATCGCGCGGAAAGAAAAGTAGGCAGCCGCGACCCTCGGCTCAAGTTCCAGATTCCGGGCACCGTCGCGGTCACTCCGGCGCAAAATCTGGAAGCCGCCTTCGATTACCTCTACGTGGATCCCACCTGGTCGGCGGTCATCGGGGCCAATTACACCCACCGTTTCGGTAAGGTGCTGGCTCGCTTCCAAATTAACATCACGAACCTGTTCAATGACCAAAGCCCGCAATGGGGCGCCAATGGCATCAGTCCCAATGCGTATAGCGTCATCACCGCCGGCCAGCTCCAGAATCTGCCCGGCTCGCTGACGAACAACGGCAATGCACTCACGGTGACAGGCGGCAATCCGCGCATGCAGGTGCTGAGCAACTTCAGCCAGCTCGAACCCCGCAAGATCAGCGTTACCACCACGTTTAGCTTCTAAGGCGACATTTCGAGGTGGGATTCATTCGATGGCCCGGCATTTTGCCGGGCCATTTTTATTCCATTGGGTGTGTGCCCGGCATGAGAGTGAACTGACGGGCGAGAACCTTGATGCAAGGGTTAGAGCCAGATAGAGGGGCACGCTTTGTAGTGTGTAGTTAACGGAGTAGTTCCTGAAGGAAATCCGCAACTACCTCGCTGCGGACGACGGGCTGGCGACCAGCCAATTGACCGGCCGGGTGTATTGGATGGCCGACAGCTATACCGTCACCTGGTAGTTCACACAGCAAGCCGGGGTCACGCGCCGCTGATAGCTTCCCCGACCAGTGCGCCGATGGCGGGCGGCAGGACGAGGGACTTCGCCAGCACCTGCCCGCGCGGACTCATCTTTTTCCAAGTCTTACGGATGATATCTACGAACTTCTCACGCGGATAGTCGGCGTGTTGCGCGGCGAAGGCCTCGATCTCGTTCTCCAAAAAAACCAGACAAGCGGCATCCTCCAGCGCCTGCGTGCCGGGGTTGGTTTTCAGACCGGACTTGGCCACCCAAGTCGCGACCTCCTCCGCTTCACCGGCCGCGACGCCGGCCTGAACGAGCAGCGTCTGCGCGCGCTCCGCCTGCTTTTTGTAGAGGGATTTTCGCCAGTTAAGGTAGCCGACTTTGCCGTCGGGGAAAGTCGCACGCGGCACGCTCCAGCGTTCGAGATGCTGGCAGCGCGCAGCAAGCCGCAGGAGCGGCGAGGGCGCGGTGGCGGCGCGCACAACCCACGCTTCCATCCGGTCGGCATAGACGAGCTCGGCGGGCCGGCCGGCGGCCGTGCGCTTGGGATCGGCCGCGTGGGCGTCGTCGATCGACACACGGGCTTGGGCGTAAGCATCCATGACCCGACTGGAGCGCAGGGGCGGGCCGGGTGCAAAGATTTTTCCGGCCCCGGCGCAGGATTGCGCAAAATTTGCGCTGCCCATGCCCGACGGGCCTGCTACCCTTGGGGGAATCTTATGAACTGGCTCACCCAACTTCTCACGGAGGACTCGGCCGCCCGCACGGTCATGCTGCTCGGCGTGGCTGGCACCGCCGGGTCAGCGCTTGGCAAGATCCGTATTGGGGGCGTCAGCCTCGGTGTGGCCGGCGTGCTTTTTGCCGGACTGTTTCTCGGCTATCTGAAGCTTACGGTGGATGCCCATGTGCTGGAGTTTGTGCGCGAGTTCGGGCTGATTATCTTTGTCTATACACTGGGACTGCAGATCGGACCGGGTTTCTTCGGTTCGCTCCGCGCGCGCGGGCTGATGTTGAACGGCTTTGCCGCCGCCATCGTGCTGCTCGGCGCGGCCGTGGCGGTCGGTCTGATCCAAGGCGGATTCGTCGAGCTACCGGCGGGGATCGGCCTTCTCTCGGGCGCGACCACCAACACGCCGAGCCTCGCGGCCGCGCAGCAGGCGCTCAAACAAGCCGGCGCGGCCGATGGTGCGACGGCGGTGCAGGGTCTCGCCTACGCGGTCGCCTATCCCTTCGGCATCGTCGGCATCATTTTGACCATGATTTTGGTGCGGAGGATTTTTCGGGTGGACGTGAAGGCCGAGGTGGTCGTCGCCGAGACCGCGCAGCAACCCGCCCGGCCCCGGCCCGCCACGCGCAATTTTGAGGTGCGCAACACCAACCTCGTCGGCCGGCCGTTGGGCAAAGTGCCCGGCTTGGCCGATGCCCGGGTTGTCGTCTCTCGCTTATCGCGCGGCGGCGTGGTCGAGGTCGCGCGGCCCGACGCCTTGTTGCGGCTGGGCGACATTCTCCACGCGGTCGGAACCGAGGAGGGGCTGGATGAATTGCGCGTGGTCGTCGGGACCGAGGCCGGGGTAGATTTGAAAACCTTACCCGGTTCGGTTACGAACCGCCGGCTCATCGTCACGCGCAGCACGGTCTTCGGTAGGGAGATCACGGAACTCGACGTGTTCGCCGAACGCAACGTCGTGGTAACGCGCGTCACGCGCGGCGGCATCGAGTTCACCGCTACGCCGGGCTTCCGGTTGCAATTCGGTGACGTGCTGATGGTGGTGGGCGAGGCGCCGCAGATCGACGCGGTGGCGGCGGTCGTCGGCAATTCCAACAAGGCGCTCAACTCCCCGCAGCCGATCCCGTTCTTCCTCGGCATCGCGCTCGGCGTCATCGTCGGCGCGATCCCGCTTTCGCTGCCCGGCCTGCCGGTGGCGGTGAAGCTCGGGCTCGCGGGCGGCCCGTTGGTCGTGGCCATCTTGCTCTCCCGCGTGGCCAACACCGGCCCGCTTGTGTGGTATCTGCCGACGAACGCCAACCACATGCTGCGCGAGGTCGGTATCACGCTCTTCCTCGCCGCCGTCGGCCTGAAGTCGGGCGACAAATTCATGGAGGTGCTGCGCGGGGGCGATGGTCTGCGCTGGATGCTGTTTGGTGCGGCGATCACCACGCTGCCGCTCATAATCGTCGGTCTGCTCGCGCGGGCGTGGAAAAAACTCAACTACGCCGAGCTCTGTGGCTTGCTGGCTGGCAGCATGACCGATCCGCCCGCGCTCGCGTTTGCCCAGCAGACAACGGGCAGCGACGCCCCGGCGGTGGCCTATGCGACGGTCTATCCCTTGGTGATGATGCTCCGCGTTTTCTCCGCGCAGCTCATCGTCTTCCTGCTCTACCGGGCGGCCGCTGCCTGATCACGCTCGGCGGAGAGGATGATTTCAAACGAGGCAGGTTCCGCTGGTGACCACGCCGGCGAAAGCTGCTCGAGTTCGATGAACGGTTCTCCGCCACCCAGATAAACCTGGGTAAAAAATCCAGCATCGGGCTCGCTCGCGCTGCGGCCGGTCATCGCGCCGCGCTGCACCCGCAAAGAAAAACCGCGGAGGCGGGCGGTGAGGGCTTGAGGACGAAACCCCGGTTTCAGCACGGTCTCGACGTGGCGCAACTCCACGGCATGGCCCGCGAGCGGGGTGACATGTGGTGGAGGCGAAAATTCTGCGGTGAACCGAGCAACGGTGCCACCGGGCAAAAGCACATAGCCAGCCGGGGCGGCAGATTCAAGGGTGGCGCCGGCGAGGACGACAGACTCGGGCGGAACCTGCAGGATATGGATGATCTGCGCGGGCCGGGTGCCGCCGCGCAACTCCGCGCCGCAGACCAGGCGCGGGCCGTCCCAGCGATAGGTGCGGGTCAACCGCGGCCAGCCGTTGCCGGCGTCCGGCATGAGCATCCGCAGCACGCCGTCAGCTGTGGTGAAGGATTCCGGGCCGAGATATTCCCACGCGTCCGGGGGCGGCCAGATTTTCGCCCAGGTTGCTTGGGGCCCGAGCCAGAGCCGGTGTCCGCCCCAGTAATTACGGTTGTCGCGCGTGGCCGGGGCGAGGAGGAGGTTGGTTGAGGGGACGGCGGGGCCAAAGAACATCAGCCGGCTGCGCTCGAGTGAGACGATGGCTTTCCAGCCTTGCGAGGAGGAGGCGAGCGCCCGCTCGCCGTTCCACTCGACCGGTTGCCAGCCAGTGGCGACATCGGCGGCGCGCAGACCGGTGAGGAGCAAACAGACGAGGGCAACAAAGACCGGCGGACGAAGCATCGGGCTTAACGTGTAGTCCGCCGCGAACCGGAGTGAAGGACAATCAAGCGGCGGTTTGGCTTGAGGCGGAGGTGGCCCGGCGGAATACTGCCGGGCGTATGAACCGGCGCGGCTTCCTTCGGGCCGTGGGAGCGGCGGGTCTGCTGTGCTGTTGGCATGGCCCCGTCGCGGGAGAAACCGTGTTGCCTGACACCACCGCGTTGATCCGACAGGCGATAAAAGAACGGCGCGCGCTGGAGTTTACCTACCACGGTTATCCGCGCCGGGTGGAGCCGCACGCGCTGGGGCAGGTGAAGGACGACCGGCTGGCGTTGCTGGCGTGGCAAGTCGCGGGCGGCAGCCAGAGCGAACCGCCGCCGGGTTGGCGGACTTTTATCGTTGCGGAGATTGGCGCGCTCCGACTCACGCCAGAAAAATTTTCGCCGCGCCCGGATTACCACCCGGAGCGCGCGAAATTGAAAAACATCAGCGCCGAGGTGACGGCGGCGAATTCCTTGGCTTTCTTGCCGACGAAGTAGGTGCAGGCGACGGCGCAGCCGGGGCGAGAGGAGGAGCGGAGTCGGCCATGGTGATGGGTAAACTATCCGGCAGGCTCAATCTTGCGCGGGAACGGCGCGAACCACGCCCCGAGTAGCGACGGGATGGCGGCGAACATCACGATGATGAAATAGCTCTTGTAGCCAAAGTGGTCCGCCAGCGGACCACTGATCATTTGCGTGGGCACGAGCATCAGGTTCATCAGCGAGTTGGCGAAGGCGTAGTGCGTCATCTGGTATTTTCCCGGCGAGATCTGCTGCATCATGTAGAGCATATTCGCCACCATGCCGAAGCTGTAGCCGAACTTCTCAATAGTGACGAGGGTGCCGATGGTCCACAGGGACAGGGTGTGGCCGGGACCCGCGAGCTGGGACAAAATAACAAAGGTGATGTGCGGGAGGTTCAGGCATAGCGCCATGAAGAACAGGGTGTTCCGCTTCAGGCTGTATTTGGACATGAACGCCCCGCCCAGCAGGCCCGCACCCAGGCTGACAAAGGTGCTGATGGTGCCATCGATGATACCCTTTTCCTTCAGACTCAGGCCAATGCCGCCGGCGTCGGGCGTGGCCTGCAAAAACAGCGGGCCCTCGACCAGCAGCAGGCCTTCCGAGCAGCGGTAAAGCAGGACGAAAAGCAGCATGCCCCAGATTTTCTCCTTCCGGAAAAAATCCACGAAGGAGTCGCCAAAGGTCGTGGCGATTTCGCCGATGCTCTTGGGTCGCTCCACGATCGAGCCGGTGGGCAAAATGAACGAGTGGTAAACAGCAAGGCCGATGAGTGTTGCTGCGGAGAGCCCCAGCGCCCAGCCCCAGGCGGCGGTGGCCGACATCCCGTGGTCCTCCTTGAGCGAACCGGCGGTCCACACGATCAGCGCGGTGCCGAAGAGCCGGCCGACGTTCCAGAACACGCCCTGCACGCCAATGAAGGCGGCCTGCAGCTTCTCGCTGAGCGAGGTGATGTAGATGCCGTCCACGCAAATGTCCTGTGTGGCGGACGAGAAGGCGATTACCCAGAGCACGGCGATGGTGATCTGAAAGTAGTTGGGCAGCGGCAGGCAGACCGCGATGCCGCAAAGCAGGAGTGCAATCAGCAGCTCCATCGCGAGGACGAAGAACTTCTTCGTCTTATACATATCCAGGAAAGCGGCCCACAGCGGCTTGAGTGACCACGCGATGCCGATGCTGGCGGTGGCGAGCGTGATCTGGCTGTCGGTATGGCCGAGATCCTTGAACATCGTGCCGGCGACCCAGATGACCATGGCGAAGGGAATGCCTTCGGACAAATAGGAGCTGGGAACCCAGGACCAGGGATTGCGGACAGCGGGGGCGGGAGAACTCATGGGGTAAGAGTGGGGTGGGGTGACGAGGGCGCAGTCATCAGACCGGCGGCAAACCGAAAGGCAAGGCCGCGACACAGCATACGGTAGAATCGGGTTGCGTCGCGCCCCCCGGACTATCTCTAGGACATGAAAGCCCGTGCCCTTGCCGCCTATATCCCGCCGCCAGGCCATGGAGGAATTCATCGCCTACGCGCTCAGCAAGCCCGACGTGCGTTTTGTCACCGGCAGCCCGTTGCTTGAATGGTTGCGGAAGCTGCAGGTGCTGAAGCCGTGACCCGTAAGCAACGCATTGCGCTCGAACGGCTCGACCTGTTGATCCGACGGCTGACGCCCAGAGCGCCGTCGGCGACACAGGTCTCGCCATCGGCGAGGGAGTTCGTAGAAACCACGCATGGCTTGGCGGATTGATGAAGCGGTGGTGCGCGGCGAGCTCGACAACCGGGTGCGTGGCCGAGTGTCGGGTCGCATCTGGTTTGTCGGGCACACTGAGCCGGTGGTGCTCAAGCTCACCGGCAATTGCTGGCGCGATCTCGCGGGCCGGCGGTTGGAGTTCACCAATCCCGCGCCGCAGCCGTGCGATTTGGCAACACTAGCTGCCGTGCAGCAGGGCAGCGTTGGCGACATCACCGCTTCGCGCAAAGTGAAGGTGCCGGACATCCCACTCGACGAGATCGGCGAATACTACGCGGCGAAGAAGCCCTTCCCCTGGCACTGGGGCAATGCGCTCTACCTGGAGTGGTTCAGTGAGGGCAACGGCCGGGTGGTAATCGAGACCGCGACCTTCGACTTGAATATCGTCGGCGAAGCAGCCTGGGAAATGACCGAAGCCCAGGAGGCGGAGCAGCGCCAAGCCAACGGGACCGCCATGACCGGATTGATGGAGCGGTTGGCCGGGGCGGCGAACGACGCCTCCGAAGGCCACGAAGACACCGAGTGGAACGAAAAACCCCTCACCGAAGAGCAGGCGGAACAGATGCAGGCTCAAAGCGACCGGTTGTCAGATCGGATTGAAGCCCGGCTGAAGAAAGAAGGAACCGGAGCGGACTATGAGAAAATCCTGCGCGAGGAAATCGAGCGTCAGCACCGGGAGCGGGGCGAAGCCGAGCCCACGACCGAGCAATTGGCGCGCAATACCGAGTGGATTGAGGAGATGAATCAGGCGGCCGAGGAAGAGCTGAAAAATCCCGACCCCGAACTGGCGGCCGAACAGAAGACCAAGCACCCGGTGGCTCAACGCGCCTACGAACTCACCCTCCAGCTCACGGGAGAGTCAGAAGCCAGTGACTGGGTGCCGGATAATACCAGCGACGAGCATCCGGCGGCGGATTTGATCAATGCGGTGATGAAGGCTGGCGCGAAGCTGGCCGGGGCGCTCAACGGCGAACAATGGCCGCCGGGCGTGCAGTTTTGCGCCAGCGTGATCGTCCGGTTGAAACGCGCCCGGGTCTATCTCGATGATGCCTTGCGCGCGACCGAGTCCTGTCAGGAGCAGAAATTGATTTCCCCGCAGCATCTCGGACCGATCGTGGTGGAGTTGGTCGATCTCGCGCACGATACGGATGAACTCATCGCGGAACTCCGGGCGAAGCTGGAGCGGGGCACGGACTGATTTGCGGGAGGGATCAGCGGCCCCGCCCTGCAACTCAGCTCAAAATTTGCCGCAGGCTTTCGAGGTCGAGGACCTTGGCGAGGGATTCCTCCTGCACGACGGAGGCGGCGAGGGCGGCTTTCTCCTTTTGCAGGGCGCGGATTTTTTCCTCCACCGTGCCGCGCGCGAGCAGACGATAGGCGATCACGTGCGAGGTCTGGCCAATGCGGTGAGTGCGGTCGATGGCCTGCGCCTCCACGGCGGGGTTCCACCACGGATCATAGAGCACGACGTAGCTGGCGGCGGTGAGGTTGAGCCCGGAGCCGGCGGCTTTGAGTGAGAGCAGAAACACGGGCGGGCCATCGGCGGATTGAAACTCGTTCACGAGCTCCTGCCGGCTTTCCGTCTGGCCGGTGAGCATCAGGTGCTGGATGGAGCGGGCGACCAACTCCTCGCGGATGAGCTCCAGCATCGTGACGAACTGCGAGAAAACCAACACGCGGTGGCCCTCCGCGATCAGCGGTTCAAGTGTATCGAGGAGGGCTTCGAGCTTGGCGCTGGCGGGCGTTTTGACGACGGTCTCGGTGGCGTCCGCTTCGGCGGTCTTAGTTTTCGGGCGGGTTTTCCTTTCCGCCGTCAGGGTGGCGCCGACGAGCCGTGGGTCGCAACAAATCTGCCGGAGCCGGAGGAGTGACTGGAGGATGTTGAAACGCTGGGTGTCGAACTCGCGCGCGGATTTCACGCCGAGGAGCATCTGGCGGGTGCGTTTCAGCTCGGCGTCGTAGAGCGTGCGTTGCGGGCCCTCCAGCTCGACGACGAGGTCCTCCTCGGTGCGGGGCGGCAGGTCGCGGGCGACCTGGCCCTTGGTGCGGCGGAGCAGGAAGTGCCGGACGCGCGTGGCGAGACGGGCGTGGGCGGCGGCGGGTTCCTCGCGGTCGTTGTAGAGGCGCTTGAATGAAGTCTGGCCGCCGAGGAGGCCGGGTTGGGCGAAGGCGAACAGACTCCAGAGATCGAGCAGGCGGTTCTCAATGGGCGTGCCGGTGAGCACGACGCGGTGCGCGGTGCGGAGGGCGCGCGCGGCTTGGGCTGTGGCGCTGGCGGGGTTCTTGATGTTCTGGCCCTCGTCGAGGACGACGGCATCCCAGCTTTCGGCGGCGAGGAGCTCGGCGTTGAGGCGGAGCTGCGCGTAGTTGACGATGACGAGGTGAACCCCGGTCGGCACGGGCCGGGCGGTGCGCGGTGCGAGGCGCCCGGTGGTGAGCGCGGGAGCGAAGCGCTCGGTCTCCATCTGCCAGTTCACGACGACGGATTTGGGGCAGACGACGAGTGCGCGGAGCGGGCGCGGCGCTTTCCTTTGCGCGGAGTGCGGCGCGCGCGTGGCGAGCCAGAGCAGCCAGGCGAGGGTTTGGAGGGTTTTGCCGAGGCCCATGTCGTCGGCGAGGACGCCGCCGAAATGATTTTCGCTGAGATGCGCGAGGAAGTGAAAACCTTCGAGCTGATACGGGCGCAGCTCAGCGCGCAGCCCGGCGGGCAGGGTGGGCGGGGTAATCTGGCGGATGGCGGCGGCGCGGTCGCGGATCTGCCGCCAGAGTTTCTCGGGCAGGGTGTCGCCAAGTGCTTCGTCCACGAGCTGGAGGGCGTGAAAGCGCGGCGACTCGCGCGCGGGTTCGGTGGTGGCGGTCGGATTGAGGCCGAGGCGTTCGAAGCGGGCCTGGTCCTCGGCGGAAACCGACAACTCCAGCCGGCGCCAGCCTTTGCCTTTGAGGCGGATGAAGCGGCCGTTGGCCGAGCGGAGGAGTTTGATCTCGGCGGCGGTGAGCGTGGTGTCCGAGACGTGGAGCTTCACCTTCACATCGAACCAGTCGATACCGCTGCTCTCGGCGATATCGAGGGTGAAGTGGGCGCGGGTGGGCGCGTCGGCGAAGGCCGCGAGCTCGGGGGCGAGCTCGACGACGGTGCCGGTCGGCATCGCGGCGAGCCAGGTGGCGAAGTGATCGGGAAAAGTGGACGAGGAAAGCTCGCAGGTGTAGCGGCCACCGTCGGGCGCCCACTGGTCCCAGTGCAGGCCGGGCAGGCGTGGCAGGTGTTCGCAGGCCGGGTTGAGTGGGACGTAATCGTGCAGGAGAAAGGCTGCGTCGGCGGGGCGGTCGAGCCCGGGCGCGGTGGTGCTCCAGTCTTCGGGTTGGCGGCGGGCGCGGAGCGAACCATCGGGGGCGATGGCGTGGAGTTCGATCACGAGGACTTCGTCGTCGGTTTTGGTCCGGCGAGGAACCGTGAGCGCGCGCAGGCGGGCGCGCAGCGGCTCGGCACGGAACCGGTCGGTCGTGCCGTCGGGCAGTTTCAAGCCGGTGCGGATGGCAAATCGGCCCGCTTCGGGCAGGTCCAGCGCTTGCCGGGGAACGTCGATGGCGAAATCCGGCGCGTTCTTTTGCGGCGTGTCGGTGAGCGGCGGCAATCCCGCGTAGAGCTTGGACGCGTGCAGATAGTGCGCGGGATGACCGGGCAGATAATGCAACGGGGTCGGCGGCGGCGTGCCGTCGGGAAACGCGAGGCGCACAATCACGCGCTGCGAGTCGGTGGCGTGGTCCTCGATCCGCCAGGTGAGGGCGATCGGTTCGTTGGTGACGGGTTCGCCCGAGGGGCCAGCGATGCGGGTGCGGGCCAGCGGGTGGGTGAGCAGGCGGCCGAGGAGGACGCGGTCCTCGTGGTCGGCGAGGGTGAGCGCAGTGCGGCCGCGCGCACGGTGGTTGGCGCGGAGGAAGGTGAGGAGGACGTTGCTCGCCTCCTCCATCACCTCGGCGCAATAAATTTCATCCTGAAGCAGGGCGCGGAGTTCATTGGCCCCGAGCGGCGCGTAAGGGCCGGCGGCACCGCCGGGGGAGATTTCCCAAACAGGTTTCTTCACACCGAGGCGAAGACGGACAGCCTGCGTGTTGGCGGGCGCGGCGGGCGCGGCCGCGAGAGTGTCGAGCTCGGCGAAACGAGCGCGCCACGAGCGCAGCTCGGCCTCGCGCCGGACGGTGTCGCGGGATGCGCGGGCGTGGTCGAGGTGATCGAAGGGTTGGGTGAAAGCCGGCAGCGCGATGCCGCGCTCCGTGAACAGCAGCGCGATGAACGGCCAGAGTTGGAGCGGCGTGGCGGGCAGCCGCGTCCACCAACCGTTGAAGGGATTCGTGTAGTCCTGCACGAGCTGGTAGCGGTTGCTGGCCGGGGCTAGGTTGGACAGCGCAGTGCGATCAAACCAGGTGTGGTTGCCCTGATGCAGGGAGTGGTGCACCGCCTGCACATTGCGCAGGAAGGCGAGCTGCTTGCGATCCGGCGGCTGACCGCTGGCGGCGGTGAACTCGTCCACCAGCGGTTGCTCGCCGGGATGAATGACTGGAGGCAAAAGAACCTTGGCGGCCAGGCCAGCCCCGGTCGAGCGGTCGGACTTCCGCATCCAGGCGAGACCAGTGGCATAGGCGTGTTTGCAGTTGGTCTCCACCGGACAGGAACATTCGGAGCCCCAGCGGTCGTGGTCCCAAAACAGGCTGGTCTCGTAGACTTCGCTCCCCTCCACCCGGGCCTGCACCCGGTGGCCGTCCGACTTGAGGCCCTGCACGCGGCCCTCTTTGAAATAAGCGCGCCCGCGCCCCTGCGTGCCGCCGTCAAAGCGATCTAGATAGACCGCAAGGGCGGACAACGCCTCGGCTGAGGCTGGCCCGGACTCGGTGTTCATGGCAGGAGCGCGGCTGGGCGCGCGAAAAAATGCGAGTGAAGAGGCAAGAGGTGAACCCAATGACAGGATCGCGCCAAAGAGCCAGTTTCGTCTGCGCGTTGGGGAGACAAAAAGCGCGGACGAGATGTTGCTCTGCCAGCCTTAAGCCGAAATGAGGGATGGAGGGAGGCTCACCGGCAAAGCCGGTCGCTGAAATACGCTAGGAAGGCGGGCGCGTCGCAGGTCAGCGCGACTTGGGCGTTGGCGGGGCGGCCGGCGATTTCGCGGGTGAGGCCGTCGGCGTCGACCACGAGGTGCACGGGCGTGAGCGGGGCGATGGAGGGAGTCGCGACGAGGGCGACGGCGAGGTTGTCGAACAGGGTGGGATTTTCCGCCTTCCAGGTGTTGGTGTGCCGCCAGATGGAATTAAGCGCGGCCAGGGCGTCGTTCAAGGGGGTGCCGAGAGCGAATAGTTTCACCCGCCCTTCCGGCAGCAATTTCAGGTCGGCGGTGGAGTCGAGCGGAGCGACGAGCAGCGGCACACCGGAACGAAAGACAAGCTGCGCGGCCTTGGCGTTGGATTTGATGTTCCACTCCGGTTCCGGTTTCGAGCCCGGCGCATAGCCGCGCCGGACCGAGCCACCCATCAGGGAGATGGCTTTGATTTTGGCGCCAAGGCCGGGCTCGGACTCGAGCAGGGCCGCGATATTGGTCAGCTCGCCGACGGCGATGATCGTGATCTCGCCGGGATGCGCGTTGATCTGCTGACGCAGGAATTCCACGCCGCCATCGAGATGCAGAGCCGGCGAGGAGTAACCCTTGGCCCAGTCGGTCTGCGCCATGTATTGGGGCGCGTTGGAGATGCCGGCATAAACCGGGATCGCCGGTTGGCCCGCCACCACCAGCAGCTTGGCCGCGAGCCGGGCGCGCGCGACGGCATCACCGGAGACTGTGGTCACGCCCAGCAGTTTCAGCTCGGGGCTGTGGATAATCTGCGCCAGCGCGTAAGCATCGTCGATGTCGCCGCCGATATCTGTGTCGAAGATGACCGGGATCGGTTCCGCCGCGCGGAGCCCGGCCAGGATGAACAGCGTCAGGAAAGCAGTAAGGGCGATATTTCGGCGAAAACCAACCATGGGATTAAGCAGGAAGTTCGGTGCCTTCATTCAGGGTGCGTAAGTATTCGTTATAGGCAAAGACGCGGTTGCGTTGATAGCCGGTGATTTCACGAGCTATGCCGAGCTCGACCAGCAGACGAAGCGCGCTGTTGGCCGTTGGGGGACTGAAACCATGTTTCGATACCAATCGCGACACGGTGGTCACGGGTTGCAGCTGGAGAATATCGTGCAGCTTGAGCGCCGACCCACCCTTACGGCCAAGGGCGTGCAGGCGGGCACGATCACTCTGAAACAGCCGGAGTAATCGCCCGGCGGTCTCAGCGGCCTGATTAGCGGTTTCCTCCACGCCGCGCAGGAAGAAGTCGAGCCACGCTTCCCAATCGCCATGGGTGCGGACGCGTTGCAACAGGTCGTAGTATGCGGCCCGGTGTCGCTTAAGATAAAGGCTGAGATAAAGCAGGGGCTCCGCGAGCAGCCCATCGTGACAAAGCAGCAGCGTGACCAGCAGACGGCCGGCGCGCCCGTTGCCATCGAGAAAAGGATGGATGGTCTCAAATTGGGCATGGGCCAAACCAGCACGCACGAGCGTTGGCACGGACGGCGCATGCAGGTAGTTTTCCAGTGAGCCCATGGCCTCGATCACTACATCGGGCGGCGGGGGGACGAACAACGCGTTGCCCGGGCGTGTGCCGCCGATCCAGTTTTGCGAGGCGCGAAACTCGCCGGGTTGCTTGTCGCGACCGCGTCCTTTGGCCAGCAACACACCATGAACCTCGCGCAGGAGTCGGAGCGAAAGGGGAAACCCTTCTCGCAGTCGCTTGAGACCATACTCCATGGCGGCGACGTAATTGGAAACCTCCACCACATCATCCATCGGCACTCCGGTGGCGGCGTCATTTTCGAACAGCATCAGCTCCGACAAGGAAGATTGAGTGCCTTCAATTTGGGAAGAAAGCACCGCTTCCTTACGAACGTAGGAATAGAGAAAAAGGTGAGGATCGGGCAGTAGGCTCGTCACACCTGAAAGGCGGCCAAGTGCCGCGCTGGCACGCTCCTTTAGAGGGGCATCCCATTGCACGGGCGGCACAGGCGGAAGAGCGTTGGGAATGAAAGCAAGACAAGCCTCACTGACCGTGGTTATTGGTATTTTATGGCCACTCGGTCCTCGCTCCATCATTAAATGGAAGACCTTTCCATTAATTAAGACAATCAGTAATTAAGGGAAACACATTATCTTTAATTAAGAAAATACATAATTAAGCCGAGCGAAATAAGACATCTAAAGCCTCAGTAAACCTGCTCGTCAAGCAAGGCGAAGAGCTCGGCTTCGGTGATGCGGCGTTGGGCCATGGAGTCGCGCTCGCGCAGGGTGAAGGTGTCGCCGGGCTTCTCGATCGTGTCGAAGTCGATGGTTACGCACCAGGGCGTGCCGGCCTCGTCCTGGCGGCGGTAGCGTTTGCCGATGGCGCCGCCGTCGTCGTATTGCACGGCGTAGCGCTTCTGCAGCTTGGCGTGGAGGGCCTTCGCGCGGTTCGTCAGCAGCTCCTTGTTCTTGAGCAGGGGGAGAATGGCGACCTTGACGGGCGCGAGGCGGGGCGAGAGCCGGAGCACCGTGCGCTGCTCGACGTTGCCCTTCTCGTCCTTCACGTCCTCCACCGCGTAGGCGGCGGCGAGCACGGCGAGGAAGATGCGGTCCACGCCGACGGCGGGCTCGATGACGTGCGGCACGAACTTCTTCTTGCTCGCCTCGTCGAACAGCTCCTGCGGCTTGCCGCTGGCGTTGGCGTGCTGCGTGAGGTCGTAGCTGCCGCGGGCCGCGATGCCCCAGAGCTCCTGCACGCCGAAGGGATACTTGAACATGATGTCCACCGTGCCGCGCGAGTAGAACGCGAGCTTCTCCTTCGGGTGCGTGTAGCGGGAGAGGTGGCTCGCGGGCAGGCCGATGCTCTTCAGCCAGGTCTCGCACCACGTGATCCACTCCTCGTGGCACTTGGCCCAGTCGGCGTCCTCATGGATGAAATATTCCATCTCCATCTGCTCGAACTCACGGGAGCGGAAGATGAAATTGCGCGGCGTGATCTCGTTGCGGAACGACTTGCCGATTTGCGCGATGCCGAAGGGCAGCTTCACCCGCGTGGTGTCCACGACGTTCTTGAAATCTACGAACATGCCCTGCGCGGTCTCGGGGCGCAGGTAGGCGACGGACGAGGCGTCGCTCATCGCGCCGACGTTGGTCTGGAACATCATGTTGAACGCGCGTGGCGCGGTCAGGCTGCCGGGCTCGCCGGTGGCGGGCGAGGGGATGAGCGGGATCTCGGCCTCGCTGGCCTCGGTGAAATCCTTGGCGACGACCGGCGCAAGCGCACCAGTGATGGCCTTCTTGCGCTTGAAGGTTTCTGCGGCGGCCTGGAGTTCCTCGACGGTTTTCTCGCTCTCAAGGGCCGAGACGTAGCCGACAATCTTGCCGTCAACCACGACCGGCGACCAGAACAGCTGGTCCGCCCGGTAGCGCTGCTTGCTCACCTTGCAGTCCACGAGCGGGTCGGAGAAGCCGGCAACGTGGCCCGAGGCCTCCCAGACCTTCGGGTGCATGATGATGGAGGTCTCGATGCCGACGATGTCGTCGCGGCGCTGCACCATGTCACGCCACCAACAGTCGCGGATGTTGCGCTTGAGCTCGGTGCCGAGCGGGCCGTAGTCGAAGAAACCGTTGAGCCCGCCGTAGATCTCGGACGACGCGTAGATGAAGCCGCGGCGCTTCGCGAGCGACACGAGAGCTTCCATGAGGTTGGGGGTTTCGGCGGAGTCGGACATGGGAAAAGGAGGGTTGCGAGTGAAGGGCGGGCCGGCGGGCCGGTCAAGGCGGGGGTTTATGCCGGGGTCCGCCAAGTATCGGTTTGCCAGCAACCGGCGGGGCGTTCACGAGTCTAGGCTTATTCCCATGAAGAACCCCGCCCGTTATTTGCTCCTACCCCTGTTGTTGCTCGGTGCCGCTACCGGCCACGCGCAAGCCCCGGCGCCCAAGCCCGGCTACACCGTCGTGACGGAGATATCCTTTAATGAGCAAGGGGTGCCGGAGTCGGCGAAGATCGTCTCGAGCGACGACCCAACCGGCGATCACTCGCTGGAGCAACTGGCGATGAACCTGTCGGAGCAGGACAAGCAGCCCGTGCGGTTGACGGACGGCAAGCCCGTGAAGTTCAAGGCGCGCCGCCCTTTCAGTTTTCCCGTGGAGGGGGACCAGGGTCCGGCCTCTAACGTTAACCGCCCCGTCCTGCGCGCCGGGGATCAGGTGATCCCCGGGTATCCAGAGACGTTGGCCGCCAAGGGTGAGATTGGCGGCGCCATCATCGAGCTGATCATCAAGGCGGACGGCACGGTGAAATCAGTCCGCACCCTCCGTGCTTCACACCCGGAATTCGGCCAGGCGGCCGAGACGGCGCTGGGCCAATGGGTCTTTAATCCGAGCCAGCAGGTCGGGGCTCCGGCCGAGACCCGCTGGAATGTGGTGATCGGCTTTACTTCGAACGGCCGCAATCTCGATTTGAAATGGCGCCTCGCGCCGCGACCCAGCATCGGCGGCTTCATCGTCGGTCGCGTCCCGCCGGTGGCCGCATCTGCGTCCATCGTCCCGGCGGTCGAGACACCCGCCGCTCCGGCGGAGAAGAAGTAAGCGGTCGCGGGAACAACCGCTCCAGCGATGAACCGGTTACTCTCAGCCACGTGCGTCGCACTCGGCCTTGCCTGCGCGGCAGGCTCCGCCGGAGCTGAGCCCGAAAAACCGGCGGAGGAACTCAAGCAACGCGGCACGCCGCCCAAGGTGCTGAAACAACAAGAACCCATCTACCCTTATAGCATGGCGCGAGCCGGGCTGACCGGGCAGGTGGTGGTGGACTTCATCGTGGACACCAACGGCGACGTGCAAAACCCTTTTGTTTTCAGCTCCAATAATCCCTGGTTCGAGCGGCCGGCTTTGGATGCAATCCTGAAGTGGAAATTCAAGCCGGCCCTCATGGATGGACGGATCGTGAACACCCGGGCCCGGCAGCAAATCGTGTTCGACTTGGATTCTGCCGGCACCAAAGCGACGGGCCTTTGGAATGTGCCCAAACCAAGCAAGCGCGACAAGCTGCCCCCGGAATTACAGTGGGACAAGGCGCCGGTGCCGATTAACACGGCCTTCCCGGTTTACCCCTTCGGGGCGCTGCGGGCGGGGCAGTCCGGCAAGACCCGCCTGAAATTTCTCATCGGTCCCGACGGCCGGGTGGCCTCGGCCAAGGTGCTGGAAGCGACGACGCCCGAGATGGGTCAGGCCGCTCTGGCGATGATTGATGCTTGGGAATTCACCCCGGCGACCAAAAAAGACGGCACCCCATGCTACTCGGCGCTGGCTATCGAGCATGATTTCAAACCCAGAAGCATCAGCGATGTGCCGGTGACCCCCGAAGCCTTGGATATTTTGCGGTTGCTGGAAAAGAACCCCGGAAAAATTGCGGGACTGACCGAACTGGATGGCATGCCGAAGCCGCTCTCCCGCCGCCCGCCCGTTTACCCTAGCGCCTTGCGGAAAGCCGGCCAGCCGGGCAACGCGGTCATCGAATTTTATCTTGATGAACACGGGGACGCCCAGTTACCGCACATTATTTCGAGCACGGCACCGGAATTCGGCTACGCCGCGGTGCAGGCCGTGGCCACCTGGCGGTTCGAGCCGGCGCGCAAGGGCGGCAAGGCGGCCGTGACGCGCGTGCAGATCCCGATCGATTTCAAACCGAACTAATCCGCGTCCGCCCACTTCGCGCTTGCGGGGCTGCCGGGCGGGGCAAGGGTGGCGGGCTATGAAAGTCACGTTCACCGCGAAGGAATACCGCCAGCTCCTCGAGCTGGTGCATTTGGGCATGTGGACCGTTACCGCCTACCAAGGGGAGGAGACTGCGGTCGCCAAGCGCTACTTCGCCTTCGACCAACGCCTGCTGGGCTTGGCGACTGACTTGGGTTGCGCCGACTTAGTCGAAACGCGCGACGACGGCTCGTTGCAACCCAGCCCCAAGCTGGCCGAGGAGGACCGCGTGCGCGATCTCCAGAGCGAGTTTCAGAACGATGTTTTCTGGCACGAGTTGGTGATGCGACTGGCCGATCGCGACCTGGCCGGTGAACAGGCGAAGCGCACCATGGAAACGCCCGGGGTCGAGCCCCCGCCCTCGCGCGATGAGCGACTCAAGAAAATCGAAGACCGTTACTGGAAGGATTTTGAGAAGCACGACCTCGCGCACCTTGTTGTCTTGCGCGGCGGCCGGGGCTGAAGCATTCAACCGGGACCGCTTGGGCCGGCGGTGATTTCCCATGAAAAAAATCCGGGTAAGCGTATTACTGGTCCTGCTGCTGGCCCTGACGGGATCGGCCGCGGAAAGATTAAAGGTGAAGCCGGGTCCGGAAAACCTGGACTACTTCAAGAACAACCGCGACGCGACGATCCTGGAATGGGAGCATCCGCAATATGCGCCGGAACCGGGGGCTGAATGGGTCCAGCAGGCGGTGCGCGTGGCCTTCGAAATTGACGCCGATGGGCACCCGCTGGACGTGCGGGCCTTGGGCGGCTCGGACCGGTTCACCGATGCGGCGATCGCGGCGGTTTCACGTTGGAAGTTCCGGCCCGAAGTCAGGGAAGGAAAACCAGGACTGGCCTCCAAGGAGGTGCGGATGACTTTCACCCCGAAGGGCACGCCGAAGCGGAGACCCAACGACGGGTTTTTCTGCCCTTACCAGCTGGAAACTCCGGAGGAAACACCCCCGGGCGAACCGGAGAACCCCGACGTAGCCTACCCGGCGACCCTCCTGCCGCGCCGGCTTTCCGGCGAAGTGGAGCTGATTATGAGCGTCAACGAGGAGGGCCGGGTCGATGGCGTGAAAATCTTGCGCACGACTCATCCCGAGTTTCTCAATTGTGCGGTGCAGACGGTGGCCGGTTGGCAGCTGCGT
>JAHFTH010000210.1 GCA_023269445.1 Lacunisphaera sp.
CTCCGAGGAAGTCAGCCATCGCGAGCCGACCAAGATCTACCTCACCCGCCCCGACCAGTCCAACGGCAAGCGCCAGATCTACTCCGTCGAGCCCGACGGCCGCCTTGAGACCAACATCATCTCCGATGATTCCTTCCTCGGCGCCAACTGCTTCAACCCCGTCGCCAGCTTCTCCAATCCCGTCCGCATTCTTTTCGTCTCCGACCGCGATGCCGACGACCAGGGCCGCCGCAATAACAACATCTACGTCATGAACGCCGACGGCTCGCAGATCCAGCAGCTCACCGCCAACGGCTCCGACGATATCATGCCGGCCTGGTCCCCCACCGACCCGAGCGTCGTCTATTTCCTCTCCAACCGCGGAGGCGCTTACAACCTCTGGCGGTTGCGCATCAAGTAAGCCCGATGGACGCCCCCACCCCACAGGCTTGGCTCGAACTGGCCGATGGACGCATGCTCTGGCTCGAAAAGAGCGCGTGCACCCTCGGCCGCGCGGTCGGCTGCACCCACGTCCTCGATATTCCGGGCATCTCCCGCAGCCACGCGATGCTGCAGCCCGGCCCCTCCGGCGGCTTCCTCCTCGCCGACCTGCGCAGCACCAACGGCACCTACCTCAACGGCCTCCGCCTCGAGCAGGTCGCCCCGCTCCGCGACGGTGATAAGATTGAATTGGGCGACGTCATCCTCACTTACCGCTGCCAGCAGGCGCCCGGCCAGCACGCCGACACCGGCGCCACCTCCGTGCAGATTCACTCCGGCAAGGTCTGGCTGCTCATGCTTGATATCATCGGCTTCACCTCGCACACGCAGAGCGTCGGGGCCGAGGCCGCCTCCGCCGATTTCAAAAAATGGCTCGAGCTCGTCCGCCCGGTGCTGCTCCGCTCGGGCTGCACCATCAACGCCTACCTCGGCGACGCCGTCTTCGCCTACTGGCGGCAGGACAAGCAGCCCGCCGCCAATGTCGCGACCGCCCTGCGCGAACTGCTCGCGCTCCAGCCTGCCAGCCCGCGGCCGTTCCGCATTTTGCTCCATCACGGCAGCGTGCGCATCAGCGGCGGCCTACAAGGCGAGAGCCTGAGCGGCGCGGAGGTCATCTTCCTTTTCCGCATCGAGAAATCCACCAAGCCGCTCGGCTCGATCTGCGTGCTGAGCGAACCCGCCGCCACCTCGCTCAATCTCACCGGCACCGCCCGCAATCTCGGCCGCCATCCCGTGACCGACTACGAGGGTAGCCACGGCTTCTACGGTTTGGAATAAGTGTGGGCGCGACCTGTAGCGGCGGTCTATGACCGCCGTCTGGAGTCTTTTGGAGGCGGGGTGCCCTCACCCCGCGGGTTTCAGGTTTCGCAGCGCACACCTCGCGGGGTGAGGGCACCCCGCCTCCACTGCATCTACTCCGGCAACGTCCCCGTCCGGCTCTGCACCGCCCAGCGGTAAAGGTCCACGTAGTGCGTCGCGCTGGACCGCCACGAGAAATCCTGCGCCATCGCCCGCTGGCGCAGCCCGGCGAATTCCACCGGCCGGTCGTAATAGGTCGCACAGGCCCAGCCGATAGTGTCGCGCAACGCGTCCACCGTGGCGTCGCCAAAGACAAACCCCGTGCCCACCGGCTGGCCTTCCGCAAAATTCTGCACCGTGTCCACCAACCCGCCCGTCGCCCGCACCACTGGCAGCGTGCCGTAACGCATCGCATACATCTGCGTCAGCCCGCACGGCTCCGAGCGGCTGGGCATCACAAAAAAGTCGCTCCCCGCCTGGATGAGCCGCGCCAGATTGCCATCGAAACCGATCTGCACGCCGCAGCGTCCGCGGTAGGCCTCGCGGGCCCAGCGGAAAGTATTTTCCAACCGGCTGTCGCCGTTGCCGAGCAGCACCAGCTGCACATTCATCCGGTCCATGACGGCTGGCAGCGCTTCCGCCAGCAGGTCGAGGCCCTTCTGCGACGCGAGCCGTGACACGACACCGAACAGCGGCACCCCCGGCTTGGACTCGAGGCCGAAGCGCTCCTGCAGCTTCGCCTTGCACGCGGCTTTGCCGGCGAGGGCTGCGGCGGAGAAATTCGCGGGCAGCGTCCGATCGCGTGCGGGATCCCAAGATTCGTCGTCGATGCCGTTGAGGATGCCGACCAAATCGCCCGCGCGGAAACGCAGCACACTGTCCAAGCCGAAGCCACCGTCGGCCGTGCGGATCTCGTTGGCGTAGGTCGGGCTCACCGTGGAAATCTTGGTCGCATGGCAAAGGCCCGCCTTCATCAGGTTCACCATGCCGTTCGACTCGAGGGCATCGCGGCGGATCTCGCCCCAGGGCAACCGCGCAAAATCCACGACCCGCATCGGCGACCAGCCCTGATGCTCGAGATTGTGGATGGTGAAGACCGTCGCCGTCCGACCCAGCGGCGTGTCGCGCAGCGTGGTGTTCAGCATCAGCGGCAGCAGGCCCGTCGTCCAGTCGTGCCCGTGGATGACGTCGGGGATCCAGCCGAGCTGCTCGCACAGCGCCAGCGCCCCGCGGCAGAGAAACGCAAACCGCATGTCATTGTCCTCATGCGCGCCCCACGGCCCGGTATAGACCTCGGGCCGCGCGAAGTGGTCGTGGTTCTCCAGAAAATACGCCGGCACGGTCGAGCCCGGCAGCACGGTCTCCCACGTGCGCGCCCATTGCACCGCCGCGCCCACCTCCACGCCCAGCGGCTCCGGCAGCGGGTGCCACGTCTCGTCGCGTTTCACCGAGCCGTAGGCCGGACACACCACGCGCACATCGTGCCCGAGCTTCGCCAGATCCTTGGGCAACGCGCCCACCATGTCGGCCAGTCCGCCGATCTTGACGAACGGCTCGACCTCCGGCGTGACGAACAGGATTTTCAGCGCGCGCACGACCGGGAGGATTGAATCAACGCCGGGCGACGGGATAGCTGCCGAGCCATTTCACGAGCGGACACTGGCGGCGCAGCGACTTCAGCGCCTCTTGCATCGCGGGATCATCGTGATGCCCGGCGACATCGAGAAAGAAGATGTAGTCCCACGGCCGCAGCCGGCTCGGACGCGACTCGATGCGCGTGAGGTTCAGCTTGCGCTTGTCGAAAGGTTGCAACGCCCGCAGCAGCGCGCCGGGCTCGTGGTGCAGCGAGACGAGCAAACTCGTCTTGTCGTTGCCCTTGCCCGACTGGCCCGAGGGCTCGCGACCGAGAATGCCGAAGCGCGAGGTGTTGTTCTTCTGGTCCTGGATGTGATTCGCCTGGATCGGCACACCGTAACGCTCGGCGGCCAGCGGCGGGGCGACCGCGGCGGCGCCTTTCTCCTTGGCCGCGTGCATCACGCCCAGCGCGGTGCTGTCCACGTCGATCAGCTGCGCGTGCGGCAGGTGGCGCTGCAGCCAGCGACGGCACTGGGCCAGTGCCTGGTCTTTCGAGTAAACTTTTTTGATTTTCTCCAACGGCGTGCGGGAAATGAGCGCGTGATCGATCGAGAGCTGCACCTCGGCCACGATCTTTAGCGGGGTCTCGACAAAAAGATCCAGCGAATCGCGCACGGAACCCTCGGTGGAATTTTCCACCGGCACGACGCCATAGTCGGCCTCGTCCTTCTCCACGGCGGCGAACACGTCGGCCAGCGACTGCATCGGGCGGTAGTCCACGCTCGCGCCGAATTTTTTCAGGGCCGCCTGGTGCGTGTTGGTCGCCTCGGGCCCGAGGTAAGCGATGACGAGCGGCTTCTCGAGCGCGATGGCCGCCGACATGATCTCGCGATAGATGGCCTGGAGAGCAGCGGGCTTGAGCGGACCGGGATTGGCGGCCTGCACGCGGCGGAGCACATCGGCCTCGCGCTCGGCCACATAGATGCGGGTGCGCGCGCCGCGTTTCAGCTCGCCGATCTTCTGGGCGAGTTTCAACCGGGCGTTGAGCAGCTTGACGGCCTTCTGGTCGAGGGCGTCGATGCCGGCGCGGATCTGGGCGAGTTCCTGCTTGAGGTCGGGTTTCATGACGGGAGAGCGGGCGACAGCATGGACGGGCTTGGCCGGTAGAATCAACCCCGCATGCACGCTAAATTCCGCCGCCCGATCAGGCCTTGCCCCGGTGCGCCCGGGCCAGCACGAGCGCCTCCGCCCAGGCGGACGCCTGACCGCAAGCCAGCCGCACCGCCGCCCGCGCGCTCAGGGCACCCACGATGTTGCCCGTGCCGTTGTAGCCACCCACCGCCCACGTTTTGGGTCGAACCTCCTCCAGCACCGGCAGGCCGTCGGGCGTGTAGCCCACCGACGCCGCCCAGCGGTGCGTGACCGGCGCGCTCACCTTCAGTTTATCGTGCAGGAATTTTTCCAGCAGTCCCTGGATTCTTTCCGTCGGCGCGGTGTCCGTCGTCCACTCCTGTTCCAAGGCGTGGTCGCGGAAGCCGCCGAGCGCAATGCTCCTGTCGGGCAGTTGCTGCCAGTATTCGTAGCCGTGCCGCCAGTAGACCGGCCGAGCGAAGTTCACTTCCGGCGCCGGCCCGGTTGCGAGCATTTGCAGGCGGGCAGTGCGGACGCGCCCCACCAGCTCGGGAAAAATCGTTTCCAGCCGTCCGTCCACCGCTACAATCACCGTGTCGCAGAAGACCGTGCCCTTCTCCGTGACGACCGAGCCCGGCACGATTTTCCGCACGGGAGAATTTTCGTAGAGCAGCACGTCGCGCTGCCGGAGTTTGTGCGCCATGGCCCGCACGCGGTGCAACGGCTGGATGACGCCGTCCGTCGGCAAGAGCAGGCCCTCGCCCTCCGGCCCGGCATAGGGCTCGGCGGCAAATCCGCAGTAGCGCAGCGCCGCGAGGTGTTTCTGGCAGTCGGCCAGCTCTGCGGCATCGGCGGCGATGCGCAGTGAACCCGTGACGCGCACAATCGCGGGCATCGCCTCCGCCAGCCGCTGGATTTCCTGCGCCGTCTGCCGGTAGATCGCGCGGGCCGCCGCCTCGCCAAACTGCGCCACCGTCTCGTTGAAGAACTTCGCCAGACCCGCGAGCACGAAGCCGCCGTTGCGGCCCGCCGCGCCCGCACCGACTGCGGCCGCATCCACGCCCACCGCGCTCACGCCGAGCGCGCCCAGTTCCTCGATCGCAGCGAGGCCCGAACCGCCCAGCCCGATCACGCACACATCGGCCCGCACGGGGCCTTCCAGCCTCGGCAGCGGTCGCCAGTCGCGATCGTCCCAGATCGGAGTGTTCATGGCGGAACAATTGCCAGTCACCGGTCGGAGGCAAGTGCGCGCGATTGACGCGCGGCAGCCGCCCCGCCTTGATGCGCTCACCGTCCTGCATGAAACCGCTCTACGATTTCTCCGCCCTGCCCGTTGACCGCACCCTCGCGCCGCGTGACGGCATGGTGGCCAAGGACGCCGATGCCACGCTGACCGACCAATACTTCGATCTCGGCCGGCGCGCGCTGGAGCTCATCCACTTCTCCAGCGAACTCTGCGACAAGCCGCACTATCCCGACATCCTCGACCTGCCCTGCGGCCACGGCCGCGTGCTGCGCTGGCTGCGGGCCCACTATCATTACGCCAAGATCACCGCTTGCGACCTCGACCGCGACGGCGTTGATTTTTGCGCGAAGCAGTTCGGCGCGACACCGGTCTATTCCCTGCCCGACCTGCACCAGCTGCCCTTCCAGTCCCAGTTCGACCTCATCTGGGTCGGCTCGCTCGTCACCCACCTCCGCCGCGACCGCTGGCTCGCGACGCTCGACAATCTCGTCAAGTGGACGCGCGAGTGCGGCGTGATCATCTTCACCACGCAGGGCCGGACCGTCTCCAGCCTGCTCGCCCGTGGCCGCCGCAATGTCGCCGAGAACATCGACAAGCCCGCGCTGCTGGAGGAATACGCGCGCACCGGCTTCGCCTACCAGCGTTACTTCGAGAGCAGCGCGGAAGAGGACTACGG
>JAHFTH010000027.1:0-7843 GCA_023269445.1 Lacunisphaera sp.
GATTGTCGACCTCGATGATGTCGCCACCGTGCTTCTTCACCTTGTAGACCACGCTGGGATAGGTGGAGATGATCTCGACGTCGTATTCGCGCCGGATGCGCTCCTGCACCACTTCCATGTGCAGCAGGCCGAGGAAACCGCAGCGAAAACCGAAACCGAGCGCGACCGAGCTCTCGGAGGAATAAATCAACGCCGAGTCGTTCAGCCGCAGTTTGCCGAGGGCAACCTTGAGCTTTTCGTAGTCATCGGACTCAAGCGGATACAGGCCGCAATACACCATCGGGCGCACCTCCTTGTAACCCGGCAGCATGTCGGTGGCCGGTTTGTTCGCGTGCGTGACGGTGTCGCCGATCTTGATCTCGTCGGTGCTCTTGATGTTGCTGACGATGTAGCCGACGTCGCCTGGGCCCAGGTGACCGATCTTCTCCATGCCCGGCCGGAACACGCCGACTTCCTTGACCTCGGCTTTTTGCCCGGTGCTCATCAGCATCATCAATTCGCCGGCCTTCAGCGTGCCGGAAAACACGCGGATGTAGGAGATGACGCCGCGGTAGGAGTCATACTTCGAGTCAAACACCAGCGCGCGCAGAGTCGGATAATCCGTCCAGCGCGGCGGCGGGATGCGGGTCACCACGGCCTCGAGGATGTCCTGGATGCCGATGCCGGACTTGCCGCTGGCGAGAATCGCCTCCTCAGCAGGAATCGTCAGGATGTCCTCCAGCTGCTTCATGCAGAGTTCGAGATTGGCGCTCGGCAGGTCGATCTTGTTGATGACGGGAATGATCTTCAGGCCCTGCGCGAAGGCCAGATGCGCATTGGCCACGGTCTGCGCCTCAACGCCCTGGGCGGCGTCGATCAGGAGCAGGGCGCCCTCGACAGCGGCGAGCGACCGCGACACCTCGTAGGCAAAGTCCACGTGACCGGGCGTGTCGGTCAGGTGCAACTTGTAGGTCTTCCCGTCCTTGGCTGGGTAATTCATGACCACCGGGTGCATCTTGATCGTGATGCCGCGCTCTTTCTCGATGTCCATCGAGTCGAGATGCTGGTCGGTCATCGCGCGCTTCGTGATCGTGCTCGTGTATTCGAGCAGGCGGTCGGACAGCGTGGTCTTGCCGTGGTCGACATGCGCGATGATGCAGAAATTGCGGGTGAGTAAGGCGGACATGCTCAGGCGGGGATATCGGCCAGTTCGGCGAAGGATTTGACGACCCAGGCCTTGTCCGTGCGCTTGGCGAGCCCGGCCAAGACGGCGCCGGGGCCACACTCGTAAAACTCGGTGGCACCCGCCGCGACGGCGCTGCGCATGCAGTCCTCCCACAGCACGGACGAAACCACCTGCTTGATCAGGGCCTCGCGAATCTGCGCCGGCTCGCTGACGGCCTGCCCGGTCGTGTTGGTGAATACGATGAACTTCTGCGCGTTGAAGGTGACGCCCGTCAGGTAGCGCGCGAATTCCGCGCGGGCCGGCTCCATCAGGCGGCTGTGGTAGGCACCGGCGACATTCAGGGCCATTACTCGCTTGAGTCCACGATCCTTGGCCGCGGCCACGAGCGCCTCGACCTTGGCCTTCTCGCCGGAAACGATGATCTGGCCCGGGGCGTTGAAATTGGCGGCTTGGATGCCGAACTCCGCGCAAAGTTGTTCCACCTTGGGCCGATCCTCACCGATAACGGCGGCCATGCCGCCCGTCGATTTCTCGCAGGCCAACTGCATCAGGCGGCCGCGCTCGGCCACCACCTTGAGGCCCGTGGCAAAATCAAAGACTCCGGCCGCGGCCAGCGCGGTCACTTCGCCTAAGCTCAGACCGAGGGCGATCTTCACTTCAGGCACCCTGCCCTTCTCCCGCAACGCCGCCAGCATAGCCAGACCGTGGACATAGAGCGCCGGTTGGCAGATCCTGGTCTGGGTGAGCTCGGTCTCGGGCCCCTCGAAGCTGATCTTGGTCAGGCTCCAACCCAGAATCCGGTCGGCTTCGTCGTAAAGCGCCCGGGCTGCCGGGGAACCGTCGTAAAGCGACTTCCCCATGCCAACCTTTTGAGCGCCCTGACCTGCAAAAAGGAGTGCTAGTGACATAGATGAAGGGTCGGTTAAACCCGTCGAACCGCCAAAAACCAAGTCCTAAAATTTCTTCAGCTGCGGGAAGTATTTTTTGTCGTCCGAGAGAGCTGGAAGTGCCGGCTTCCGCGAGGGTTGGGGCGACTCTGGCAGCGGGTCCAGCAGCGAAGAAAGCGGCCGCGCTGCCACTTGGTCTAACATGGCGGTCGGATTGAGTGGGCCGGGCAATGAGCCCGCCCCGTTACTCAGATCCTTCAGCACGGTGGTGGGATTCGACTCGATTAGATAGGGATTGGCCTTCGTGGTCGTGTTTTCGTGCGTTAGATGGGTTTGCCCCACAGCTCCGCTCGTTTCCCGATTACCGGAGATCCCCATAGAACCGCCCAAAGGGGTGACGCCTGGGGCGCTGCTATCGGACTTCTTCAGGAACGCATCGAAGAACTGTCCTCGCACCGGCGAAGAACCCAGCCAACCCTGGAGAAAAGGGGCGAAGGGATCGGGTTGGGCTGAGTGCGCAGGCTTGGCGTCAGCTTGCTTGGCCTCTGTCGTCCTTTTCTGCTCATCGTAGGCTTTCAGTAAATATCCGGGATCAGAACGGTCAGGCAGATCCGCGGCTTCCTTCGCCGGCTCACTCTCTTGGCTGGCAGGGAGCACTCGGTCTTTATCCTTGGCATCTCGTTCTAGTTTTTCGACGCCGTTGACCAGCCAGTTTTTCTCCGAGTCGTTCCTTTTCTTACGGTCATTCTCTTGCTTTTCCGGAGACGTCAATTGGTAGGGCGTCAGGTCTTGAGTGGGAGTTTGGAACCTCGGCATTCCCGTGTTCAAACCTTCGGTAGCGGTTGGCCCGGACTTGGCTTTTTGATCTCCCGCCAGTTTCTTCAGTTCCTGTTTGGCGGACTCAAGTGGCGCGCTGTTCTCCTCGGCCCTCGCCGTTACTGCGACGAGAGCAACGAAGAGAACGGCACATCGCCCCAGCAGGCTCATCAGGTTTTGAAGAAGATACCCTTCAGGTTCATTTCCAAGGCGGGCGCATTGGGTGAGAAACGCAGACCGTCGGCCTTGCTGATCTTGCCCTCCTTGATCAGGCGGTAGAGGTCCTTGTTGAAAGACTTGGAGCCCTGGTCGCTGCTGGCTTCCAGCAGCTGCTGGATCTTGTCGTTGTGTCCGTCGAGGATGAGGTTCTTCACCGTGGCGTCCGCAATGAGGATTTCGTGCGCCGCGAAACGCCCGCCGCCTTCCAACGCGGGAATAAGTTTTTGGCAAATGAAGCCGCGGAGCGAACCGGCGATCTGCCGGCGGGCTTGGGCAATCTGCTCGGGCGGAAAAAACTCGAACAGACGCGTGAGCGACTGGGCGACCGTGGCCGCATGCATCGTGGAGATCACCAAGTGGCCCGTCTCAGCGGCCGAGATCGCGGTCTCAAAGGTCTCTTTGTCGCGCATTTCACCGATCAGAATGACATCGGGGTTTTGGCGCAGGACCGATTTGATCGCCATTTCGAAACTCGGCACATCCAGCCCGATCTCGCGCTGCTGGAACAAGGACTTGTCGTCGCTGAAAGTGTATTCGATGGGGTCCTCGATACTGACGATATGCTTGTCCATGTTCTGGTTTATCCAGTTGAGCATGGCGGCCATCGTGGAGCTCTTGCCGGAGCCCGTGGCACCGCAGACCAGCAAAATACCGTCCTTGGACTGGGCCAGTTTGATCAGGGTTTCGGCCTCTATCTTCAGTTCCTCGAAAGTCGGGGGACGGCTTTTGATGTGTCGAAAAACGATGCTCACGAGACCGCGCTGGTGAAAGGCGTTCACGCGGAACCGGCCGATATCGTCCGCCGCATACGCAAAGTCCACCTGGCCGTCCTTGTCCCAACGGTCCTTGAAGATACGGGGCACCTTTTCGTCCACAAATGACTGGGCGTGCTCGCAACTGATCGGGTCCATCTCGACCGACCGGAGGCGGCCGCCGATGCGGAGATAGCCGGGTTTTTCGGACTTGATCACGATGTCACTGGCGCCGCTTTCGACGGCCAGCTTAAGCAGATCGTTAACAATTTCAGTGTGAAGTGTCGTGCTCATGGAATTTTATGCGTGAACCGGCATTAAAGCTGTGCTTTCCCTACAGCCTATCCTTGTATCGTTCAAGGTAACTTTCCAATGAATCGTTCCCGCACTTTCACCGGCACCTACACTGCGATCGTCACGCCCTTCCGGCGCGGCGTCGTCGCCTACGACGAATTGCGGAAATTGGTGAATTTTCAGATCAGGGGCGGCATCAGCGGCCTCGTGCCCGTCGGCACCACCGGCGAGTCGCCCACCGTGTCGCACGAAGAGCACCTCAATATCATTCGCTGCACGATTGAGGCCGCGCGTGGTCGCGTGCCGATCATCGCCGGCACCGGGTCTAATTCGACCCGCGAAGCCATCGATATGACCAAGGACGCAGACGCGGCCGGTGCCGATGGGTTCCTCCAAGTCGCGCCTTACTACAACCGTCCGACCCAAGAGGGACTGTTCCAACACTTCGCCCGTATCGCCGAGGTCACCGACAAACCGATCATCCTCTACTCCATTCCCGGCCGTTGCGGCATCGAGATCAGTGTCAAGGTCATCGAGCGGCTCCGCGCTAAGTATCCTCATGTTGCCCACATCAAGGAGGCCGGCGGCAGCGTTGACCGTGTGGACCAGATAATCTCGGCTCTGGGTGACTCGGTTACCGTCCTCAGTGGTGACGACAGCCTCACCCTGCCCTTCATGGCCGTTGGCGCCAAAGGCGTCATTAGCGTCGCCAGTAATCTCTATCCGCGCGAGGTCGGTAAGCTCGTCTCACTGGCGCTCGTGAACGACTACCCGAAAGCCCGTGCGCTGCATCGGAAGCTCTATCCGGTGTTCAAGACTATCTTCATCGAGTCCAACCCGGCGCCCATCAAACTGGCCATGGCCCGCGCCGGCATCATCGGCTCGGATGAAGTCCGCCTGCCGCTGAGCACACTGAGTGATACCAGTCGCCAGACACTGTTCGCCACGCTCAAGGCTTTCAAGGGCTGAAGCCATGGCCTTGAAAATATTACTCAACGGATCGAAAGGACGCATGGGCCAAACCATCGCTGGACTCGCCGGCGAGATGAATGCGAGCATCTCCGCCGCCATCGACACCGGGGATGATGCGTCCAAGCATATCGCCGGATGCGACGTGATCATTGATTTCAGCACCCATCAGGCCACGGGTGCACTACTCGAGCTGGCCGCGAAGTATGGCAAGCCCATCGTCATCGGCACGACCGGCCACGGAGCCGACGAGAAGAGGAAACTGCTCGCGCTCGCCGCCCAGGTGCCCTGCGTGTGGGCGGGCAATTTTTCCGTCGGGGTCAATCTCTTGTTCGCGCTCACCCGCCGGGCCGCCGCCGTGTTGGGTGCCGATTACGACACCGAAGTCGTCGAGATGCATCATCGCTTTAAGAAAGACGCTCCCAGTGGCACGGCCGCCCGGCTGCTCGAGATTATCCTCGAGGAAAGAAAGCTTTCAGCAGATGCGCTCCGGCATGGCCGTTCAGGCATT
Organism: Lacunisphaera sp.; assembly: GCA_023269445.1. Taxonomy (GTDB): domain Bacteria; phylum Verrucomicrobiota; class Verrucomicrobiia; order Opitutales; family Opitutaceae; genus Lacunisphaera. Next base: position 5,614 of record JAHFTH010000027.1, read on the forward strand.
ACCGGCGAGCGCAAGGCGGCCGAGGTTGGAGTTCATGCTCTGCGCGGCGGCGATGTCGTAGGCGACCACACGGTGCTTTTTGCCGCGCTCGGCGAGCGCCTCGAACTCACCCACAAGGCCGGCGACCGCGGCATCTTTGCCCGCGGCGCGATCCGGGCCGCGCATTGGGTCGCTAAGCAGCAGCCCCGAGTCTACGACATGCAGGACGTGCTTGGGCTCAAATGATCACCAGTATCTCCGGCACCTTGGTTTCTGCCACACCGCTGACAGCAGTCATTGAGACCGGCGGCCTAGGCTACGAAGTGAGCATCTCGGTTACGACCGCCGAGCGCCTTCCCCCATCCGGCCAGCAGGTCAAGCTCCACACGCTGGCGGTGTATCGTGAGGATTCGCAGACGCTCTACGGGTTCGCCACGGAGGAGGAACGCAACTTCTTCCGGCTCCTAGTCGAGAAAGTCACTGGCGTCGGCCCGAAGATGGCTCTGAGCGTCCTGAGCAAGCTCTCTCTTCCCTCCCTCAAGGGCGCCATTGCGGCCGGCGATGTGGCCTTACTGGCCAAATGTCCCGGCATCGGCAAGAAGACCGCCGAGCGGCTGGTCATGGAGCTCCGCGACAAAGTTAATCCGGCCGATCTGGGTCACGTAGCCCCGACGAAGGGAGTCCCAGCACCCAGCGAAAACAAGATCCGTGACGCCGTGCTGGCCCTTACGGCCTTGGGCTACAAGTCCGCCGATGCCGATAAATCGGTGCGACAGGCCTGGGTCGCCCTGGGCTCACAGGCCTCCACCGAGGCGCTGATCAAGAAAGCGCTGGGCTAGACAGGGGCGACAATCGCCCTACTGGCTTTTCGTTGGTTCGACAATGGCCAGAAGTGTGGCCCGCTCGTCCGGAGTAAGTGCCCGGAAGAGATCCTTCACCTTGATCTCACCCTCGAGGATATTAACGACCACTACTGGAACCGCACCGCGGCGTAAGTGAACCAACAGGCCTAGCGCGGTATCCTCGATCCGATAATCCCAGCCGGTAACATGAGCACGCAGCCAATCCGCCAACGCCTTAACCTGTGATTCGGACAGTGTGCCTGTAATGACCCGATCACTGCCAGCGACCATCTCGTGGTGCTCAATCGAGCCCGTGTCGACAGCCGGCAGCTCCAGCTTGCAGCCGGCTAGCAGCACCATCAGGCACAGGAGGAATGCGCCTTGGGCTCGCATGAAATTCCCGGGCTGGCTCAGCGCTGGAACTGGAAAGCCGTGAACTCGGCCTGCTGGGCGGGCGTCCGCTGGATGCGGAATAACCGCTGATCTTGCGGTGTGGCCGGCCGGGTCGAATTGAACACGCCATCATCGAACAGCGATTGCGTCCGATTGGGCTGAAGGTGTCCGTTAATGAAGGCGCGTTCCTCATCCTGCTCGCGCAGGGCGGCCAGCATGAGTGAATAGTCCTGCGTGTTCGTCGCGTTGTTGCGCAGGCTGACCAAATTGACCGCTGGTTCGATCTCTCTCACGGGCGCGGGAGCCACGGAAGCGACCGCGACAACGACCGGCACCGCCGGCAGGACCGCAGCGTTGAGCGGAGCGGAACTCGTGGCAGCAGCGTTGTAACGCATGAACACGACGGCCAGACAGGCCGCGGCGGCCAATCCGCCCGCATAGGTGGCGAACTGGCTTTTGCGGTGCTTCGTTTCAAATAGCTCAACGACGCCCGTGCGGTCGGTCTGAAGCGCGGGTTGTTCGGCGGCATTGGCGCGGAAGCTGTCGTAGACCAGCTTGGTCGCGGAGTGGATCTGGCAATATTGCCGGTAGACGGCCTGCCGGCTGGGATTCTGCTGGATCTCAGCCTCCAGCTCGGTGGTTTCCGCGACAGTGATCTGGCGGTCGATATATAGGTTCAACAATTCAATGAATCGATGGTCTTTCATGGCTGGAATTCCTCCCCTAGTTTTTCCCGCAGGTTTTCGCGAGCCCGGGCAATCCGGCTCTTAACGGTGCCTACGCTGATGCCGAGAATCTCGGCGATCTCCTCGTAGGCGAGATTCTGGACATTACGCAGAATGAGAATCTCGCGGTGTTTCTCGTTCAACTGCTCCATGCATTCGGCCACGCGGCCGACAAACTCCTGGGTGACGGTGGCATCCTCCGGCGTCTCCTGTTCGGCGGGGATCAACTCCGCGAGGGTGGTGTCATTTTCCCCGCTGACCGGGGCATCGAACGAAATGGATTTGTCCCGC
>JAHFTH010000027.1:7853-20242 GCA_023269445.1 Lacunisphaera sp.
GATCTGGTAAAGCCAGGTCGAGAAAGCCGAGTCGCCGCGAAAATTGACCAGCCCCCGGTGGGCGCGGATGAAGGCATCCTGGGTGACCTCCTCGGCATCCTGCTGGTTGCGCAGAAGCTGATTGGTCATCGCGTAGATGCGGTCCCAATAGCGGGTTACCAATTGATCGAACGCCGTGGCGTCACCGCCTTTAAAGCGGTCCACCAACAGACGATCGAGTGCGACTTCCTGTGCCTTGGCTGTCATGTGCTCAGGGTCGTTCTGATCCGGAAATTTGAGAATTGTTCCCACGAAAGTCTTAATCAGGTCGCAGCTTGCACCAATTAAATCGACGTGGTCAATGTCAGGTTGCAGTGCCCTTGGGTGCAAATAAAACTTGCCTTGCCGTCCAAGCGAAAAACTATCGGCACCCTCGGGTGAAATGGGGTGATAGCTCAATGGTAGAGCAGAAGCCTTTTAAGCTTTTGGTTCTGGGTTCGAATCCCAGTCGCCCCACCACCCACCCTTGATGGGCCGCGCTGTGTTCCCCTAATCGGGATTGTGTTTCCCCCCAGCGTTCGCGAGTGTCTTTCCGGTAATGCCTTAGGGCTTACTACCCACCTCCCTAGTCACCGTGCCATCTGTCGTCCCAGCCAAACGCATCGTTATCGTCGAAGATCACACCGCCATCCGTGAGATGCTGGTGGAGATCCTCCGCGTCGATCCGGCCTACAAAATCGTCGGTGAATGCGGCGAGGGCCTACAGGCCTGCCAGCTTTGCCTCGAACTGAAACCCGACCTCATCGTGCTCGATGCCCGGCTGCCTGGCCTGAGCGGCGTGGATATACTCCGCCGCATTGGCAAGCAGCTCAAGCACACCCGCGTGCTGGTTTTCTCAGCCTATGAAAGCCCGGCCCTGGTGCGCGAGATGCTTGAGGCCGGAGCCCACGGGTTCGTCGAAAAGACGGCCGGCCTGAGTGAATTCAAGAAGGGCCTCGGCACCATTGCCCAGGGCGGCACCTATTTTGGCCCCGGAATCGCTGCCCTGTTGCGCACGGTGGTAGCCAATAACGGCACCAATTCGGGGATTGAAACTCTCACCGATCGCGAGCGGGAGATTCTCAAACTGGTGGCCGAGAGTCATAGCACCAGGGAAATCGCCCAAAGATTAGGGATCAGTGTGAAGACTGTGGACAACCACCGCACGAATTTGATGCGCAAACTCAACCTGCACGACGTCGCCAGCCTCACCCGCTATTCCCTCGAAATCGGCCTGATCGACCACCGTGCCTAGCTTTTGCGGTGCCATAAGTTTCGTTCTTGCGCGCCTCTGGCCTTTGTCCAATAACCTGCCCACCTTTCCCGCTCATTATGAAGAACGTTTCCAAACTCCTCGGCACCTCGCTGGCCGTCGTTTCCCTGCTTCTCACGGCCTGCACGAAGAAGCCTATTCGCGCCCCGCAAGACACCACGCAGACCGGCCCGAACAATAATGGGATCAATCCCGAGGCCATCGCCCTACCGGGCGAGAACATTAACTTGGAGACTCGCAATCCCTCCGCCGGCACACCAGATGACACCAATAAGAGTGTCGTGGACGCCATCTACTTCGCTCTCGACCGTTACGCCGTTGCCCCCGCCGAGCGCCCCAAGCTGGACGCCGCGATCAAGTGGCTCGCGGCGAATCCCGAGAAGAACCTCGTGCTCATCGGCCACTGCGACTGGCGTGGCACCGCCGAATACAACCTCGGTCTCGGTGACCATCGCGCGAATTCCGTGAAGCGCTACCTTGAGACCCTCGGGGCCGACCCCAAGCGCCTCGAGACTCTGTCCAAAGGTTCCACCGACTCCAAGCAGGCCGGTTCCGAGTCCGACTGGTCCAAGGACCGCCGCGTCGATTTCGTCGAGCTGAAGAAGCAGTAAGTTCTCCCTCTCTCACGAAAAGCCCCGGAGCAATCCGGGGCTTTTTTGTTGGAACTGTAGCGACGGTCTATGCCCGCCGACCTCACCCCTTCGCCAGCTCGGCCAACACGCGCTCGGAGGTCTCGATGCCTTTCTTCATCACGCCGAGGTGAAAGCTCTCGTTCGGCGCGTGCAGATTGTCCTCGGGCAAAAACAGGCCGAGCATCACCGCGTCCAAACCCAGCACTTGCTTGAGGTCGGCGATGAGCCCCACACTGCCACCTTCGCGCAGATAGAGCGGCGGCCTGCCCCAGACTTCCGTCACGGCTTTGTCCACCGCCCGGAATCCTCGGGCTAAAATCGGCGACTGGTCCTTCGGCGTATTCGAGCGATCGGGCGGGATCGCCACATACGGCGTAGCGTGATGCTGTTCAATGATCGTGAGCGTCACCCCCTTGGGGCAGCGCGAGCGAATGGTCTGAAAGATCGTGTCCTTGACGCCGTCCGGCGTCTGGTTGGGCACGAGACGGCAGGTGATCTTCACCTTCGCCTTGCTGGGAATGACCGTCTTGGTCCCCTCGCCCTGATAGCCGCCGCTAATGCCGTTGAACTCCAGCGTGGGCAGAAAGCGATTGGCCTCGAAGGGCGTGTAGCCCGGTGGCGCATGAAATTCCTTGATGCCGAGAAATGCGGCATAGTCCGCTTCCTTCAGACCCAGCTTCGCCAGTTGCTCGCGCTCCCAGGGCTGCGGCTCCACCACGGCGTCGTAGAAGCCAGGGATATTCACGCGCCCGTCGGGGGTGTGCAGCGAAGCGCACAGTTCCGCCAGCGCCTGCAACGGATTCATCAGCACGCCGCCATGCATGCCCGAGTGCAGGTCCGACTGCGGGCCGGTGATCTCCACCTCAAAAGCCAGCATCCCGCGCAATCCAACCGTGATCACCATTTGTTCCGGATTGGGAATACCGGTGTCCGAGAAATAGACGAGGTCGCCGCGCAGCTTCTCCTTGTTCGCGAGCAAGAAGGTCTTGAAGTTCTTGCTGCCGATCTCCTCTTCGCCCTCCACGACAAAGGTAATGCGTAACGGGAGATTCGGGGTTTTTTCTAACAGGCGGCCCACGGCCGTAAGATGAACCATCAGCGGTCCCTTGTTGTCGGCGGTGCCGCGACCGTAGATGCGCTCGCCCCTGATCACCGGCTCAAACGGCGGCGTGGTCCACTTGTCGAGCGGGTCGGGCGGCTGCACATCGTAGTGTCCGTAGATGATCACATGCGGCCATTGCGGATTGTCGCCACGCTTGGCCACGATCACCGGATGCAGTGCGGTCGGCACGACCTCCACCTTAAAACCAATCTCGCTCAGCAGACCGGTGACAAAATTCTGCGCGCCGAGCATGCCGGCTTTGAACTGCGGGTCGGCCGAGACGCTCGCATGCCGCACGTATTCTTTCAGCTTTTCTACAGGATCGAACATGCCGCAACTTGACCCAATAGCCGGCGCGGGGCTAGCCAGAACTAATTGGCTTCCGGGTAACGCAGCTTGGCCGTTTCGTAGAGCGGGAGCACGTCAGGCATCCATTTCTGCAAATCGGAAAATGCGGTCGGCATGTTGCGGGTGCGTCGAGAGCCACTTGGGCGGCTGCGCCCCGTCCTTGGCCTTCGCCATTTTCTGCCAAAAGGTGATCGCCGCCATCGGATTGTAGCCCGCCTTGGCCGCATAGCGCAGGCCGATGTAGTCGGCCTCGCTTTCATTCGCCCGGGAAAACGCCAAGGTCGCGCCCCCGGCCGCGAGCCCGTAGCCGATGCGCCACAAATCCCGGTTGTGGCTGTTATGGGAGGCGATTTCCACGCCGACGCCAATCACGCCCGCCACCAAGCCCTGCGACATGCGCTCGGCGCCGTGCCGTGCGGTGACGTGACCGATTTCGTGGCCCATCACGATCGCCAGCTCCGCGTCGGTCTTGGCCAGGTCCAAGAGGCCCGTATAGACGCCGACCTTGCCGCCCGGCAGCGCGAAGGCGTTGACGGTCTTCGGTTCGTCAAACACCACGAACTCCCACTTCGCGCCCGGCAGCGCACTGCCCACCGCCTCGGCGATCCGCTGCCCCACCCGGCGCACGCGTTCATTGGCCGCCGGGTCGGCGGAAAGTTTTTCCTTGGTCCGGACATCGGCAAAAGCCGCCGCACCCATCTCCGCTTCCTCACCGGGCGAGATCATGATCATGGATTTCCGGCCGGTCTCCGGCACGGTATAACAGCCAGCCACCACGACGATCAGTGCGAGGAGAATCAGGCGCAGAGTCGGTTTCATGCTGCGGGATTTCGGGGTGAGTGGATCAATGTTTGAAATGCCGGACGCCGGTGAAGACCATCGCCATGCCGCGCTCGTCGGCGGCCTTGATGACTTCCTCGTCGCGCATCGAACCGCCCGGTTGGATGGCGCTGGTCGCGCCGGCATCGGCCGCGGCGATCAGGCCATCGGCAAACGGGAACAGCGCTTCACTGGCCACGACCGAGCCCTTCAAGTCGAGTTTGGCCTCGCCGGCCTTCCACACGGCGATGCGCGAGCTGTCCACGCGGGCCATCTGCCCGGCACCGATACCGAGCGTCTGTTCGCCGCGGCAATAGACGATGGAGTTGGACTTCACGTGCTTGCCGATCTTCCAGCCGAAGAGCATCGCGGCGTATTCCTCGGCTGTGGGCTGCCGCTTGGTCACGACCTTCCAGGTCGAGGGCTTTTCCATCGTGCGGTCGCGGTCCTGCACCAGCACCCCGCCAATGACGGAGCGCATCTCCTGAAGGGCGTCGGCTCCGATGCCTTCCTTCGCAATCATCAGACGCAGGTTTTTTTTATTCGCGAAAATCGCCAGCGCCTCGTCCGAGAAGCGCGGCGCGATGATTACCTCGGTGAAGATGTCTTTGATTTGCTCGGCCACATCGAGACCCAGTGTCTGGTTCACCACGATGATGCCGCCAAACGGTGCCTGCCGGTCGGTGGCGTAAGCCTTGTGCCAGGCTTCGATCAGCGTGTCCGCGCTGGCCGCACCGCAGGGATTCGTGTGCTTGAGGATCGCCACCGTCGGACGCTCAAACTCCCCGATCAGGTAGGTCGCCGACGTGATATCGAGAATGTTGTTATAGCTGAGTTCCTTGCCCTGCAGTTGCTCAAAGTGCTGGTGAAACGTCCCGTAGAGCGCCGCCTTCTGGTGCGGATTCTCGCCGTAGCGCAGGCTCTGCGCCTTCTTGAGCGAGAGCGCATAGTTCGCCGGGAAACCGCTCATGGCCTCCAAGTCGGGCTCCGCCTGCTGCGTTTCGAGATATTTCGCGATCGCCGTGTCGTAAGCGCCCGTGCGCTGAAACACCTTCAGCGCCAGCTTGCGCCGTAAGTCGCCCAGGCCGTCCGGCTTCGCGAGGCCCTCTAGCACCGCGCCGTAGTCCGCCGGGTCGCACACCACCGTCACGCTGTCGTGGTTCTTGGCCGCGCTGCGCAGCATGGAGGGTCCGCCAATGTCGATGTTCTCGATGGCCTCCTCGAATTCCACGTGCGGCTTCGCGACGGTCTGCTCGAAGGGATAAAGGTTCACGACGACCAGGTCGATGAGCGCGATGTCATTCTTCACCGCCTGCGCCAGATGGTCGGCCTTGTCGCGGCGGCAGAGCAGTCCGCCGTGAATCTTCGGATGCAGGGTCTTCACGCGTCCTTCCATGATCTCGGGAAAGCCCGTGTGCTGACTCACCTCGGTGACGGGCAGGCCGGCCTCGGCGAGGAGCTTGGCGGTGCCACCGGTCGAGAGCAGCCGGTAGCCATGCTGTTTGACGAGCCCCGTGGCGAAATCCACGAGACCGCGTTTGTCACTGACGGAGAGCAGCGCGAGCTTTTCCATATGGTCAGGTCTTTGTGCGGCCCGCGCTTTTTCCCGGCAAGCCGAAAGCCGCTGGTCATTGGGTCATTTCGTGATTTCCTATCCTCAATGTCCGCTTCCCTCGAACTGCCCGGCCTCCGGGTCGAACTCGACAAACTCGTCTACCGCCGGATGGACGGGCAGGCGCCGCCGGACAAGCCCCACGCCTTCATCTATTTCCTGACCATTCGCAACGGATCCGACCGCACCGTTACCCTGCTGGGCCGCAAATGGGTCATCGAGCACGCCGACGGCACCCGCCTCGTGGTCGAGGGCGACAAGATCGTCGGCGAGACCCCTACGCTCGCCCCCGGAGAGCATTTCTCCTACAACAGTTACCACGTCGGCCAGTGCGATGCCCGGGCCCACGGCAGCTTCCACGGCGTTGATGCGGACGGCGCCCACATCTTTGTGCGCATCCCGGCGTTTGACATGGCGGTTCCGCGCGACTGACTGGATTCAATTAATGAAGCTCATTGATCTCAACGCTGATGGCGGCATCGGCGCCAACTCGCTCTATCTTCAGCTCGGCGATTTTCACCTGGTCATCGACAGCGGCCTCCACCCCAAGAAAGTGGGCCGGCTCGCCGCCCCGAACCTCCGCCCGCTGGAAGGCGTGAAGCTCGACCTGATCATCATCACGCACTGCCATCTCGACCACATCGGCTCGCTCCCGCTGCTCATGCGCAACCAGCCGAATACGCCGGTCATCATGACGCAGCCCAGCCACATGCTGATCGAGCGCATGCTGCACAATTCCGCCAACGTCATGGTCCGCGAACGCGAGGAGAAGGGCATCGCCGACTACCCGCTCTTCACGCACGAGGAGATCGACCGGTGCGTCCCGCGGATGCATGCCCTGCCTTTCAGCACGCCCCGGAAGTTTTCCGGCGCCCGCGACGAGATCGAGTTCACCTTCCACCCCGCCGGTCACATTCCCGGCGCCGCCGGCGTCGAGATCGTCTACAAACACCGGCGCATCTTCATCACCGGCGATGTGCTCTTCAACACCCAGCGCATCCTCGACGGCGCCAAGTTTCCCTCGGGTAAATTCGACACGCTCATCACCGAGACCACCCACGGCGCCACCGAGAAGCCACCCGGACACGAGCGCTCCAAGGAGATGATCCGGCTCATCGACACCATCAACGCCACGCTCCAGCGCGGCGGTTCGGTGCTGATCCCCGTCTTCGCCTTGGGCCGTATGCAGGAAATCATGGCCATCTTGCACGACGCCCGGAAATTCGGCCGCCTCGCGGAGACTCAAATCTTCGTCTCCGGCCTCGGCATGGATATCGCCGACTACTTTGACACCATCTGCAAGAAGACCGGCTTGGTCCACTTCACGCGCAGCATCCTCAAGGATCTCAAGGTCAAGAAATCCCCGCGCGAACTGAAGCCCGGCAAGGAACCGCCCGAGCAGGGCATCTATGTGGTCAGCTCCGGCATGGTCGTGGCCAACACACCTTCCTACCTCCTCGCCTCCTGCCTCGTCGGCAACGCGAAGCACAGTATCTGTTTCGTCGGCTACTGTGATCCCGACACGCCCGGCGGCCAGCTCCTCGCGGCCAACAACGGCGACCAGTTTCTCTTCGAGGCCCTCAACCTCAAGACCCGCGTCCGCGCCCACATCGAGCGCTTTGAATTCAGCGGACACGCCACGCGCGACGAGTTGCTCAACTATGCCGTGAAGTGCTCGCCACGCTCCATCGTCCTGACCCACGGCGACCCGCCGGCCCGCGTCTGGTTTGCCGAGCAGCTCAAGGAAAAGCTCCCCACGTCCAAAGTCCTCGATCCCGTCCCGCTCCAGACGTATCAGGTGTGAGTCGCTGGTGAGCCGGCCTCACCCGGTTTTGTCCCGCTTAGCCATTCCATCGCTTCAGGGAGACTGGTGGTCATTTTCACATTGGCTCCGCGATTGCGGGCCATCGTTTCGGCCAGAAGCTTCGGATCAAAGGATTCCGTGGAAATCACGCCGGCCACCTGGTAACCCAGAAATTTGTCCACCACCGCCACGGCCACCTGTAAGCGCTGCACCACGGTCACCTTCTCCTGGAACACTCTGGCATCGATCAGAATGCTTATCACCTTGTGCGCTTCCGCCTGACGCCTGATCTCCTCAAGCAGAGGCAGGAAATCCTCCAGCCTCGCTGCCGCGGTGAACTGCACGTGCAGCATCCTGTCGTCGGAGGATACCAATACAATTTTCGGCTGATTCATGCTTGGCCCACCCACCAATTAATCCACCCGCACCCGCAAAGTCCAGCCGGCAGAGCAACCCGCGATCCGGTCCTCTGCGTCTACCGGCCCAAAATCTCGCGCAGCTTCGCCACCATCGCTTTGTTGCCCGCGACATATTGGACCCGCGCGGATTTGAGCGTGAACTCGCGCATCGGGAACGGCGACTGGTTGAGATAATGAATGGCAGCGCCTGATTCCTCGACCAGCACGGCGGCGGCGGCGATGTCCCAGACCTTGTTGTTGTGCTCCACCACCCCGTCGAGCAGGCCGATGGCCGCATAGGCCAGGTGCAGCGTGCTGCTGCCGAGCCCGCGGATCTTGAAATTCTCGATCACGCGCTTGCCCTCGGCCGCATAGACTTTCTCCACCGGCGAGTGAAACCCGATCAAACTGTGGTGACTCGGCGCTTCGGGCCGGGCCTTGACCGGCTTGCCGCCGTCCCACACACCGCGACCGGGTCCGCCTTCAATGAGCGCACGCCTCGCGAGATCATAAATCACGCCGTAGGCCGGGATCCCGTTTTCCAGCAAGGCCAGTGAGATCGCGCAGTGGCTAATGCCGTTGGTGTAGTTGTTCGTCCCGTCAATCGGGTCGCACACCCAGCAGAAACGGCTCGTCACCGGCACGGGCTCGGCCGTCGGCGCGAGCTCCTCGCTGAAGAACTGGTCGCCGGGAAACTGCCGCGTGATGGCCTCCTGCAGGTGCTGCGAGATGGCAATATCCACGGCGGTCACCTTGGTGCCGTCGTGCTTGATCTCGCTGCGGGCCCGGCCGAATTCCCGGTGCAGGAGCTCCGTCTCGGCGAGCACGGCCAGTTTCGCCGCAGTGATGCGTTGTTCGATTTCGGAAAGACTCATGAACCACAGATGAACGCAGATTCACACAGATAGCTACAAGCCAGAACTCAGGGTAGTGGGTCAGTTTGGTGTAGGTCGGGGATAAACCCCGACCTACAAAAAATCAAACTGACCCACTACGGAATTCAGCCGACTTGGAATAAACGCGGAGGGCACAGAGGACGCGGAGTCAGCCCAAGACCTGCCCCAACCTCCGCGCTCTTTGCGTCCTCCGCGTTTAAACTCCGAATCTGTGTCTATCCGTGTTCATCTGTGGTTGTTCCTGATCCCAACTGATGCCCGTGGCGGACGACGCCCTTCTTGCCCTGGTTGTTGAGCTTGTCCAATACGGCGGCCAGACGGCGTTTCTTTTCGTCCGTCTGCCCGAACATCTCCAACTGCGCCCCCTTCTCCTCCACGTTGGAAAATCGCACGCTCACCAATCGCAGCGGACGGCGCTGGGTCCACGCGGCCCGGAGCAACGGCCCGACCAGCGTATAAAACGGCGCCTCAAGATCCTTCGCCTCCGCGAGACTCTGCCCGGTCGTGCTGTTCTCCATGCCGGGATAGCGCACCTTGACGGTCATCGTCTTCACCCGCTTCCCGTCGGCCCGGATGGCGGGCATCAGTTCATCGATCATCCGCTTGGCGATCCGTTCGATCTCGGCGAAGTCGCCGATGTCCTGGGCAAAAGTCTCCTGGGTCGAATAGCTCTTCGCGTCTTCGTGCTCGGTGTGCACCAGCCGGTCGTCTTCGCCGCGCGCCGTGGCCAGCATTTCCTCCCAGCCGCTGCCAAACAGTGTCTTCAACTCCGCCTCACTCCGGGTTAGCACATCACTCACCAGCCTGATGCCCGCCGTCGCCAGTCGCTCCTCGGTCTTTTTGCCCACGCCGGGGATCACGCTGATCTTCAGCGGGGCCAGAAATGCCGCCTCGCCGCCCGGCAGCACGATAGTAAATCCCTTCGGCTTGTTCGCCTTGCTGGCGATGGCGGAGACCAGCTTGTTGGCCGCGATGCCAAACGAGGTCGGGATCTGCAAGTCATCCCAGATCCGTTGCTGCAAGGCGCGCACCCGGCGCTCGATTTCCACGACGGTCTTGAAGCCACAGGACCCGAGATCGAGGTAGCCCTCGTCCACCGAGTTGCGCTGCACGATGGGCGTAAGCGTCTCGCACAGGTCGAACATCTCGCGCGACTTCTTGCTGTAGATGCCTGAGGTGTGCGGCAGCAAAATCAAATCCGGACAGACCTTGAGCGCCTGCGCCGTCGACATCGGCGTGTAGACGCCACAGGCCCGTGCCTCATAGCTGGCCGAGGAGATGATGCCGCGCTCGCGTCCGCCGACCGCGCACTTGGTGCCGCGGAGGTGCGGGTTCATCGACAACTCGCACGACACGAAGAACGCGTCCGCGTCGAGATGCACAATGAGAGGAAGGCCGGACATGGGCCACGGATGACATGACCTGCTCCAATATTCAACAGCGTGTCATCCTGAACGCAGTGAAGGATCCAGATGGATTCTTCGCTACACTCAGAATGACAGGCACAGAGAGTATTATCCCGATCAGAAATTCAGTTTCACCGTCCTCAGTTTCTCCCGCAGCCCGTCCTTCGGCATATGCTTCGCAGCCAACTCTGCCAAGACCCCGGCGTCGACCTTGGTCGAGACCACCACCAACTCCTGGCCATCCACGACCGCCAGACAAAGGCCGATCCGGCTGTCCGTGCCCGAGACATCGGAAGTGTAGATCAGCACGGTTTCCCGGCCATCGGCGACACCGACCAACCGGGTCCAGCCGCGCTGCTTCATCATCTCGTCCGTCCGGGTGAACAGTTGTGCGCGCGACCAGCCTGCCTCGTTGGAATCACGTTCATACACCCCGACACTGGCGCTGCGCACGGCGTGCAAAGCCAGCCGCGCCTCGTCCATGTGTTCGTGGTGAACGAACCGCAGCCCGGTGCGCACCGCCCCAAGAGTGATTCCACCGATGTCCAGCTGCACCTTCGTATGCCAGTTCGCATCCGTGGCGGCCATGACCTCCCGGCGCAGGACGGCGGCGTCACTATCGAGCGTCAGCATCGATATAGCCCCGACTCCGAGCACAACGAAAGGAGACAGTAACAGCACGAGTCCGAGCGCGATCCACCGGCCGACATGACGGCGCGCTGGGGATGCGGGTGGCGTGGCAGGGTTCATGGTGATTTTGAGTTATAGTTCGAGTGTGGGAGGGGCTTTACGTCCCGACTCTTGGATTCGCGTATCTTCAGTCGCGGCGTAAAGCCGCTCCCACATTCAGAGATTCGGTTTTCAGGCTCCGTCGTCGTTGCTCTTCGATTTCTTGATTTTCACGCGCAGGTGCTTGAGCGGTTCGATATTCAGATTCTCGGCGAGCTTGGCGATCTGGTCGGCGTTGATGCTGCCGACGATGTTGACGAAGACGGCCTCACCCTTGCCGTCGATGACCGTGACGACCAAACCCTCGATGATGTCATCACCGCGTTGCTTGATGTGGATGTCCACGTTGTCGCCACCATCCTGCTCGCGGACCGTGACCATCTGGGTCCAGCCCTGCTTCTCCAGCTTGCCGCGGATGGACTCGATCTGCGCGATCGTGTCCTTGCGGTTGGAGTCATCAAGGCTCACGACGTTGACGCGGATCTGCTTGAGATTGCCGATGAGCTCGGCGGCCTCGGGCTCCTGCCGGGCGGCCAGCTTGGCGGCGAATTTCAGCATACCGGTCGAAAGATTGACCTCGACGAATTTGCCCTTGGCGGAGGCCATGAGCTGGCCGACATCGATATAGCCGGGCTCGGATTCGGCGGCGAAAGCAGCAACAGACAACACCGTGGCAAAGCCAGCGGCGGCAACAAGCAAACGGAGGGATTTCATAGGATAACGGGTTGAGGTTGGAAATGGGCCCGATGGCCGGTGTCATCATCACACGGCAACCCGGCCCAAAGTTGCAGGTAGTTGTGCCTTGGGGCCTCCTGTCCCGAATCCAGTTGCGGTCGGGCGACAAATTTCCCGCTAAACCGCTTGGCATTTTCAGGGCCGGCCGGCAGGTTTCGCAGCACACCTTCATGGCGCCCACCGAAACCCCCGCGACCTTCGAGTCCTTCCAAGCCGAACTGGCTCGCCTCGTCGCCCGATTCGACAGCCAGCATCCGACCTTCACGGCGTCCGACTACAACGAGCAGACGCTGCGGGCTGACTTCCTCGACCAGTTCTTCTCCGCTCTCGGTTGGGACGTGGGCAATCGGAAGAACCTGATTCACACCGAACGCGAGGTTGATATCGAGGTGCGCACACAGATGTCGGGCCGGCAGACCCGCGCCGATTACGTCTTCCGGCTCGCCCGCGTCGAGCGCTTCACCTGTGAGGCCAAGAAGCCCGCCGAGGTTCTCCACGATCGCCACATCTTCCAAGCCAAGCGAGATGCCTTTGCTCGCGGCGTGCCGCTCGCCCTGCTCTCCGACTTCGAGGAAACGAAGATCTATATCGTCGGTGCTCGTCCGCACCTCGACGAT
>JAHFTH010000028.1 GCA_023269445.1 Lacunisphaera sp.
CCGGCACGATGATCGACCGCCCGATCCGCCTCGCCATCGACATCGTTTTCCAAAAGCCCATGCAGCAGCGCCAGATCCTCCGGTCCGAAAGGATGGAGCGCACCACCACGCTGGATGGCTATGACGCTTGGGAGCGGGTGAGTGATCGGACCAAGCCGGGCGCGTCGCGTATTTCCTTGCTCGATTCCACCGGCATCAAGCGACTGCGGGCCACCACCATCGAGAACCTCAGTTTCTATTCGAACCAGGATCAGGATTCCCGCCAGGTGCGCCTGCTGGGTGATGTCAGGGCGGAAGGCACGGCTTGCGTGAAACTCTCCTTCACCCACAGCAACGGCATGGTTTTCCTCCGCACCTTTGAAAAAGCCACCGGTCGGCTGGTCAAGACCGAGATCGAGAATGGCGGCGAGATTCGCGAAGAGGGTGAGATGAACGTCAGCGGCATCCGGTTTCCCCGGAAGGTGCTCAACCAGACGGCCGACGGCAAAGTCACCGCCATTTCCTTCGACAAAGTGACGGTGAACGAGCGGTTCCCTGCCGAGGCTTTCGCGGTTCCCTCCCTGTAGTCGGGGCCGACCGGGTCAGCCACCCGACACATTTTCTACCAGCGGGAATGGGCCGCCCTAATGACTGGCAGGTTGCGTTCGTCGACCTCGGCTTTGCTTTGCAACAGGCCCGATTTCTGCTCTGTTAGCGATCACCCCACCATGCCCAACGACGCTTCCATCAAGATTGACGGCAAAGAGTTCCCCTATCCCGTGATGATCGGCAGCGAGGGGGAGAAGGCGGTCGACGTCCGCAACCTGCGCAAGGACACCGGTTACATTTTCTACGATCAGGGCTACGGCAACACCGGTTCGTGCGAGAGCCAGGTGACCTTCCTCGACGGCGACAACGGCATCCTCCGCCACCGGGGTTATCCGATCGAGCAACTGGCCGAGCACAGTAATTTCATCGAGACGGCTTATCTGGTGATTTACGGCGAGCTGCCCACGGCGAAACAGTGGAAGACTTTCAGCGACCTCCTGCGGGCAAACTCCGCCATAGAAACGCAGATGCAGCGGGTGTTCGAGGGTTTCCCCAAGGATGCTCCGCCGATGGCCATGCTGTCGTCCATCGTCGGCTCGCTGGCGGCGCATTACCACCAGCTCGCCACGAATAATTTCGAGAAAGACCTCCAGCAGTTCGACCTCGCCGCCGCCATGGCGATCTCGAAAATCCGCACGATCGGGGCGATGATCTACCGCCACTCGCGCGGCCTGCCGTTCCTGCATCCCAAGGACCTGCCGTTCTGCGACAACCTGCTCCACCTGATGTTCTCGGAGCCGTATCAGGACTACGTGGCGATCCCGGAAGTGACCAAGGCGCTGAACCTCATCCTCCTGATGCACACCGACCACGAGCAGAATTGCAGCACCTCCACGGTGCGCATGGTCGGCTCCAGCGGGGCCAACCTGTTCACATCGCTTTCCGCCGGCATCAACGCCTTGTCTGGTCCGTTGCACGGCGGGGCCAACACCGCCGTGATGAACATGCTCCAGTCCATCCACGACGAGCACGACGACGGCACGCGCTTCATCGAGGCAGCCAAGGGGGGCTCGAAGAGCAACCGGCTCATGGGTTTCGGCCATGCCGTCTATCGCAACTTTGATCCCCGTGCCCGCGTGATCGGCCAGGCCTGTGACGTCGTGCTGAAAAAACTCGGCAAGTCCGACCCGCTGCTCGATATCGCCCACAACCTCGAGCAGGCCGCGCTCAAGGACGACTATTTCATCTCGCGCAAGCTCTACCCCAACGTCGATTTCTACTCGGGCATCATCTTCCGCGCCCTCGGCATCCCGACCAACATGTTCACCGTCATGTTTGCCATCGGCCGCACCCCCGGCTGGATCGCCAACTGGAAGGAAGTCGCTTCCAACCCCAAGGGCCGCATCTACCGCCCCCGGCAGGTTTACACTGGCGTGGTCAAGCGCGACTACGTGACGATCGCGAAGCGCAGCTAGGTATTTTGTAGGACGGGGTCGTTGCCCCGCCTTTGCCTTTTGGAGGGCCCACGTCCCCGTGGGCCGCGGCCCGTCAGGAGACGGGCCCTCCACCAGTCTGGGCCGGCGTTTCCGCATTCTTCGCCGGTGGCTGTCGCAGGATTTCGTCCAGCGTCAGTCCCGTCAGCCCGGTGATACCTTTGAACAGTCGCCACAGCGCGTAGAACATCATCGCCATGGTCGGGATCGAGAGCCCCAGCAGGCTCACCCAATGCATCTTGGCCAGCTCCTTGTTGAAAGCCTCCGTGCCGGCCGGACTGGTGATGATGGCGCGGGCAAAACCGTAGTTCAGCACCGCGCTCAGGAACATCGCCGCGGCTATCAGGTAGCTGGACGCGTGCATTAATTGCACAAAACCCGCTTGGGTGCCCCGCGTGGTCAGCGCGGCGTCCACGCGCTCCACGTCGATGACCTGCGGATTGTAGAGCATCTCGTGCACCAGCGGCTCCTTGGCGCGCATGGAGGCCAGCACCGCCACGCCGATCAGGGCGGGCAGGGCACCGTCCTTCACCGCGAACCAGAAACCATCCAGCTTCATCAGGCCGAATCCGCCGGTGATCAGCACGCTCACAAACCCGATACCGGAGATGAAGTTGAACCGCCGCCGTTGGATGAAATCGTGGATGCCGTAACCCAAGGGGAACAGCAGCGCCACCAGCAGGCCCCACTTGGGCCCTAGCGCACGGGTGCCGCTGCCCCAGGACATGATGGCGGTCGGCAACGCGACGTTGCAGACGAGGTTGAGCAGCAGATTCTCCGCTTTTGGCTTGGGTGCTGGATGGGTCGGCTCGGTCATTTCGCTTTTGCCAAGCAGAAATGCCCGCATCTTAATGGTCAACCTTCCCCTTATGATCCTCCTCGGCGTCAACATCGACCATGCAGCCACGCTGCGCCAAGCCCGCTACCGCTCGGCTGGTGCTACGCACGGCGGCAGCGTCGAGCCCGATCCCGTGACCCTCGCGTTCCTCTGCGAGAAAGCCGGGGCTGACGGCATCACCGTCCATTTGCGCGAGGACCGTCGCCACATCCAAGAAGAGGATGTTCTTCGCTTGGCCGCCGCCAAGTCCACCCGCCTCAACCTCGAGATGGCCTGCACCCCGGCGATGACGGCGCTGGCGCTGAAACTAAAACCGCACTCCGTGTGCCTCGTGCCCGAGAGCCGCGAAGAGATCACGACCGAGGGCGGCCTCGACGTGGTGAAGCACCGCGACAAGGTCGCCCGCGTGACCGACGCCATGAACGCCGCCGGCATCAAGACGAGTCACTTCATCGACCCCGATGCCGACCAGATCGAGATGTCGGTGAAACTGAAGGCCCCGTGGATCGAACTGCACACCGGCGCCTACGCCAACGCCTACCACCGTGCCGGTCGCAAGGGAGAGTTTGCCCGGCTCGTTGCCGGGGCGCAGCAGGCGCACGCCGCCGGGCTTGTGGTCAACGCCGGGCATGGTATCAACTACGTGAACATCGCGGAGGTCCGCACCATTCCCCATCTCCACGAACTGAACATCGGCCACAGCATCATCAGCCGCGCCCTCTTCACCGGCATCGCCGAGGCCGTGCGCACGATGAAGTCGCTGATGAATCCCTGATTTTACTGCCCGCGAAACACACCAAATACACGAAATGAAGAAAGCCTGTCATCCTGAGCGGAGAGAAGGATCCAGTTCTTGTGGGCGGGGTGCCCTCACCCCGCAGAGCTTGGGTATCTTTTTGCGTCTTTTCGTGTGTTTCGCGGGCAATATCTTCATCCCATGAGCATCGTCCTTCCGCCCGGCGGCACCCTGATCGGCCTTGGCTGCGATCTCATCGAGACCGAGCGCATCAAGCACGTGCTGACCAAGCACGGGGAGCGTTTCCTCAAGCGCATCTTTACCGAGGAAGAACAGGCCTACTGCAATTCCCTGAAATACCCGCACAAGCACTATGCCGCGCGCTGGGCCGCCAAGGAGGCGGTGTCCAAGGCCTTCACCACCGGCATCGGCGAGCACCTCGACTGGACCTCGGTTTCCGTCTATCACGGCTCGCGCAAGGAACCGCTCGTGCGCCTCGACGCCAAGGGCATGGCGCTCCTCCAGCAGGTCGGCGCCACGCACGTGTGGCTCACGCTCTCGCACATCGACAGCCACGCCATGGCCGTGGCCGCCTTGGTGAAACACGGCTAATTTATGAGCGCGCCGGTCAATCAGCGCGTTTCACCCAATCGGGTTGCGTTGATCGGAGTGCTGCTCCTGGCCGCTTGGCTGGTCTTCGAGTTCTATCCGCGAAAACCAAAGCCAACCCCGCCGGTTGCTCAGGTGATGACCGAGTCCAAGCTCCACGCCGTGGGCCTGACCGACAATCCGGACTGGGATGGTTTGCCTGAGATTTTCGCGATCTGGGCGGATAAAGCCGAGTGGAAGGATGGCCGGACGCGTTTCGCCTACTGGCATCCGGTGATGAAGACCTACTCCTACTATTTCGAAGCCACCCGGAATGGGGCGCGGGTTTCCTTCAAGGAGATCGCCGAACCACATGATTCGGATTATTTCTTGGAAGATTACTTGGACGAGAAATGTCCGATACGTTTCTATTATTCCGATTCAGTGCCCAAGCCTATCATTCCTGTGCAAAAGCCGCACTTTGGAATTATAGATCAATTTGGGCCGGACAAAGCACCACATCCTGATCCACTGCCTCCACCGCCCATAGAGTTAAAACTCCAGCCACCCGATATTGAGAAGAAGCACTGATTGATGTCATTGGCTGAGTTCCACCATGCTTGTTCATTCACATCCTGTCCTTTCCTGCGCTGAGGCGAAGACGTGGGAGACACGCTTGCTGCAAGGTGAGGCGGCCGAGTGGGCGGCCATGCAGCGGGCCGGGCAGAAGGTGGCAGAGTCCATTCTGGAGGATTTCAAGGAAGTGGGCGGGTTGCCGGCGAAGGCCCGGTTGCTCGTGCTTACCGGCAAGGGCCACAATGGCGGTGACGCGCTGCTGGCGGCGCGGACGATTCTCGCGGGCCGGCCCGACGCACGAGCTGTCGTGGTGCTCTGCTTTGGGGCGGCTGACTTGCGTCCACTGGCCGGGCGGGCACTGGACTGGCTGAAGCGCGACGCGCCGGGCCGAGTGGAGCTCGTTCCGGCCGCATCGGCTTTGGCAGCGGACGAATCCTACGCGCTGTGTTTGGACGGAATCTTTGGTTTTCAGTTTCGGGCACCGATGGATACGGACACCGCCGCGCTTATCGTTAAGATCAACACCCATGTGGGCATCAAGCTCCGGGCGGCCGTGGATCTGCCCAGCGGCGTGGGCGAGACGAATGCGATGACGATCTTCCGGGCGGATTTCACCTATGCGACCGGTATCGTGAAGCAACCGGTGCTGTTGCCACGTGTGACGAGTTCCGTCGGCCGATTGCGCTATCTCGATCTCGGATTTTTCGATCATGCCCCGATTTCGGAGACCAAGGAGCGGATCCTGACCACGCAGGTGCTGGCTCCGCTGGCGGAGTTGCGCGCCACGCAGACCGACAAGCGCACGTTCGGCCACCTGTTCGTCATCGGTGGCTCGCGCAGCTATCCCGGGGCGGTGGTGCTGGCCGTGCGCGCGGCCTTGCGCAGCGGGGCCGGACTAGTGACCGCCTTTGTGCCCGAGCGGCTGGCGCCGGATTACGCCGCGCGTCATCCCGAGGCCATGTGGGTGGGTTGTCCGGAAACGGCCAAGGGCGGACTGGCTCAGAGGACGGTTGGCCTGATCCAAGAACGCCTGTCGCGCGCCACAGCGATGCTCATGGGGCCGGGTATGAGCGCCGAGCCGGAAGTGCTGGGCACCATCGAGGCCATTGTTCGTATTACGAACATTCCGCTGGTGCTCGATGCCGATGCGTTGCGTCCGGAAATCGTGGCTGCTTGCCAAGGCAAACGGGTCATCTGCACCCCTCATGCCGGCGAGTATGAGCGTATCGGCGGTAGGGCCGGTCTGCGACCGGCCACAGGGGATTTACCCGGCACCGAAATTGTCGGGGTGCTCAAAGGCCCGCTGACTCGCGTGGTCGTCGCTTGCGGCCGGTCGGAGACCGGCCCTACTTACTATTCCCCGTTTGGCGGCCCCGTGCTGGCCCGCGGCGGCAGCGGGGATATCCTCGCCGGGCTGGTCGGCGGCCTGCTGGCGCAGAAGCCGGATGATCTCGTGTTGGCCGCGTGTCGCGGGGTGGTGTGGCACGGGCGAGCAGCTGATTTACTGGCTCGCGCCCGGGGGCAGGTCGCCGTAGAGATTTCGGAAATCTTCGAGCAGCTCGGGCCAGCGCTCATCCCCTAGATATGGCAGACACACTGACCGAGCGGCAGGCGTTCATGATTTTGAACGATCTGCCCAACATCGGGCCCATCACGCTCAACCGGCTGCTGCAGGAGCTCGGCGGCGATCCGCGCGATATTCTCACGGCGGACAAGCGCCGGCTCGAATCCGTGCGCGGGGTCGGTCCCGAGACGAGCGCGGCGCTGCTGAACTGGCGCACGCATTTCGATCTGCCCCGCGAGGAGGAACGGCTGGCGCAGGCCGGGGCGGTGTTCATCACAGCGCGCGACGAGGGTTATCCAAAAATGCTGAAGGAAATCCATGATCCCCCCATCGGGCTTTATCGGAAGGGCAGCTATCTTTTCAATCAGCCCTGTATCGCGGTCGTCGGCAGCCGGCGCACGACCCTCTACGGGCAGTCCGTGGCGAAGAAGCTCGGGGCTGAGCTGGCGCAGATGGGCTTCTGTGTTGTGAGCGGGCTGGCCCGCGGCATCGATACGGCGGCGCACGAGGGCGCGCTGTCGGTCGGCGGTAAGACGGCCGCCGTGCTCGGTTGCGGCATCGATATCGTCTATCCGCCGGAGAACCTCGATCTCTACCGGCGCATCGCCGAGACAGGCGCGGTGTTGTCGGAATTTCCCTTTGGCCGGAAGGCGGACAAGCAGAGTTTTCCCATGCGCAACCGGGTGGTCTCGGGCATCTGCGAAGGCGTGGTCGTGGTCGAAAGCGATGTGAAGGGTGGGGCGATGATCACGGCGCGGTTCGCCGGGGAGCAGGGCCGGCTGATTTTCGCGGTGCCGGGTCGCATTGACCAGACAACCAGCCACGGGTGTCACCAACTCATCCGCGACGGCGCAACCC
This sequence comes from Lacunisphaera sp., assembly GCA_023269445.1. Classification (GTDB taxonomy): domain Bacteria; phylum Verrucomicrobiota; class Verrucomicrobiia; order Opitutales; family Opitutaceae; genus Lacunisphaera. The sequence continues at coordinate 7,182 of JAHFTH010000028.1, forward strand.
TGCTGACCAGCGTGGACGATATCCTGAGCGAGCTGAATTACCTCGATGGGTTGCGGCCCAAGGCGATTGAGACGGAAGGCGAGCCCAGCGTGCTGGAGCAATTGCTACCGCAGCTCGACGCCCAGGAGCGCCGGGTGTTCGACTGCTTGAAGGGCGGATCGACACTGAGCATCGACGCGGTCGCCAGTGCCACCGGCTTGGCGGCGCATGAAATTTCCGCCGCGCTGATGATGCTCGAGCTGAAGAAGCTGGTATCGAAGCGCGCGGACGGGACCTTCGAGGCGCGGAGCTGAGCGACGGACGGGTGGTGGGTCAGCTCTGCTTGTTGGACTGGATGCGGTTGTTGTAGGTCGGGGTTTATCCCCGACATGTCGGGGATAAACCCCGACCTACAACAAACCGACTCACAACGGCCGGGCATAAAAAAGCCCCAGCATTCAGGCTGGAGCTTGGTGAGGGCGGATGACCCTGATTACTTGCCGAGGCGGATGCGCTCGGCCTCGGCTTTGGCGGCGGCTTCGCGGGCCTTATAATCTTCCGTCTGCTTGGCTTTCTTGAGGGCGGCGTCTTCCTCGGCGCGCAGACGGGCGACCTCGGCCTCGGCGGCCTCGGCGCGCTGGCGCGCCGCAAGAATTTCCTGATCCTCGACGCTCTTGCCGACGGCGATGTTGTGCTGGCGCTGCGCATTTTCCTCCGCCCGCTCGCGGGCCGCGGTTTCTTCGGCGACGCGGCGCTCGTATTGGATTTCGGACACGCGGCGATCTTCCCGGTTGCCCGAAATGCCACCGATGATGGCACCGGCGGCGGCGCCAGTGGCCGCGCCTTTCCCGTCTTCACCGGATTGGTGGCCGATAATGGTGCCGATGATGGCACCGGCGACGGCACCACGGATGGCGCGGCGCTCGGTATTGGAACCGTCCGTGGCGCAGCCGGAGGTGAATAAAGTGCTGACGAGCAAGGTGGTGCCCGCGCACAGTGAAATGGTCTGACGATATTTATTCATGGTATTATAGGTCTGTTTCTAGACTGGGTGAGACGGTGGTTGTTCCGCCTTGGTTTCAACCCGGGGGCCACCCCAAGGGGCGTTGGCCGAGCAGGTGGACGTGGAGATGAGGCACGGTTTCGCCGCCGTCGCGACCGTTGTTGATGACGATGCGGTAACCCGATTCGGCGACACCGAGTTTTTTGGCGAGGGCGGCGGCGGTGAGCAGCAAATGGCCGAGCAGGGCCTGGTCGGCGGCCGTGGCCTCGGCGACCCGGACGATGGGTTTCTTCGGGATCACCAGCACATGCACCGGGGCCTGCGGGTTGATGTCGTGGATGGCGATGCAGAGCTCGTCCTCGTGCGCGAGCTTGGTGGGAATCTCACGGTCGAGGATCTTTTGGAAAAGTGTCTTCATGGGGTTGGCTGGAGGGCCCACGTCCCCGTGGGCCGCGGCCCGGCGGGAGCCGGGCCCTCCATTAAAGAAACAACAGATTTAGGCTGGCACTGCGACGGGAGCGGGCGGCGGCGAGTCCGCGGATGAGCGAGAGGGAGTCGTCGTAATCGCGGCGGCGGCGCGCGGTCCAGCGCTTGTCGGTCGGGCAGTGCGCGGCGCGGAGATTGGTGACGAGCAGCGTGGACTCGGGATAAGTGGCGAGGCTTTTGAGTCCCTGCATGACGCCGGCGCGGGCAAACAGCGGTGCGGCGCCGGTTTCCTCGGCATTGGCATCCCAGTGGAAAAACCCATGCTGCGGTTGTGAGCCACAGAGCCGCTCGAAGAGTTTCGCGGCGGCGGCGACAAAGGCCGGATCGTTGGGGGCGCGTTGCTCGGCCTCGCCGATACTGGTGGCGATGGCGTCGTCGATCTGTTGCGCCAGATAGAGGTCGTGCCCGGTGAGCGGGGCGAAGAGGGCGTTGAGGAAGTGCAGCCGGCGCAGTTGGGGGGAGCGCGTCATTTCTTGTGCTTCGGTGTAGCGCCGTGGCCGCCGGGGGCAAGGCTGCTGATTTCGTGGACGAACTCGGAGACGTCGCGGAATTCCTTGTAGACGGAGGCGAAGCGGACGTAGGCGACCTGGTCCATCTTGCGGAGGCGTTGCATGACGTGCTCGCCGATGGCCTGGGTGGGCACCTGGCTGTCGTAGCGGGCCTCGACGGCGTCGATGACATCCTCGACGAGCATGGAGATCTGCTCGGAGTCGATCGGGCGCTTGTGGCAGGCGGCGCGGACGGCACCGATGAGTTTCTCGCGCAGAAAGGGTTCCTGGCGGCCGTCGCGCTTGACGACGACGAGGGTGTCGCGGACGAACTCCTCGTTGGTGGTGTAGCGGTGATTGCACTCGAGGCATTCGCGGCGGCGGCGGATGGAATTGCCGTCGCGGGCGATGCGCGAGTCGATCACCTTGTCTTCAATGGAAGTGCACTTGGGGCAACGCATGGCGGATCAGTTAAGAGCGAGGAAGTTTTGGAGAATCTTCATGCCGCCTTCGGTGGCGATGGATTCGGGGTGAAACTGGACACCGTGGACGGAAAACTGTTTGTGCTGGAGGCCCATGATCTCGCCCTCGGCGGTTTCGGCCGTGATCTCGAGGCAGTCGGGCAGGCTGGAGCGTTCCACGAGCAGGGAGTGGTAGCGCGTGGCGGTGAAGGGGGAGGGCAGGTCGCGGAATATGCCGCGGCCGGTGTGCTTGATCGGCGAGAGCTTGCCGTGCATCTGGCGCGGAGCGCGGATGACCTTGCCGCCGAAGATCTGGCCGATGGATTGGTGCCCGAGACAGACGCCGAGCACGGGTTTCTTGCCGGCAAAAGTCTTGATGATGTCGAGGCTCACGCCGGCGTCGGAGGGGGTGCAGGGACCCGGGGAAATCAAAATGCGGGAGGGGTTGAGGCGCTCGGCCTCGGCGGGAGTCAGCTCGTCGTTCCGGAAAACACGCATGCTCACGCCCAGCTGGCCGAAATATTGGACCAGGTTGAAGGTGAACGAATCGTAGTTGTCGATGACTAGCAGCACTTACGGCGAAGGTAGCCGGCAATTGACAGGGGGTCAAGTCTGCGGACAGGTTGGCAGGAGTGAATGAGTGACACTTTTCAGCTGATTAAGACGGATACTGCCACGGCCGCCCGGCGTGGACGGCTGCAGACGCTGCACGGTGCGATCGAGACGCCGATCTTCATGCCGGTCGGCACGCAGGGCACAGTGAAGGCGCTGACACCCGCGCAAATCAAGGAGACCGGCGCACAGATCATCCTCGGCAACACCTACCACCTGAACCTCCGGCCGGGGTCGGAGCTCGTGCGCGATCTGGGCGGCTTGCACAAGTTCATGGGCTGGGACGGCCCGATCCTGACCGACAGCGGCGGGTTCCAGGTTTTCAGTTTGGCGAAGCTGCGGGATATCAAGGAAGACGGCATCGCTTTCTCGTCGCACCTTGATGGCGCAAAACTTTTTCTCGGCCCGCGCGAGGTGATGACCATCCAAGCCAACCTCGGGTCCGACATCGCGATGGTCATCGACGAGTGCCCGCCGTGGCCGTGCACGCGCGAGGAATGCCGCCAGGCCGTGGACCGCAGTTACCGGTGGGCGGGACAGTGCAAGCAGATCGCGACCGACAACGGATTCCTCGCGAGCGGGCATCACGTGTTTGCCATCGTGCAGGGCTCGACCTTCGACGACCTGCGGCGCGAGGCGGCCGAGTCGCTCGCCGCGCTGGATTTTCCCGGCTATGCGGTCGGTGGCGTGAGTGTGGGCGAGCCCGAGCCCGAGATGCTCAAGCAGGTGGGCGCGACGACGCCGTATTTGCCGGTGCACAAGCCGCGCTACACGATGGGCCTCGGCACGCCGCCACAGATACTGAAGATGATCGCGCTCGGCGTGGACATGTTCGACTGCGTGCACCCGACCCGCGTGGCGCGCAACGGGGCGGCCTTCACGCCCGATGGGTTGATCAACCTGCGCAACGAGCGTTACCGCACCGCCCCGGAGCCGTTGGTGGCGGGCCTCGACAATTACACCTGCCGGAATTTCTCCCGCGCCTACCTGCGGCATCTCGTCATGGCCAACGAGATTCTCGCGTGCACGTTGCTGACGCTGCACAACGTCCATTTCTACCTCGATCTCGTCGCGCAGGCGCGGGCGCACATCGAGGCCGGCGACTACGCGACGTGGCACCGCGCTTGGATCGAGCGCTACGAAGCCGGCGAACGTGTTGATCCAACTGCAAGTTTTGCTGGCTAGCCCGGGGGCAATTACCTAGACCCATCCCATGCGCATTCTTGTTACCGGCGGGGCGGGGTTTCTAGGCAGTCACCTGTGCGACAAGCTGCTTGCGCAGGGCCACGAGGTCGTGTGCCTCGACAATCTCTTCACGGGTTCCAAGGCCAACATCGCGCATCTGGCCGCGCATCCCAGTTTTGAGTTTGTCCGCCACGATGTGATCGATCCGTTCAAGTATGAGGTCGAGCAGATCTACAATCTCGCGTGTCCGGCCTCGCCACCGCACTACCAATACAACCCCATCAAGACCACGAAGACGTCGGTGATGGGCGCGATTAACTGTCTCGGTCTTGCCAAGCGGATCAAGGCCCGCGTGTTTCAGGCCAGCACTTCGGAAGTTTATGGTGACCCGAGTGTCCACCCGCAGCCCGAGAGCTACTGGGGCAACGTCAATCCCATCGGTCGCCGCTCGTGCTATGACGAGGGCAAGCGCGTCGCCGAGACGCTCTTCTTCGACTATCATCGCGAAAACAAGGTGGATATCCGGGTCGTCCGCATCTTCAACACCTATGGCCCGCGCATGCATCCGAACGATGGTCGCGTCGTCTCCAACTTCATTGTGCAGGCTCTCAAGGGTGAGAACATCACCGTTTATGGCGACGGCCAGCAGACCCGCTCGTTCTGCTATGTGGACGATTTGATCGAGGGCTTCGTCCGCCTCATGAACCAGACCGCCACGGTCGGGCCCGTGAACCTCGGCAATCCGGGCGAGTTCACCATGCTCGAGTTGGCCGAACAGGTGCTCAAACAAACCAAGAGCAAGTCCAAGATCGTCCACAAGCCGCTGCCCGCCGACGACCCCAAGCAGCGTCGGCCCGACATCACGCTGGCGAAGAAATTCCTCAAGTGGGAGCCGAAGGTTCCGTTGGCGGAGGGTCTCAAGAGGACCATCGCCTACTTTAAGACGAAGATTTGACGGCCGGTCGCCGTGGCTGGCCCGCTGACAGGTAGCCGTTTGGGCCAATCCTTTGTCCGGTTCAGGCGTTTTCTGGACAGGTAATTATTCAGCCACGGGAACTTCGGGCCGATAAGAGCCTTGATGTTGATCCGTGGACTCAATCTGGAGCGGCGAGTCCTGCTCCTGGTCTTGCTGCCATTGCTGGGTGGCTTGGTGCCTGGCGCCTACATGGCGTGGCGGGCGCATCAGGATTTGGTGGAGATGAGAAACCTCGGCCAGCTGGCCCGGCTGGTGTGGAAGCTCGGTGAGCTGGAGACCCACCTCGATACCGAGTCCACCAACTGGTATTTCTTCAAGCCGACCTGGCAGGCGACCGACGAATTACGGAAGAGCGAACGGGCCAAGCAGGACCAATGGCGCAAGGAAACCGATCTGGCGGTGACTGATTATCAGCAGTTGCGGGCGGCCATTGATTCCCGCGAACTTTCCGCCCCACTACAGTCAGCCGTTGGCCTCATCGACCAGCACATCAAGGATCTGCCGGATCTGCGGCAGGAGGTGTATGCCCAGGTGGATGAATCGGCCGGGGTCGGCATCATGGAGCGCTACCGTAGATTTCGGGACGACATCAGCCTGGTGCTCCCGCTGCTGGTGGACGCCAGTCACCATGATGGCATTGTGCGCAAGCTCGTCGTGCTGCCCAAACTCATTCTCGCCCGCAAAGCGGCGACGGATGTCGGCGGGACAATCTTTTATTATCATCAGCTGCGGGCGGCGAAGAGTGACCGCAAATTCAGTCCGGCCGAAGCGCTGGCCCTACGGCAGGGGGCCGATCAGGCGGAAAGGCATTGGGCCGATGTCATTGCCCTCAGCCAGGGCGAGGTTCGCCAACACCTGCTGGCGGTGCACCAATCACCCCTTTGGCGCAGTGTCGTGGATCTGCTGCGCGCCCATTCCGATGCTCTGCTGAACAACACCCCCCCGCCCATCGCCGGGGAGGATGAATGGCAGCCAAGCTGGCGGTTTCTGAACAACGACCTGACTAAGGAAATCATGCAGCTGCGGGAGGATTTTACCCTGACCTGTGCCGCCGCGGAGCAGGCAGCGCAAGACCGGCGCCTTTGGACCAGCCTGAGTCTGGCCGGCGGCATTTTGTTCATCCTCTGGCTGACTCACGGCCTCTGCCGGAACATCAGCCGACCGATTGCCCGGATCACGGAAGTATTGCTGGAGAATTCCGCGCGCTCGGTGGCCGATGCCACGGCGGTCCGCCATTCGTGCGCGACAGTGGCGGATGGCTCCACCAACCAGGCCACGGCGCTGGAGGAGACGAGTGCGACCCTCGAGGAGATCTCCAGCATGACCAAGAGCAATGCGGAGAACGCCCGGTGCGCCCAGCAATCCGCCAATGAAACCCGCGCCTCGGCCGAGCAGGGTGCGGACCAGATGAAGCACCTCAGCGAGGCGATGGTGGCGCTCCGCACCTCCAGCGATGACGTGACGCGCATCATCCGGACGATCGACGAAATCGCCTTCCAGACCAACATCCTCGCCTTGAACGCGGCCATCGAGGCGGCCCGCGCCGGCGAGGCCGGCGCCGGCTTCGCCGTGGTGGCGGAGGAGGTGCGCACGCTCGCCCAACGCAGCGCCCAAGCGGCCCGGGAGACTACGGCCAAGATCAACGCAGCCAGCACCCGCACCGCCAGCAGCACCGAAATCACCCTGCAGGTGGCCCAGACGCTGGAAAGCATCCTCTCCAAGGCGCGTGATGTGGAAAGGCTGGTCGATGCCATCAGCAGCGCCTCGCAACAACAGACCACCGGGATCGGGCAGATCGCCGAAGCCATTCACCAAATTGACCGGGTCACCCAGCAAAATGCCACCGCCGCCGAGGATACGGCATCGCGGGCGCAGGAATTGGAGGATCGGTCCGCCGCCTTTCGCGCGGCCGTGCAGGACCTACGAGGTGTGGTGTTGGGCGGGGAACAGTCGCATCCGGCCAAGGCCAACGGCGAATCTCCCGCCCAACAAACGATCCAACACCACGAGCCGGCGGCTAAGACACGCCCGGCCGCGGTCGGCCAGCGCGAGTTGGCCGAGACGAAGGCGGCCTAGAAGTAGCTCAACCAAGGCGCTGTTCGGGAGGCGCACACGAAGCGTGTTGAACGCAACGCGCTCCACCTCTGAGCTCTCTCACACTCCGTGTTGCGCCGCTACAGTCGCGGTCGCTACGGCCGCGCTTTCTTCCAGCCGCGAGACGAGCACGTCGACTGACAGCTCGCGTTTGGCGGTGCCGCGGTAGGTGCCCTTGACCGGAGAGACGTCGGCGAAGTCGCGGCCGGTGGCCACCTTCACGTGGTGGCCCTGCACGAGGCAGTTGTTGGTGGGATCTAGCCCGCACCAGCCGTGGCCCAGCACGTAGACCTCGACCCAAGCGTGGCTGGCCTGCGCGCCTTTTAATTGATCGGCCGGGCCGTTGTAGAGGTAGCCGCTGACGTAGCGGGCGGGGATTTTCAACGCGCGACACAGGCCGATCATCACATGGGCAAAATCCTGGCAGACTCCCGTGCGGGTCGCGAGCACTTCGCGCATGTGGGTGTGCGCGTGGGTGACAGCGGGCTGATAGCGAAATTCCCGGTGGATATGGCGCATGATCGCCTGAGCAGCCTGCCAGGCGTCGGTCTGGCCCTCGGTGGCGTCGAGCGCGAGCCGCCACAGATCCACGTTAATCTCGATGTAGGTGCTCGATTGCAGAAAATCGTAGCAGCGCTCCAACCGGGCGCATTCGCCGATCCGGTCGAGGGGGGCGGGCGCGGCCTCGGCGGGGAGCACCGGCACGCCGCCGGTGGTGACAATCGAGTTGGCCTCGACGATCAGCTCGGTGTGCGGCTGGTTGACCTCGAAGAGGTGGACACAGTTGAGATGAAAATCCAGATAGTGCCTCAGCCGTGCGGAGGGCAGCACCTTGAGCACGAAGCTGTGGCAGACCTGCGGGCCGGTGCTGACGGGCTGGAGCCGGACCTCGTTGAAGCTTTCATGAACACTGGTCGCGTATTTGAAGCGGGTGCGGTGAAGGACGTGGAGTTTCATGCGGGCGGCAGCGGGCGGGCGGAGCGGGGACTCACAGGCTCACCGCAAGCCGGCCTGGGGGCCGGCCTGCTGTTGCTGTTCCTCCTGCTGGCGGAGCTCGTTGTCGTCGGGGGTTTGGAAGGGTTGGAAGATGTAGGCTTGGAAGAGGGCTTCGCCGATGGCGTTGAGCTTGCCTTGCAGCACGTCAATATAGTTATGCAGGCCGATCTCAAAGATGTCTTCCGCCGTGCTGAACTGGAGCTCGGCGAGGAGCCGGCCGGCGAGTTTCTCGCCCTCGTTGCTGAAGCGGCCCTCGTGCACCCCGGAGATGCGGCGAAGGGCCGTGTTGAGGTGGCGCACGGCGAAGCGCACCGAGCGGGGAAAATCATCGGAGAGGAGGAGGAACTCGGCGACGAGGGCCGGCTGGATTTCCGCGCCGTTCAGGGCCTTGTAGGCATCCCACGCGCTGCAGGAGCGGAGCACGGCGGACCAGCCGAGGGCGTCGGCTTGGCTGGGATCGGCGGGGGCACCGTGCGCGGGGAGGGAGGCGTGGCGCACGTCGAGGATGCGCGAGGTCTTGTCGGCGCGTTCGAGGTAGCGGCCGCACTGGATGAAGAACCAGCCCTCGTTGCGGACGATGGTGGCGTCGGTCAGACCCTGGAGGAGCAGCGAGCCGTTGCGGATCGTCTGGAAGAAATCCGACGGACTTTCGCGCCACAGTTTGGTGGCGCGGGGGGAGTGGAGGAAGAGGTAGAGCCGGTTGATCTCCTCCCAGAGCTCGGTGGTAATCTGGTCGCGCACCATGCGGGCGTTCTCGCGGGCCTGACCGATCGAGGAGACGATGGAGTTGTTGTTGGCGGGGTTGAAGACCATGAACTCGGTGACGTTCTGGCCGGTGGTGCGGGGATAGAGTTTCCGGAACAGCTCTTCGTCGCCGGAGCTCTGGACGACGGGCATCCAGTGGGCGTTCAGCGTGGCGTCGTCGAGGTTGCGGAAATCGAGGAGCATCTGGAGGTTCACGTCCACGAGGCGCGCGATGCTTTCGGCACGCTCGATGTAGCGGCTCATCCAGTAGAGGGAATTGGCGACACGGCTCAGCATGGCGGGGATTATTTGTTACCGTAGAGGACCCAGGATTCCTTGCTGCCGCCGCCCTGGGAGGAGTTGACGACGAGGGAACCCTTGCGGAGCGCGACGCGGGTGAGGCCGCCGGGGATGATGGTGGTTTTCTCGCCGTAGAGGATAAAGGGGCGCAGGTCGATATGGCGGCCGGCGAAGCCCTCGCCCTCGCAGTAGGTGGGGTGGCGCGAGAGGGAGATCATGGGCTGGCCGATGTAGTTGCGCGGATCGGCCTCGATGCGCTTCCGGAAGTCCTCGCGCTCGGCCTTGGTGGCGTGCGGGCCCATGAGCATGCCGTAGCCGCCGGCTTCGTTGGCGGCCTTGACGACGAGCTTGTCGAGATTTTCGAGCATATATTTTTTGTCGGCATCCTCGCTGGCGAGGTAGGTTTGCACGTTGGGCAGCAGCGGCTCCTGGTCGAGGTAGTATTTGATGATGCGCGGGACGAAATAATACATGACCTTGTCGTCGGCCACGCCGGTGCCGATGGAGTTGGCGAGCGAGACGTTGCCGGCGCGGTAGGCGTTGACGAGACCGGGCACGCCGAGGGCGGAGTCCTTGCGGAAGACCGTCGGGTCGAGGAAGTCGTCGTCGATGCGCCGGTAGATGACGTGAACGGGTTGCAGGCCCTTGGTGGTGCGCATGAACACGTGCTGGTCGCGCACGAGCAGGTCGCGGCCCTCGACGATCTCGATGCCCATCTGCCGGGCGAGGTAGGTGTGCTCGAAGTAGGCGGAGTTGTAGACGCCGGGCGTGAGCAGCACGACGGTTGGCTCGGCAACGCCGGCCGGGGCGGTGTGCTGGAGCACCTTGAGCAACTCCTGCGAATAATTCTCCACGGGACGCACGCCGCCGGCCTCGAAGATCGCGGGAAAGGTGCGCTTGAGGGCACGACGGTTTTCCAGCACGTAGCTGACGCCGGAGGGACAGCGGGCGTTGTCCTCCAGGACGAGATACTGGCCCTTGTCGTCGCGGATGATGTCGGTGCCGCAGACGTGGATGTAGATATCGCGCGGCACATTCACGTTCATGAACTCGCGGCGGAAATGTTTCGCCGACATCACATAGTGGGCGGGGATGGTGCCATCCTTGATGATGTTCTGCTCGTGGTAGATGTCGTGGAGAAACAGGTTGAGCGCGGTGATGCGCTGCACGAGGCCGGCCTCGAGGTGCTCCCATTCGTGGGCGGGGATAATGCGGGGCACCAAGTCAAAGGGGAAGATACGCTCCGCGCCCTTCGAGTCGCCGTAGACATTGAAGGTGACGCCTTGGCGGAGAAAAGACAGGTCTACGGCACTGCGCTTGGCGGCGAATTCCTCGGGCGTGACCGCACCGAAATGCTTGAGAAAATGCTGGTAGTGCGGTCGCACTTGGCCGTTGGTCTCCAGCATCTCGTCGTAGAACCCGCCAGTATCATACTGGCGGAACGGGGCGGGCAGGTCGGCGGCGGGGCGGGCAGGCGTGCTGGTAGGCATGGGGAATGCCGCACAAGAGCAGGCGGCATGCAAACTTCGGATAAATTTCTCACGTTCGCTGCGGCCCAGTGATTTAGACAAGTTGGCCGGGGTGTATTTTGCCATTTGCCAAGCCTCCCGGCCTAGCTTTCATTCGTCCCCTTCAATGCTCAGCTTCATCCTCAAGAAATTCGCCGGCCGGCACCACCGGAAATACATCGAGAAATGCCGTCCCATCGTCACGCGCATCAACGATTTTGAGCTGCAATACCAGCCGCTGACCGACGAGCAGCTTCAGGCCAAGACGGGTGAGCTCCGCGCCCGCTTGAAACAAGGCGAGACCCTCGACCAGATTTTGCCCGAAGCTTTTGCCGTGGTGAAGAACGCCGCCCGCCGCATGGTCGGCCGCAAGATCTCAGTCTGTGACCAGGAAATGACCTGGGACATGGTGCATTTCGACGTCCAGCTGATCGGCGGCATGACCCTCCACGAGGGGCGCATCGCCGAGATGGCCACCGGCGAGGGCAAGACCCTCGTCGCGACGCTGCCCCTCTACCTCAACGCCCTCACGGGCAAGAACGCCCAGCTTGTCACGGTCAACGATTACCTCGCCCGCCGCGACTCCGAGTGGATGGGCCACCTCTACAATTTTCTCGGCATCACCGTGGGCTGCATCCAGCAGTCGATGCACTCCGAGCAGCGCCGCGAGATGTATAATCGCGACATCACCTACGGCACGGCCTCCGAGTTCGGCTTCGACTACCTGCGCGACAACGGCATGGCCACCCGCAAGGAGAACCAGGTGCAGCGCGACCACTTCTACTGCATCGTGGACGAAATCGATTCCATCCTGGTGGACGAGGCGCGCACCCCGCTGATCATTTCCGGCCCCGCCCCGATCGAGCGCGAGCAACCCTTCACCCGGCTGAAGCCCGGTGTCGAGCAGCTCGTCGCCGCCCAGCTCCGCCAGATCAACAAGCTCGTGAAGGAGGCCTCAGATCTCCTCGAGAAACCGGAAGCCACCGCCGAGGATCGCTCGACCGCCGCGATGAAGATGCTCCAGGTGAAACTGGGCATGCCGAAGAACAAGCAGTTGCTCCGCCTCCAGGAAAATCCGGAGTGGCGCAAGCTCCTCGACAAGACCGACGTCGAGATGCACAGCGACTTCAACAAGGACGAGCTCTACAAATACAAGGAGCAGCTCTACTTCACCATCGACGAGAAGAACCATCAGGCCGACCTCACCGAGGTGGGCCGGACCAAGCTTCAGCCCACGGATCCCGATGCGTTCATGCTGCCTGATCTCGCCACGATGTTCATCGACATCGAGAAGGACACGGCCAAGACGCCTGAACAGAAGGAACAGGCCAAGCGCGACGCCCAGACGCGCTACGAAGTGGTGTCCGAGGACATCCACGCCCTGTCCCAACTGCTCCGCGCCTACTCGATCTACGAGCGCGACGTCGAATACGTCGTGCAGGAAGGCAAGGTCGTCATCGTCGACGAGAACACCGGCCGCATCATGTCGGGCCGCCGCTGGTCCGACGGCCTGCATCAGGCGGTCGAGGCCAAGGAGGACGTCACCATCGAGCGCGAGACGCGCACCTACGCCACGGTTACGATCCAGAATTATTTCCGCATGTATGAAAAGCTCGCGGGCATGACCGGCACCGCCGAGACCGAGGCCACCGAGTTCAACGAGATCTACCGCCTCGCCGTCACGCAGATCCCGACCAACCAGCCCTGCATCCGCATCGACCGGAACGATTCCATTTTCAAAACCCGTCGTGACAAATACAACGCGGTCGTGAAGCAGGTGCAGGAAGCCCAGGCGCGCGGTCAGCCCGTGCTCGTCGGCACCGTCACCGTCGAACAGTCCGAGGTGCTCAGCCGCATGCTGAAACGGGCCAATGTCATTCACACCGTCCTCAACGCCAAGTTCCACCAGCAGGAGGCCGAGATCATCACCCGCGCCGGCCACCGCGGCTCCGTCACCATCGCCACCAACATGGCCGGTCGTGGCACCGACATCAAACTGGGCGAGGGGGTGCGCGAGCTCGGCGGCCTGTTTGTCGTCGGCACGGAGCGCCACGAATCCCGTCGCATCGACCGCCAGTTGCGCGGCCGTTGCTCGCGTCAGGGCGACCCGGGTCAGACCAAGTTCTTCCTCTCGCTCGAGGACGACCTCATGCGCCTCTTCCTCCAGGGCAACCTAGCTTCGAAGATCATGGAAGGCT
>JAHFTH010000211.1 GCA_023269445.1 Lacunisphaera sp.
AAGCCTCAATGCGCAGCCAGCAAAGAAAAAGCCGCGGACTTTCGTCTGCGGCTTTGAGAGTATCGCGAGCAAGCTCGCTCCCACAAGGGGAGGAAATCAGCTCTTGGCTTGGTCAGCCGCGGAAGGCCACCGTGTAGTTCTCGACCGCCTTGGCTTCCTCGCCGTCGCCCTTGAGCAGGGTGAGGAAGACGTTGAAATTATAGGGCGGGATCACGGGCTTGGCACCCACCAAGGCTGTGCCGCTGCCATTGAGCATGGTGCGATTGTCGCCCGGTGCCCGAGTATTGGGCCAGCGAGCACTGGCCCGGCTGACGTCCATTGCCATCAGCTTATGCTTCTTGTCGTAGAAACTGAGAACAAAATTACCTCCGATCACCTGAAGGCTGAGGAAAGTGCCGTTGGGCCGGTTGATCACCATGCCGGGAATTTTTGGCAGCGGTGCTTCCTTTTTCACTTCCTTCTTGGCCGCCGTTGCCGCCTTGGGATCCACCGGAGCTCCGACGGCCGGAGCGTTCATGGCGGGTTTGGCCACCGGGCTGCTCTGCGCTTGGGCGAGGGTGGCGGCGAAAACAAGACCGACGAGAGCAGCGATGATTTTCATGCGAACAAGCTAGTTCCCTCTAGGCGCTCCTGCAAGCCCGGGTTAGCCGGTTGGCCGGATTACCGGCCCAGTTTCGCACGCAATTCACGCCACCGCGCCAACCTTTCGGCAATCTTGGCCTCCCACCCTGCGGTCTTGGGCGTGTAAATGGATGCCGGACTCAGCAGATGCTCCTGTCCGCTGATATTTTCGGGGAAATCATGAGCATAGAGATAACCCTGCCCTTGGCCGATGCGCTTGTTCGCCTGCCCGCTTTTGCTGCGCAGGGCCGCTGGGATCGTCTGCACCGGCTGCACCTTTAATAGACGGTGCGCCTCGGCCAACGCGAGGGTGGCTGAATTGCTCTTCGGCGCCGTGGCGATGTAGAGCGTGGCGTGCGCCAGCGTCAGCTCTGCCTCGGGCAAGCCGATGAAATCGCACGCGTGGTGCGCCGCCACCGTAAGCGGCAGCGCCTGGGGATCGGCCAGTCCCACGTCCTCGCTCGAGAGGATCACCAGCCGGCGCGCGATGAAGCGCGGGTCTTCGCCTCCGGCCAGCATTTTGGCCAGCCAATACATTGCGGCGTCGGGATCGCTGCCCCGGCAGCTTTTAATGAACGCCGAGATTGTGTCGTAATGCTCGTCCTCGTCGGCGTCGTAGCGGATGCGCCGTTCGCGGGCGAAGAGCTCCAGCTCTTTCTCCCCGATGGGCGCTTGCTCCGGCAGGCTGAGCGCCAGGACTTCCAGCGCGTTGAGCGCCCGGCGCAGATCGCCGTCGCACAGCACCGCGAGATCATTCAGCACCTTGTCGTCGGCCGCGTGCCCCCGGGTGCCGAGACCGCGCTCGGCATCGGTCAGGGCCTGCCGCAACACACCCGCGACGGCCGCAGTGGCCAGCGGTTCGAGGCGGAACAGGTGACTGCGGCTGAGCAGCGGCGGATTTACATAAAAACCCGGATTGTGCGTCGTCGCACCGATGAGCCGCACGTTGCCCTCCTCCACGTCGGGCAACAGCAGATCCTGCTGCGACTTGTTGAACCGGTGCAGCTCGTCGATGAAAAGCATCGTCGCGTCCTCTGGCCGCCGCCGCGCGGCCGCGAGCACTTCGCGCAACTCCGCCACGTTGGACATGACGGCATTGATGCGCACGAACCGGCTTTTTGTTTCGCGGGCGATGACCTCAGCCAGGCTCGTCTTGCCACAACCGGGCGGGCCGTAAAACAGCAGGCTGCCAAACCGGTTGCTGGCAATCAGGCGCGGGAGCAGATTGCCGGCCTGCAGGATGTGCTCCTGGCCGACGATTTCCTCCAGCTTGCGCGGACGCATCCGCGCGGCCAACGGCTGCTGAGCGGACGATTTCTCCGCCAAGCCCGCAGCGGGGCGTGGGGTCTCGTCGTCGAAGAGTGAACTGGTGTCGTCTGCCGGGCGGGCCATGTGCCCGCAGTGTGCGATGCACGGGTGGAGAAACAAGTTTGAAGGCTCCGGCCAATCGTGTTCGCCTCAGTCACTGACTTGCCCGGGCCAGGGTGCAGTTCCCGTCCATGCCCTCGCCCGCCCTGCAATTCCGTGCCCCGCTTCTGTGGCTGCTGCTCCCGCTGATGGCCGGACTCGCCGCTGCCCAGCACTGGCCCTTGCCCGGTTTCGGCCTCTGGCCATTCGTTGTAGGCGTGGGCTGCGCTGCGATCGTCGCGCTCTGGGCCGCACACGCCAACCGGACCAGAATCTGGATGGCGTGCATTTTTCTCTCAGTCGGTCTGGGCGGTTATGCTCTCCTGCACGCCCGCTATCCCGGATTGAATAACGGGGAAGCCAGGCCGCCTCGCGAAGTCACGGTTACTCTGGAAGTCTGGCAGACTTTTCCGGTCGCGCCCCGGGCCCGCAGCCTCACCGGCCTCGCCACCATCACCGCCACCGGCATGGACAACCACGAGTTGCTCGATCGTCGTGTTTATTACTCGGCCATCCGTCGCATAAGTGTCCCGCCGCAACGCTCGGGCCGCTATCTGATCCAAGGGATCATCGAGCCTCTTCCTCAGGACGAAGAAGGCGGCGGCTTTAACGACTACCTGGCCAATCTCGGCATTCGCCACCGGCTGACCCGCGCGCATCTGCAACGCGAGTTGACACCACCGGGACGATTCCAAAATTTCTGCGGCGCCGCCCAAGACCGCCTGGAATCCATTTTGCGTTACGGTCTGACCGCGCATCCCGAGACGTTGTCGCTTTACCTCGCCATGCTGCTCGGGGAAAAAGCCGTGCTGAGCGCCGAACAGCAAAACGCTTTCATGCGCAGTGGCACCTTTCACATCTTCTCCATCAGCGGACTGCACGTCGGGGTCATCGCGGTGGCGCTGCAAGGGCTGCTCGGGCTGCTGCGTCTGCCGCGCCGGCCTGCCGTGGTCGTCACGCTCACGGTGCTGTGGCTCTACGTGCAGATCACCGGGGCCAGCTCGCCCGCCGTGCGCGCCTTCCTGATGATCGCCTTCCTGCTCGCGTCGCAAGTCTTCCGGCTGCCGGGCAACGCGCTCGCGGCCCTTACCGCATCAGCCTTGGTGACGCTGCTGCTCGACCCGCTGCAACTGTTCAGCACCGGCTTTCAGATGTCCTACACGGTTGTGGCCGCGCTCGTCGTGATGGGCCGGCCTCTGTCCGAAGAGTGGCTCGCGCGCTGGAAGCCATTCGCCTTTCTGCCCAAGGCGGACTGGCGCTGGCCGCACACCGCCATCAACTGGAGTGGCCGGAAACTCATCGGCGCGGCCGCCGGCTGCTGGGCGGCGTTTTTGGCCAGCACCCCGTCCGGCATCGGATTCTTCGGGCTCTTTTCCCCGGGCTCGCTGCTGGCCAATCTGGTCATCATCCCGCTGTCGTCGCTCGCCATCGTGGCGGGCTTTCTCTCACTCGTCACCGGTCTGGTGGGCCTGCTGCCGCTTAGCGCCCTCTTCAACTCGGCCGCAGCCATTACCATCATCGTGACCGACTCGCTGGTGCAACGCGGCACCGCCCTGCCCGGAGTATTCTTCACCGCCCATTTCCGGACGGAGTGGCTGGCGCCAGCTTCACTTCTGGCTATGACCGCCGTCATGCTCGCCTGCGCCGCCGGACGCTGGTCGCGCCGCTACGGCGGATACTGGCCGCCGTTGGTCGTGCTCGTGCTGCTGGTTATTTTTGGCGTGAAGTTCGGCTGAGAGCAGGCAGCCTGACCGCATGAAAAGCGCCTATGAACTCGCGATGGAACGCCTCGCCAAGTCCGAGCCGGCCGCGGCGCCGGTGAGCGCCGAGCAAAAGACCCGGCTGGCCGAGATCGATCGCGTCTATCAGGGCAAGCTCGCCGAGCGGGAAATTTTCCTGAAGCAGCAACTGGGCGACGCTCTGGCCGCGCGGAACCTTGACGAGGCCGACAAGATCCGGAAGCAGATTTCCCGCGAGAAGAACCGGCTCGAGGAAGAGCGCGAGGACGAGAAGGAACGCGTGCGGCGAAAGAAGTAGTTTGGTGGAGGACGGACGCCCTCGTCCGTCAGGCCTCGCGGGGTGAGGGCACCCCGCCCCCACGACACCTACCGCGCGAACTCCAACACTGCGGACAACGTGTGATGGTCTGAGGCGGGCGTGGGCTTGACCGCCCAACTGACCGGCTTGAGCCAGTCATTGTAGAAAATGTGGTCGAGCACGTAGGGTCGGCGGCGCCAGGTGACCTGCTTGGACTGCACCGTCTGGTAACCAGCGTTGGCAAACTGCTGGATGAGCGACTCGTGCTTGCTCACGTTGAAATCCCCGGTGAGCAGGGTCGGCATCCCCGCCGAGGAGCGCAACTGCTCCTCGACCAGCCGGCGTTGCTCGCGGTGCGATTCGCTGCTGGATTTCAGCATGAAGAACGCCAGTAGGTGGGTGTTGAACAGTCGCACATTCCGGCCGCCCATTGTGGTTGTCACACCAATCAGCAGCCGGTCAGTGGGCGTGCGTTTCTCACCGAAGAAATCAAACTCCACCGGCGGCGAAGGCAGGTTCTCACAGATGTGTTCCCGCAGCGGTGCCTTGGAAAAGATGGCCAGCCCGATACCAAACGGGAGCTCGCGGGCGTCCGGCTTCGGGTAGCAGAAGTAGCTGTCGTAGCCGTTGAACTCCTGCTGGAGCCGCGTGTAGTGCGGCGGCGGCTGGGCCTGCCGGCCGCCGGACAGGGTCTGCTCGACTTCTTGCAGCATCACGATGTCGGCATCGTGGGCGCGGATCTCGTCAATCGTGCTCTGCAGGCGAATGGGGGCATGGTCGGGATACGTGTCGTCCCAAGGCTGCCCAAACTGCATGTTGAACTGCAGAATTTTGAAGCTGCCACTCATGTTGCTCAGTTGCCTCCCGCCGCTTTGGTCACGGTGGGCTGCACAACGGCACCGTCCGGCTGGCGGAACGATGTGCGGCTGATTTTGATTTGCGCCGGGGTCTGCCAGACCGGGGCGATCCGCTGCACGGAGAAAGCGACGAGCCGTTGCTCACCACCCGGAATTTTTGCCTGCGCGGGCTTGAGCACCGCTGCGCCCAGAGTGGACCGGGGCTGGAAAGTGGCGTTGCTGGCCGCGGTATTCAGCGGAGCAGCGGACCCGGTAAGGGTGCCGGTCAGGACAAACAAGACACTGATTATTGCTCGACGGGGCATGGGCAACGACACTGGGAAATGGTCGTTTCAGCCAAAAAGAGCGGCAAGCCTATTCGGGCTCGGCCGTGCCTTCTATGACCCAGTCTTTAGCCTCTGGCACCTGCCGGGAAAACTCCCTCAGTGCCGCACCCAGATGCTCGGCATAACGGTAGTGCGCCCCCATGCCCGTGCGCAGCTCGGCTTCATAGATGAACTTGTCGGCGTGCGTGCTGTGCTCGAACGGCGTCTGCGCGCCCAGCAGCAACGAGTAAACATAGGCCGCCGATCCGCGCGACATGAGCTCGCGGGTCAGGGCCGCCTGTTCGTCGAGCAAGGCCTGATGCGGCGCATGGGCGATCTCGGGCGGCAGATAGAATCCGGCCTGGATCATCGGGGTGTAGCGGTGGCCCGTGCGATGCCGGTTGAGATCGCGCAGCTCGGCGACCGCCATGTTGTTCCAAGCGAAAGTCACGCGCATGCGGCGCGTGGCCTTGCCCTGATAGCC
>JAHFTH010000212.1 GCA_023269445.1 Lacunisphaera sp.
GGGACGCGAGGAACAACCAGGGGCGGGGCATGAACTGGTGACAGGTTTGTTGACTGAATGTTCCTGCTGACAGGAGGCTGGATTTGGGAGGATGGATCACCGAAGCATTCTGGGCTTACGCGGTTGGGGGCAGGGTGACGCGCAGCAGTGGATGCTTAGCACGTCTCTACCCACCGGGAAGTTGTCGACGCAATTCCTCGGGTAGAAGCGGGCGCACTTCAGGGTAATCTTCGGCCAGGCGGATCAGGTCGGCCTCGTCCTTCTTGCGTTTGGACAAGCGTCGCTTGGGGTCGCTCCACGCGAGAGATTTGCCGGTGACGAGATCGCGGAGCGAGGCGACCCGGGCCTCGCAGCCGAGGACCTGGGCGGGGCGGGCGGATGCCGGGAAGGATTGGTAGCGGGGATCCTTGGTGAACTGAATGCGCAATTCGCTGCCGGGATGCTGCGCGTTCAATGACCATTCCTCCTCCTGCACAGTGAAGCCAGCGGCGATGAGTTCGGCGCGGACGGCCGGCAGACGGGCGGCAGCGATGACGAGGTCGGCATCCATGGTATAGACGGGACGCACGTAAGTGTTCACCGCCAGTCCACCAATGACACAGTAGTCGCCGTGACGGAGGCAAATGGCCAGAACGGCGGCGAGGTCGTTGAAACCACCCCTGCTTGCGGCGTTGAAGGCCTCCTGTGCGGTCATGGCCGGATTCAACAGGAAGCTAGCCCGATGTCGAGGGTGCGAAGAAGTTCGAGGCGCAGCTCGGTTGAAAGCAGGGCAGGTCTGTGACCTGCCTCAGATCTTCCCGGCTTTGCGTTTCTCGACGAGGCGGTGGAAATCTTCAAAAAGCGGGTCGGCGTCGTTGGGGCCGGGGGCGGCCTCGGGGTGATACTGCACGGTGAACACTGGCAGTTCCTTGTGGCGGAGGCCCTCGACGGTCTGGTCGTTCAAATTGATCTCGGTGACGATCGCGCCGCGCGTCTCGAGCGATTTCGGGTCGGTGGCGAAACCGTGGTTCTGGGCCGTGATGGAGACCTTGCCGGTCTCGAGGTTCTTCACGGGCTGGTTGCCGCCGCGATGGCCGAACTTGAGTTTGTAGGTCGTGCCGCCGAGAGCGTGCGTGACCATCTGGTGGCCGAGGCAGATGCCGAAAGTGGGGTAGTCGGGCAGGAGCGCGGTGACAGTTTTATGAATGTAGGGCAGGGCGGAGGGATCGCCGGGGCCGTTGGACAGGAACACGCAATCCACGCCAGCCTCGCGCACCTGCTCATGGGTGGCAGTCGCGGGGAAGACGTGCACCTCGAAGCCGTGGAGCACGAGCTTGCGGAAGATGGTGTATTTCGCACCGAAGTCGAAGGCCGCGACCTTGAACTTCTTCGCCGGGGTGACGGTGGCACCGCCCGTGGTGCCGACCGGGAGATACTGGGCGTTGTGCCGTGAGGCGTCGTCGGCGCTCCAGATGTAGGGCGCTTTGCAGGTGGTGTCCTTGACGTAGTCGCTGCCGGCCATGTCGCGCCAGCCTTTGGCGCGGGCGATGGCGTCGGTGTCGCTGAGCGGCAGGGTGGAAAGGCAGCATTTCATCGCGCCGGTCACGCGCAGCTTCTTGGTGAGGGCGCGGGTATCGACCTCGCTGATGCCGGGGATGCCGTATTTTTTAAGATAAGCGTCGAGGGACATCGCGCTGCGCCAGTTGCTGACGATGGGGGAGACCTCACGGACGACGAAGCCGGAGCACTTGGGCGCAGCGGACTCCTCGTCCTCGGCGTTGATGCCGTAGTTGCCGATCTGCGGCGCGGTCATGGTGATGATCTGGCCGAAATAGGAGGGATCGGTGAGGATCTCCTGGTAGCCGGTCATCGAGGTGTTGAACACACATTCGCCGGCGATGGTGGCCGCGGCGCCAAAGGCGGTGCCACGGAACACGCTGCCGTCTTCAAGGGCGAGGATTGCGGGCGAGGGAGCGGACATTAAAGACGCACGAAAAAGTGTTCATGCGCCGCTGCCAAGCGGTTTCCGATTATTTCTGCACGCCCGCCCGTAAAGCGGGCTAGCTGGCGGAGGGCACCGTGACGCGGGTCGCCTTGATGATCCGGATGATCTCGGGGGCTTGGATGGGTTTGGTCAGGTAATCGCTCATCCCGGCCTCGATACAGCGTTCGCGGTCACCGGCCATGGCGGCGGCGGTCAGGGCGATGATGCGGAGATTGCGGTGTTGGTCGCCGGCTTCGCCCCGCCGGATATGCTGGGTGGCCTCGTAGCCGTCCATCACTGGCATCTGGCAATCCATGAGCACGAGGTCGTAGCTGTCGCGGCGGAGGGCCTCCAGGCAAGCGAGGCCGTGGCCGACGATCTGGGGCTGGTAGCCGAGGCGACGCAGGAGCCCGGCGATAAGCTTCTGGTTCACGGCATTGTCCTCGGCGACGAGGATGCGCAGGGGCGTGAGGGTGCCGAGGGTGGGGTCAAGCTGAGGGACGGGATTGGCGGGCTCAACCGGCGGCGGGCTGGCGGAGTCGGGTGAGGCCGGGGCGAGCGTCTTGTTAACCGCATCGAGCAGCAGGGCCTGCCGGATAGGCTTGGTGAGCACGACCGCGAAATGCTCCATGGGGTTGAAGCCGCGCAGGTCTTCTCGACTGATCGAGGAGAGGAGAATGAGGGGTAGTTTCTTGCGGCCGGGCAGCTGGTGCAGGCGGGCGGCAAGTTCGACGCCGTTCATGTCGGGCATCATCATGTCGAGCACGGCGAGATCGAAGTCATCATGCGACTTCGTGTATTCGATCGCTGCGGCGGGATGCTCGAAGCCCAGACAGGTCAGACCCCAGCGCTGGAGCATGCTGGTGAGGATGCGGCGATTGGCTTCGTTGTCGTCCACCACGAGCACGCGCCGGCCCGCCAGCGCAACCGCAGGTTGGGGCGGGGCGGGAAAATCAGCGGCATCGGCCGGGGCGGTGGTGGGATTGGCCGAGAGGGTAAAGCAGAAGCACGAGCCCGCGGGGGAAGTCGAGGCGAGCTCGATCTCGCCGCCGAGCAGGTGGGCAAGGTTGCGGCTGATGGCGAGGCCGAGGCCGCTGCCGCCGTATTTGCGGGTGGTGGAGGAGTCGGCCTGGCTAAAGGGTTTGAAAAGGCGGCAAACGCGGTCGGCGGGAATGCCTTCGCCGGTGTCGCGCACATTGATGACGAGGAAGGGCGACTGTTGTTCGCCGGCCGGCGGCCGCAGGCTGATGCGCACCTCGACCTCACCCTTGCCGGTGAACTTGATGGCGTTGCCCACCAGGTTGACCAGGACCTGCCGCAGGCGGGTGCCGTCGGTGAGAATCCACTCCGGCACATCGCCCTCGATCCAGTGGAGCAGCTCGATCTTTTTCTCATTGGCCTTGCTCCAAAGCAGGTCGAGCACTTCCTCGACGCAGCGTCGGACCGACACGGGATGCTGGTCGAATTCCATGCGACCGGACTCGATCTTGGAAAAATCAAGAATGTCGTTGATGAGGGTGAGGAGGGATTCGCCGCTGGTGCGGATCGTGCCGAGCCAGTCGCGTTGCTCAGCGTTCATCGGGGTGTCAAACAGGAGATTGGTGAAACCGAGCACCCCGTTCATCGGGGTGCGGATTTCATGGCTCATGACGGCGAGGAATTCGCTTTTGGCCCGGTCGGCGGATTCAGCGGCTTCCATCGCCTGACGGAGCTCGGCTTCGCCCTCCTTTTGGTGGGTGATGTCGGTGTGGGTGCCGACCATGCGACGAGGGTGCCCGTCGGAGCCAAACAGGGCCTTGCCACGCACCAAAGCCCAGATCCATGAACCGTCCTTGTGCATGATACGGTATTCGCAGTGCAGGATCGACGTGTTCTGCATGAGGTGCGTGGCGAACGCCGTGTCGACGTGGGCCCGATCATCGGGATGGATGCGATCCATCCAGACCTCACGGCGGCTGGGGAGCTCGTCGTCAAAGAAACCCAGCATGCTTTTCCAGCGGGGCGAGAACCAGATGGAGTCGTCCTCAAGGTTCCAGTCCCACACGCCCTCGTTGCTGCCGGCCACGGCGAGAGACCAGCGTTCCTCACTGGCGCGCAGGGCCTGCTCGGCCAGCTTGCGGGCGGTCGCATCGCGGTCCATGCCGATGACATACTCCCGGCCATCGACCACGATCAGGCCGGTGAAATATTCGATCCAAAAGAGGGAACCATCCTTCCGCTTGTGCTTGCTCTCGCCCTCGAAACGTCCGTCTCGACGGAACTGGGCGATCCAGTTCGGGGCGTTATGGGTCCACGGTGTGGCCTCGATGAAGTCGATGGATTGGCCGATGAGCTCCTCGCGCGTATAGCCGTGTTTCTCACAGGCCATCGGATTGCAGTCGACGATCTTGACCCGCACCTGCGGATCGTGCGGATCGAAGAGAATGATGCTCAACGGAGCGTTGTCCCAGATGGCTTTCAGCTGGGCAAGGGTGGCGTGCAGCTGCTGGTCCTTGGCTTGTTTTTTCTTGGCGATGCAACTGACCCAGCCGGCGTAAGCCAGTGCGGCCAAGGTAACGCCGGCGCAAGCTGCGGCATAGCCGATCAGCCCTTTCGCGGTGGCCGGCCCGGAGATAGTTGACGAGAGCCAGCCCAATCCGCCGAAGATGACCAGTGAGCCCAAGGCTGCCATAGCGGATGCAATCCTTACGCTGGGGTAGGCGTTTGGGCTGATCGAGGGAGGTGTTGGAAGCATAGCGTGCGAGCACAGGGCAAAAGCTATCGGTGCATCGCGTTTCTAATCGGCACAATCAGCCGCTAACTAATCCCTAATCTGCGGCCCGGTGAACGCGGGGAGCCCCGCCCTCACTTCCTGCAACTCCATGACGGGCAGAGCCCTGGGCCTCCACCGGACCCTTGCCAACGGAAGGGTGCGCCGCGTCCATTCACCTATTTGACAGCCCTCGCGAACCGGTTACCTCTGCTGGCTCACAAATGGTCTACCACGAAGATCGCTCTGCTTGGTTTCAAGGCCAGGGACTTTGGTCCCACGTTCCCGCAGCGGACTGGCAAGACTGGGTCTGGCAGCTCAAGAACCGGATCACGACGGTCGAGCAGCTCGAGCGCTACATGACGCTCACGCCGGCGGAAAAAGCCGGCTGTCTCTTCGCCAACCAGAAGCTGGCTCTCGCGATCACGCCCTATTTTTTCAACCTGATCGATCGCGACAATCCGGACTGTCCCCTCCGCAAGCAGGTCATCCCGCGCAGCGACGAGATGGTCATCTCATCCGGTGAAATGCTCGACTCGCTCGGCGAGGATGAGCACTCGCCCGTGCCGGGCCTCGTCCACCGCTACCCGGACCGCGTGCTCTTCCTTGTCACCGACCGCTGCGCCGCCTACTGCCGCTATTGCACGCGCAGCCGGCTCGTGAGCAACGCGCAGGACTACAACTTCCATCCCGAATACGAGCAGGCGCTCCGTTACATCGAAGCGCATCCCGAGATTCGCGACGTGCTGCTCTCCGGCGGCGACCCGCTGTTGCTCTCGGACAAGAAACTCGAGCACCTGCTCGGCCGGCTGCGTGCGATCAAGCACGTGGAGTTCATCCGCATCGGCTCGCGCATCCCGGTGTTCCTGCCGCAGCGCATCACGCCGGAGCTGTGCGAGATTTTCAAAAAACACGGCCCGATCTGGATGAGCATCCACGTGAATCATCCGAAGGAATGCACCGCGGAACTGCGCGCGGCCTGCGAGC
>JAHFTH010000213.1 GCA_023269445.1 Lacunisphaera sp.
CGGATGCCGAGGGAGCAGCCCTTGGCGTTGGTGGGCAGGGAGATTTTCTTCATCCGCTGCAGGAGCGGGGCGAAGAGCAGCACGGAGGAGCGCATGCCGGCGGGGAGTTCGCCGTTGAGCCGGCGGGCGTCGAACGCCGAGTGATCAATGGTCATCGTGCCGGCGGCGTGGTCCCACGCGATGGCCGAGCCCTGCTCGGTGAAGAAGGTCACGAGCTTCTCCACGTCAGTGATGTTGGGCACGTGGTGGAGCGTGACCTTGGCGTCGGTCAGCAGCGTCGCGCAGAGAATGGGCAGAATGGAGTTCTTGTTGCCCGAGGGCGTGATGGTGCCGCTGAGGGGTTTGCCGCCGTGAATGATGAGATCGGCCATCGGGGGAAAATAAAAAGGCGCCCGCGGGAAGCGGACGCCTTGGATGCGATTCGCGCAGGGCGCGCGGAGCAAGGTTTAAGTGGCTCAGACGCCGCCCTGGCTGCTGCCCTCGGCGCGGTAGCCGCCGGAGCTGCCGCCGCTGCGACCGCCACCACTGCGACCGCGATTGCGGCCCTGGCCGCCACCCTGACCGCCGCGGTTGCGACCGCCACGATGACGGCGGTGCTCGCCGCCTTCGCGACGGGCCTCGCCGTTCGAGCTGCCGGCCGAGACCGGAGCCGGGGCCGAGGAGCCGCCGAAGAGGGACTTGAGCCAGCCGAGGAAACCGCCGGACTTTGCCGCCGCCGGAGCGGAAGAGGCAGCGGAAGGCGTGTAAGCTTCGCGGGGAGCGGAGCTGCGCTCACGGGGAGCGCCGCCGAAGTTCGTCGGGGTCGGCACGTAGGTGTGACCGGGACGCACGTAGAGGAATTTCTCCGGGATGGAGGCGGGATCAAACGGCTCGGCGGGACGCTCGTCACGACGTGATTCCTCACGGCGGGGACGCTCGGACCGCTGCTCACGGGCGGGCTTGAAGCCTTCGCTCTCCCAAGTCTGGGCGGGCGAGGACTTCTGCTGCTCGGGCTCGAGGATGTTGAGTTCGGCGGGTTCGTCGTTTGCGACGTGGGCCGGAGCGGCGACTTCCTCGGCGACGGGCGCGGAGTATTGCTTGATGGAGGCAACCGGAACGACGGGCGCGGGAGCGGCCACGGTTTCAGTCACGGCCGCCGGGGTTTCGACCGGGGCGAACGGGTTGGTGTATTCACGCGGAGCGTTGATGACTTCGATCGCGGTGGGGGTGTAGGCCGTCGAGGCGGCAATGGCGGCAGCGGGGGCGCTGGCGCGTTTGCCTTTACCGCGGGCCAGGCCTGAGCCGCGGGTTGCGCCGAATGTAGGGAACGCGGCGTCAGGCGCCGGGGTGGTCGCAGTGGCTTCGGCGGAAGGACCGGACGATTCTGTGGAGGACATGTCTATCTATGTTGTTGTTTGTGAATGCGCCAGCCAGGGGGCGGCGCGGGTTGGGATGCCAGCCGGAGCTCGAGATTCGTGCTCAGCCCTTCGATTTCGCTCGGGGCAGACGGCGGCAATAACGAGTCAAAGTCGCCCAGCCTCCCCCTCAGGGCAACTTAATTTTCCCGGGAGCGGGGCTTGCCAGTCGGAAAGGGGGCGCTCAAGCTCTGTTTCCATGGACAAACTTGAAGAGATTTTCCGTATGCAAGATACGCTGAATAAGCGCATTGGAGTGAATCTGCCCCCGCCGACCGACGAGGAAAAGGCGAAGTGGATCCTCAATTACACGCGGGCCATGCAGCAGGAGACGGCCGAGCTGATCGACAGCGTGCCGTGGAAGTGGTGGGCCAAATACCAGAAGTTCGACGAGCAGAACGCCAAGGTCGAGGTCGTGGACCTTTTTCACTTTTTGGTGTCGCTGGCGCAGACCCTCGGCATGACGCCGGACGATGTTTACCAAGCGTATCTCAAGAAGAACGCCGTCAACCACCAGCGGCAGGAAAGCGGCTACGTGAAGAAAGACGAAGCCGACTCGAAGCACATCTGAGCGCGGCTTGAGCCGCGCTCAAGTGACAAGTTTCAAGGGACAAGTAACAAGATGGGCACCGGAGCTGCCCGGTCTATCTCTTGGAACTTGATCCTTGTTACTTGATACTTCGTCGCCATCACACCACCGCGACGAAGCTGCCGGAGAACTCGACGGCGGGTTTGCCGTTGGCACCCATGACGACGGACTCAAGGTTCATGCGGGCTTTCTTGTGGCGACGGAGATCGTTCATGAATTCGGCGGCGACTTCCGGTGACGGACGCTGGCATGAAGCGCGGAAGGTGCTGAGCACGGGCTGGCGGTAGTTCGCCGAGCTTTTCTTGACGATCACATGGCCGTCCACGCCGCCTTCGACCAGAAGGGTCCAGAGCGCAGCGTAGCAGGCGAGGGTGGGGAGGGCGTGCAGCGCGCCGCCGAAGACCGAGCCGAGGTGGTTGATGTTAGGTTCCAGCGGGGCCTCGAGCACGAGTTGGCGCGGGCCGGTCTCGATCACGCGCAGGCTCATGGCCTTGGTGAGCGGAATCTTCGCGTGGAGAAATTTCTCCAGATTAGCGGGAGACAGATTGTCCGGGACAAGGTCGCTCATGCCTCAGTCAGTGCAAAAGCAGCGCCGGGAGAAAGCAGGAAAATACTAAATCAAACCCAGCTTCATCTTACCTTCCTCGGAGATCATGCTCTGGTTCCACGGTGGTTCTCAACCTTCGCCAAGCCTACGGCTGACTGGCCAGATGATGTGGTTAGATGAGACCTAACTTCATTTTTCCTTCCTCACTAATCATTGATTGGTTCCAGGGTGGCTCCCAAGTAATTCTTACATCGGCGGCGGCGACGCCGGGGACGAGCAGAATCTTGCCGCGCGCATCCTCGGCGATGGTTGGGCCCATGCCGCAGCCGGGTGCCGTGAGCGTCATGGCGACGTCGACCTTGTGGCCGCCGTCGTCCTGCTTGGATACGTCCATGGTGTAGACGAGTCCGAGATCGACGATGTTGACCGGGATCTCCGGATCAAAGACCTGACGGAGCTGCGCCCACACGGCCTCGGGATCGGGTGAACCGTCGGCCAGCGTGCCGCCTTTGACCGTGTGGTCGGCGACCGTCTCGCCGATGGCGTCGGCATCCTTGCCGTCGAGCCGGTAGAGTCCGGTGTCAGTCTGCACGGTGTAGCTGCCGCCCAGGACCTGATGGATGAAAACCTTGGCACCGGCGAACAGCGTATGCTTGTCGCCCGAGGGAATCTGCGAGGCGGTGACCTCGCGGGTAAGGATGCGGTCGCGTTTGTCGGTCGTGCTCATGGCTTAGTTGGCCTTGAATTTTTCGCGGATGATTTCCGCCAGCGTGTCGTGGAGCGGCTGGTGCTCGATCTTGCCGAGAACTTCCTCGAAGAAACCGAAGACGAGCAGTTCCTGCGCCTGCGCGGGCTTGATGCCGCGGGACTCGAGGTAGAATTCCTGCTCGGCGTCGATGCGGGCCGAGGTGGCGCCGTGCGTGCAGCGCACATCGTTGGCCTGGATCTCGAGGCCGGGGAGCGAGTTGGCCTCGGCCTCGTCGCTGAGCATCAGGTTGCGGTTGCTCTGGTAGGCGTCGGTCTTCTGCGCGTCCGGATCGACGACGATCAGGCCGGAGAAGATGGTCTTCGCCTGGTCGAGCAGCGCGTTTTTGTAGAGGAGGTTCGAGGTCGTGTTCGGGGCCTGGTGCAATTGCAGCGTGCGCTGGTCGAATTCCTGCGTGCCGTGCGCGACGGTGAGCGCGAGCATCTCGGAGTGGGCGCCCGGCGCCTGCAATTGGGAGAAACTCTCGTGCCGCGCCTGCCGCGCCCCGGCGTGGAGATTGAGCGAAAGCACCTTGGCGTCGCGGCGGGCGACGGTGGCGTTGAACTGGAAGGAGAGCGTCTCGCGACTCCAGTCCTGCATGGCGACGTAGGTGACCGCCGCGCCGTGACCGGCATAGAGATCGTTGCCGCCACAGGCGAAGTGGGCTGCTGAATCGGCGGAGCGAAAGAAATCAGCGACGGTGACCTTGGCGTTCTCCTCGGCGACGACGAGGGTGTGCGGGAAGACCGCGGCGCCCGCGCCGGAAGCGAGATGCGTGATCAGAATGGGCGCGGCGACCTCGACGCCCTTGGGCACGTAGATGAAAGCGCCGTCCTCGAGAAACGCTTCGTGCAACGCGGCGAACTTGTCGGAACCGAGCTTCGAGGGCTGGGTGAGGAGGTGCGCCTTCACAAGGTCAGCGTGCTGGAGCAGCGCGTTCTGGAGCGTATCGAAGATGACACCCTTGCTGACGAGAGGCTCGTGGCCGGCGACCCGGTTGTTGATGAAGCTCAGCGAGCCGCCAGCCTTCGCCAAGCCTACGGCTGGTTCGTCCTGTGGCTTCACCAGAGGCGAAGCGGCGAGGCTAAACCCGTCGAGCGTGAGCGTGGCCAGATTGGAGAAGCGCCAGCCCTCGTCGGTGCGCTTGGGCATCGGCAGCGCGGTGAAGCGCGCGTAGGCGGCGCGTTTGCGGTCGAGCCACCACGCGGGCAGGTGCTTCACGCGCTCGAGATGCGCGGCGAAGACCTCGGCGGTGAACGAGCCCGTCAGGGTAAGAGGAGAGGAAACGACAGTATCCATGGTGTGATGCGGTCGGTCAGCCGACAGAGCCTTCCATTTCCAAATCGATGAGCCGCTTGAGCTCGACGGAGTATTCCATCGGGAACTGGCGGGCGAGGTCGTTGATGAAGCCGTTCACGGCGAGACTCATCGCCTGCGCCTCGGTGAGGCCGCGCGACTGCATGTAGAAGATCATGTCCTCGGAAACCTTGGACACGCTGGCCTCGTGCTGCGTGGCGTTCTTGTCGCCGCGGACGGAGATGGCGGGATAGGTGTCGGTGCGGCTGTTGGTGTTGATCAGCAGCGCGTCGCACTCGGTGTTGTTCTTGCAACCCTTGAGGTGCTTCGGGATGTGGACGACGCCGCGGTAGGTGGAGCGGCCCTGGCCGACGGAGATGGACTTGGCGATGATGTTGGACGTCGTGTTGTTGGCGGCGTGGATCATCTTGGCGCCGGTGTCCTGGTGCTGGCCGTCGTTGGCCAGCGCGATGGAGAGGACCTCACCGCGGGCGCGCTCGCCCTTCAGGACGACGCCCGGGTATTTCATGGTGAGGCGGCTGCCGATGTTGCAGTCGATCCACTTGATCTCGGCATCCTCGTGCGCGACGCCGCGCTTGGTGACGAGGTTGAAGACGTTGTTCGCCCAGTTCTGGACGGTGATGTATTGGATCTTGGCGCCCTTGAGCGCGACGAGCTCGACGACCGCGCTGTGCAGCGTGGAGGTGGAGAACTTCGGGGCGGTGCAGCCCTCCATGTAGACAACCTCGGAACCCTCGTCGGCGATGATCAGGGTGCGCTCGAACTGGCCGAAGTTTTCGGCGTTGATGCGGAAGTAGGCCTGGAGCGGCTGGGCGACCTTGACCCCGGGCGGCACGTAGATGAACGAGCCGCCGGAGAACACGGCGCTGTTGAGCGCGGAGAATTTGTTGTCGCCGGTCGGAATGACCTTGCCGAAGAATTTCCTGAAAATCTCCGGGTGCTCGCGGAGGCCCTCGGTCGAGTTGACGAAGATGACGCCCTGCTTGGCGACGATGTCCTTGATGTTCGAGTAGGCGGCCTCGGAGTCGAACTGGGCCTCGACGCCGGCGAGGAACTTGCGCTCCTGCTCGGGAATGCCGAGGCGC
>JAHFTH010000214.1 GCA_023269445.1 Lacunisphaera sp.
GAGTTCCGCACCGACCACCCGGATTACGACGGGCGGAGTCGATATCTTTGGCGGAGCCACCGGCTCGGATGCGTTCCGCGCCCTCGCCGTGCTCAACCAGGGTGCCGTGATCTTGATCGAAGCCCGACAGGCCACCGCCCAACCCCTCGTGCTCGAAGTCAGCCGGGGCGGCACTGTCGTGGCCGAGGTGCAACTGGCACTCGCAACCACGGAAATTCGGGTGAATGAAATCAGCTTCGACGGAGAGAAATATTGGCAGTTAACTTCCGACGATGCCTCTACGATTTATTCCGCACCGCAGTGGAAAGATGATAACGGTGATGCCAATGCCTCGGATACGGGAGAGAACAACTATGCGGTGGCTTATACTCGAAAAACCACGCCGAAGATCGGGGCCAAGTTCATGGTCAGCAATGCGGGAGCTTTAGGAGCCATCAAGATCAAGGCCACAGGCCCGGATGGGATGGAGATTTCCGAGACAACAGCCACTGTCGCCGGGAACGAAGTCTCGATTGCTTTGACCGCAGTCTCTGGGGCGTTGCCGGACATGATAAAATTCTACGACAGAAAGGACGACGCCAAGGCTTTCAAACTCGAGTGGAAGTTGAAAATCGGAAGCGCCGACTGGATCGAAATCGGGACCACTAAGCACACTGTTTACGTGACGCTTGCCGATCCACTAACGCCTGCGTCAGATCGACAGCTAACTCTTTTCGATACTGCCTGTCGCGAGTCTGATGGGCTTAGTATCGAAGGCGAGGTGGTTAGTAAAGTGTATGCCGCTTTCACGCATGTTGATGGTGATGGGGTTCCTAACATGCAAAGGATCAATCCTACGACTTCTCAACCGGATGGAGTTGCAATGACTTATTGGAGCACGACCAACCCGGCCCGACAACCACTTTGCTGGACTACAGCTGGACTGTTGTCCATTGGAGACGGGAGATGTGGCGCGTGGGCAACTTTTTTTCACGACGCTTTATTGGTAAATGGAATTCACTCTTCAATAATTACTGTAAATCCGCCTCAGAACGAAGTAGATCGCACACTTCTTCCCGTTGCGTTACTAAAACTCAAAGAGGATATAGATAGCCACCATCTTCCGGGTGGTGATTATGAGGTAACTCCGATTTTCTACGTGAAGAACTGGGATCTATCAGTGTATTCATCTGATCCTTTCAATCCCGTCAGGAAGAGCGGCGCTGCCGGTCAAGGAAACCCGGATCCCCGTGCCGACTTTGATAACCATGCTATTGTAGCATACAATGGAAGCTTCTATGATCCATCTTATGCGGCACCAGTATTTTCGACTGATATTAACTGGGAGGATGGGAGCCTTGATGGATTCGGTGCTTATGTTAGAAAAGTTTCAGACGGAGCGTTCTACAAATGGATTTGGAAACTTGATCAAAAAGGCAGTAAACAAACTACATTTCTATATGATTAATATTCTTCGCCATTTTCGATATATTATTTTTGCCACACTGATGTGGCCAGCGATGCACGCGAACGAAAAGATTACGATTGGGGAAATACAAAATCCGCTGGGTGAGTTTACACTGATACGAGAAAAGTCTAGGGACAATACCACGCTTGCTGTTGAAATTGATCAGCAGTCAGTAAGAATTTGGAGTAAGACTTGGGTCGATAGTTCAGGCGGGGAAAATCTTTTAGACCATTGGCAAATTATTGACGGAAGTTCCCGGAATGTAGCAGAAACCAGAAATGTGGCCTTTCTTTTGGGAATGCACAGAGGGCTTTTGTGGGTAAAAGCCACATATTCTAATGGGCAATGGAGTATAAATTTCGAGCAGGAGCTTTACGGAGTTGCATCACGAGAACTAAAAACAACCAAGATAAGCTTGGAGGATGTTGATAGTGTGATCTGCGCAAATAGTTTAGGGGCCGCGGTGAAAATCACCAGAAATGACGCAGGGCAGGTATTTAAAGACGGAGCGTTGTTTAACAACAGGCCACCGTATAGTATTATAACTAAGCCTTAGATGAACCCACGCGAAGTGAAACGTGCAGGCCCGCAACCGATGGGGTCAGGCCGCTAGATGCTACTAAGAATTTGACCGTGACCTGCCCCCCGATGCTGGAGGGTTAAAATGAGAGACCTCACGCTCCGCCGAGCGGGGGCGTCGTGCCGACCGGGGGCCGGGGTTTGCGGCGGTCGATGCCGTCCCACGGTGCACGGGTGGCGACGCGGGTCACGAGCGTTTCGGCGAGGTGCAACGGCAGCTTGGCCAACACGAACAGCAAGGGCAGGGTGGCGAGCAGTGCGAGGGCGGAGGTGTTGGGCGTGAGTCCGCCGAAAATCGCGGCCGAGATGGCCATGATCAGAATGGCCGCCCACACGAGCGTGCTGGCCAAGGCCGGCCAGACGAAGAGTTTCAACCAGACACGGGCAGGGCGTCGCGATCGCCAGAGCGGCACCAGCGAGAGCGCCAGCACCGTGGAGAACAGAATCACGCCGGCGGGACCGTCGGCGAAAATCGTTCCCACCGTATAGAAGAAGGCATCGGGCAGGCCGAACAGCTTGGTCGCAAAGAGGCCGAGTTTGACGTTGGCGTTGGGCGGAGAAAACATGTCGTCGCGATCGTAGAGCCGCGTGAAGCGTCCCGACTCGATCCGGTTGTATCGTTCGAGGTAGGCCGCGAGGCGTTCGTCATACTTCGCGGGGTCGGCGTTCTTGAGTGCGAGGGCCCGCGGCACCTGAGGAACGCCGTTGAGCACGCTGGCGACTTCGGGATAATCACGCTTCAAGATCTGGCGTGCGACCGTGACATTGAAAGGCGTCGCTAGGCTGAGCGGACCCCAGCCGTATTCGCTCTCGCGCAGCCGGCTGGCGAAGGTGCGGGCCAAGGCGAGGGGATGCTGGTCCAGCGCCACGCTGGAAAGCCGGTAGTTAAAACTAGCCCAGCCACTGGAGAACGCGGGCGAGACGGTGGTCAGGGCCCACGTCGTGACCAAGCCCGCCACCAAGAGCAGCAGACCCTGTTTGAGGGCACGGGCGAGCTCGTGGCGAAGCCAGGGCCGGAACTTTTCATTGGAAATACCGGTGGACTTGATCGGGGTCATTCAGGCGGAGGAAGACAGGCTCGCGGGCGAATGTCACGCCAGACGAGCAGGGCAGGGGAGGGGATAAGTCAGGTTCCATCCTTCAGTGGCTTGAACTGCGGGAGCGAGCTTGCTCGCGATTCGCTCGACGAAAACATCGCGAGCAAGCTCGCTCCCACAACTCCAGGGGCATCGTTCCGGATAGGGCTCGGTCAGGTGCCCCGGGTTTACGGGCGATTTCCGGCGGCTTGAGCCATGAATCGCCTGCAAGCAGCCTCCTACATAGATGCGGCCTAGGCCCGGCGATGCGAGGGCGGCCTGTTTTACAAATGTAATCCGGTGTGGGTGTCGCTCTGTGAACAACTTTTTCGGAGGTTTTTTCATTTAGCTCTTGAAGTGCGCTCTGCCGACCTGCTTTTCTAACCATCCCTATCGTCACTTACAGCCCCTGCAGCCAAACTGTAGAGGCACCTGAGACGCCGCGATTTCGGGATTTTCCCTCTCGAAACCGTGTTTTCCACTTAAGCGCGAAATAGTTCTTGCCGGAGGCTCTTGCTCCGGTAGGTTCCGCGCCTTTTCCACTTTCCAAACACTTCCATCTAACCACATGCCAACCATCAACCAACTCGTGAGAAAAGGACGCCGCCAGATCAAGGCGAAGTCCAAGGCTCCGGCGTTGCAGGGTAACCCCTTCCGCCGCGGCGTCTGTGTGCAGGTCATGACCCGCACGCCGAAGAAGCCTAACTCGGCCATCCGCAAGGTCGCCAAGGTCCGCCTCACGAATGGCACGGAAGTCATCTCCTACATCCCCGACGAGGGCCACAACCTGCAGGAGCATTCCATTGTGCTCGTGCGCGGTGGCCGCGTGAAGGATCTCCCCGGCGTGCGTTACCACATCGTTCGCGGCACTCTCGACGCCACCGGCGTGGAGAAGCGCCGTCGCTCCCGTTCCAAATACGGCGTCAAACGCCCGAAAGCCGCCAAGGCCTCCTAACCCCCGTTCTTTTTTAAGCTTCCATGTCACGCCGTCGCAAAGCCGCCCACCGCACCACCGTTCCAGATGTCCGCTATAACAGCGCGCTGGTTACGCACCTGATCAATGTCATCATGAAGAGCGGCAAGCGCACGCTCGCCGAGCGCATCGTTTACGGCGCCTTCGAGAAAGTGAGCGAGAAGCTCCAGAAGGGCGACCCGGTCGACCTGCTGATGGGCGCGATGGAAAACGCCCGCCCGAAGCTCGAGGTCAAGAGCCGCCGCGTCGGTGGCGCCACCTATCAGGTGCCCGTCGAGATTTCTTTTGAGCGCCAGGAATCGCTCGCCCTTCGCTGGATTGTCAACGCCGCCACCGGCCGCAAGGGCACCCCGATGCGCGAGGCCATCGCCGCCGAGATCGTCGACGCCTACAACAACACCGGCTCGGTCGTGAAGAAGAAGGAAGAGATGCACAAGATGGCCCAGGCCAATCGCGCCTTCGCCCATCTCCGCTGGTAAGGAATTTTTCGCATGTCTGTCGCGTCTCCCATCAACATTACTGTCGTTACCGACAAGGCCAAGGTCTCAGCCGTCAACTCGAAGGACCGTCCGTTTCCCCTCGAGTGGACCCGCAACATCGGCATTGCCGCGCACATTGACGCCGGCAAGACGACCACGACCGAACGCATCCTTTTCTACTCCGGCGCAGTCCACAAGATGGGCGAAGTCCACGAGGGCACCACGGTGACTGACTGGATGGAGCAGGAACGCGAGCGCGGCATCACGATCACCGCCGCCGCCATTTCCTGCGCTTGGAATGCTTCTTGGGGTCCTTGGAAGGGGATCAAGCAGCGCATCAATATCATCGACACCCCCGGACACGTGGACTTCACGGCCGAGGTGGAGCGCTCGCTCCGCGTGCTCGACGGCGCTGTCGCCGTGTTCTGCGCTGTCGCCGGCGTGCAGCCCCAGTCCGAGACCGTCTGGCGCCAGGCCAACAAATACAAAGTTCCGCGCGTCGCCTTCATCAACAAGATGGATCGCACCGGTGCCGATTTCTTCCGCGCCGTCTCCGAGATGCGCGAGAAGCTCAAGGCCAACGCGCACCCGATTTTCCTGCCCATCGGCAAGGAGGAGAATTTCTCCGGCCTCGTCGACCTCGTCCAGAACGTCGCCTACATGTTCGAGGAAGATCCGAACGATCTGCTCGGCATGAATCCAAAGACCGTTCCCGTGCCCGCGGACATGGTGGCGCAGACGAAGGAATACCGCGATAAGCTCATCGAGGCGGTCTGTGATTTCGACGACGTCATCGCGGAAAAGTATCTTAACGGTGAGGAAATCTCGGTGCCGGAGCTCATGCTCGGCGTCCGCAAGGCCACCATCTCCCTCCAGTTCACCGGCGTCATTCCCGGCTCCGCCTTCAAGAAGAAGGGCGTGCAGCGCCTGCTCGACTGCGTCGTCAACTACCTCCCTAACCCGATCGACGTTCCGCCGATGCAGGGCCAGGACAGCGATGGCAAGACGGTTGAGGCAGTCGTCAGCGACAAGGCCAA
>JAHFTH010000029.1 GCA_023269445.1 Lacunisphaera sp.
CAGCAATTGGAACGGCCGCGCCTACCGCGAAGCCGGCTTCCAGTGCGCCCGCGTGGAGACGCTCTACCCCGGCGCCCGCCTCGACCGCTTCTACCTGCCCTTCGTCCCCAACCAGGACAAGCTGCGCATCGCCTACGCCAGTCTCGTGATGCCCTACAAGGGCGCGCACATCCTCGTGGAATCGCTCGCGCGGCTGCACCAGCACGGCGTGGATTTCAGCGCCGAGATCGCGGGCGACACCACCGACCCGAAATTCGTCGAGCAGCTCAAGGCCACCTGCGCGCAGGCCGGCATGACGCACAAGGTCTCGTTCCCCGGCTTCCTCGGCCGCCGGCAGCTCGGCGCGCTCTACGCCCGCAGCAACGTGCTCGTCTTCCCCAGCCAGTTCGCCGAGCCCTTCGGCATCTCTCAGGTGGAGGCGCTCGCCTCCGGCCTCGTGGTCGTCTCCAGCGGCACGGGCGGCGCGGGTGAAATCATCCGCCACAACCTCGACGGCCTGATCTTCCAGCCCGACAACCCCGGCACGCTCGCCGAACGCCTGCACAGCCTCGCCACGCAGCCGCAGCTCTTCTCCCGCTTGCAACAGCAGGGCCAGATGCGCGCGCTGAGTTTCTCGGTGGACGGAGCCGTCAGCCGCATCGAGACGCTCGCCACCGAGCTCATCGCCGGCCAGGCCGCCGCTGTCACCGCCGCCTGAGGTAGCTGCGGTAGGAGTGGTTCGGGTAGGGCGCACCGGCCCGGTGCGCCGCGGCGGAGCGAGCCGCTCCGCCCGCAAAATCTGCGCCCTTGCCCCGGAGAGCATTATGGCGTGATATGCCGTCATAAACCTCATCCGAGTGGGCCCTCGGGTGCGGCACATTAACACTGCTGAGCGGGAAATACCCTATGAAACCAGAAGAAGCCATTTCTCACGCAGTCATCCAGCTTGGCTGGTCTGAGGTCTGGATCGGCGTGCTCATTTTCGCCGTCCTCCAATTTCTAGTTGGCTTATTGATCAAGGCACGCGTTGAAGGTGCGATTAAACATGATTACGATAGGCGTCTCAAAGATTACGAGTTCACACTGAAGAAGAAGGAGCAGGCAGCCAAGATTGCCCAGTTACTCGCTGATTTCTCCTACAATCGGAAGCCCGACAAGAAAGACTACGTAGCTGATATTTGGGCTCTCAGTCTCTGGCTCCCGGCGCCATTGGTCTGTCACCTCACCGAGTTCTTGGTCGGGAAGAACCCAGATTATCGCGACCCGAAGTATCTCTTGATCAAAATCAGAAAAGAGCTGCACGGGGATGACGACAAGCTTGAGCCCAAGCAAATTGCTCATGTGGATTCGATTTTCGATATCATGAATGAGCGAACATTCCCTGAATGAAGAATCAGCCGAACAAATCGCCAGACCCAATGGCGGGGCTGCGCCCCGGCACAGCTAATCATTAACGGGGGCAAAAGAATTGCCAATATGGACGCCACCCAAACACAGCAATGGAACGATTTCGCCTGCATGTCCGAAGCCTTGATTGCCGCCGCTGCGATCAAGAAGATCACATTGTCGGCAGAGGATTACCGCGCGAAATACGAAAAAAAGTTTCCGTATCCTCAAAAGAATTATGGGGGATTGATTTTGTCGCGTTTCCATTGGATCGCCCGAGACATCGGTCTTGGATGCGAGATGGATCTTATTTGGCCCTACCCTATGGTAAGAGAAGAGTTTCATAAGGGAGTGCTGATATTTGTATTTTCTGGCCTAAATTTGGACCCGAACCAGTCTGATGATCTTAGTCATGTCAGCGTTCTTCAGAGTATCGATGAACAGAATTTCGCGGTGAGTGGCTGTCCGTCGGGTCTGGATGCCGGCGACTGGATTAAGAAGAGGTGTTGTGGAATTACCGTTTTCTAGTTTTGGCAACGGTGAAGAAGCCGATCCAGCAGGAATGAGCAGATGTAGAGCGCCTCGCGCGGAAGCGTGAGGCGGTTAAGGGCCAGACGTTGTCTAAGCCACGGCGCGGGTGACGGTGCGGTTGGCGCACCATTCCTGCCAGCATTGCCGCAGTGCGGCGCCGAAGCGGGCCGACTGCCCGGCGTGATCCACCAAAGGGCAACTTGACCCATGCCGGTTTCCACCTAGATTGCGCGCATGGACTACCGGAGCATCATCACGCTGGAGCCGGGCAAGCGGAGCGGAAAACCCTGCATCCGCGGGCTGCGTATCACCGTCAGCGATGTGCTGGAATACCTCGCGGGCGGCATGACGGTGCCGCAGATCCTCACCGATTTCCCGGAGCTGACCGAGGCGGACATCCGCGCCTGTCTCGCCTTTGCGGCGGATCGTGAACGCAAGCTGGCCGCGAACGGCGGATGAAGCTACTGCTTGACCAGAACCTCGCGGTGAGTCTGGTCGGCCGGCTGGCGGATATTTTTCCCGACAGTTCCCATGTCAAGCTGGCGAGTCTGGACACCGCCGACGATGACGCCATCTGGGCCTATGCCCGGGATCATGGCTTCACCCTCGTGTCGAAGGACAGTGATTTTCAGCCTCGCAGCCTGCTTTATGGGGCTCCGCCCAAATTCGTCTGGTTGCGAACCGGCAATTGCCCGACGGCCCAGATCGAGCTCCTGCTCAGGGAACACTCGGCGGTCCTGCACACCTTCGAGCAGGATGCGCGCGAGTCGCACCTGATCTTGAAGTAGTGGCGCAGGAAATATCGTTTTAGCAAATCGGCGGCCACAACCCACCATGCTTGTCACGCCGCTCGGTGTTGGGCGTGAGTCGAACAGTAACTCTGCCAGCATTGCCGCAGCGCCGCGCCGAAGCGGGCTGATTGCCCGGCGTGATCCAGGAGCGCGCTCCGGCACATTTCGTCGCGCAAGTGGGCGCGGATCGCGGAGAGTTTCACGGGATCGGACGCCAGCGCGGCGGCGATGCGGATGTATTCGTCGGCCGTGCGGGCGATCCACTCGGGATGGCCCGCCGCCGTGAGCAGGCTCGCACTGACGCGCGCCACATGGCGGTCGCCGCCCAGCGTGACCACCGGCACGCCCATCCACAGCGCCTCGCAGGTCGTCGTCGTGCCGTGATAAGGAAAGGTGTCGAGGGAGATGTCCACCGCGTGGTAGAGCGCGAGGTGGTCGCTGGTGCCGGGCGTGCGCTCCAGCAGGTCCACGCGCTCCGGCGGCAGGCCGCAGGCGGTGAACCGCACGTGATAGGCGGCCTGCGATTCCTCGTCACCGAGGCCGCGGCCCTTCAGCACGAGGCGTGAGCCGGGCACGGTGGCGAGCAGACGGCCCCAGAGCGTCAGCATCGCGTCGGTGATCTTGCCGAGGTTGTTGTAGCAGCCGAAGGTGACCGGCTTCCCGCCGGCGCACGGCACAGGGGCAACCCCGGGCGCGTCGGCCGGCGGCTGGTAGGCCCAGGCCACGGAGGAAAATCGCACGAGCTTCTCGGTCGCAAAGGCGTCGGCCTCCGGCGCCGGGTCGGCGATGTTGTCGGTGAAACGGTAACCCATCGCGGGCAACCCGGTCGTGTTGGGATAACCGAGGTAAGTGATCTGCACCGGTGCGAGGTGATGCGCGTAGAGCGGCAGGCGGTTGGTCACGCCGGTGTGGCCGGCGAGATCGATGAGGATGTCGGGGCGGTCCTCGCGCACGGTTCTCATCAGCGCCACCTCCGACTGGCCCACGAACCGCCGCCAGACGGTCGCGATGGTCTTCAAGCGCTCCGAGACGGCGTCCTCGCGGAAATGATCGTGATAAAGATAGAGTTCGAACTGCGCCGGGTCGAGGTGCCGCAGGAGCGGCTCGATGAAATACGCGCAGGAATGCGCCCGTAAATCAGGCGACAGCACCGCCACGCGCAGGCGGCGCGCCGGATCGGCGGACTGGGGGAAATCCGGCACGGGCTTCGTGCCCACCTTCCGGCCGAAATCGACATGCTCGGCGAAGACCTGCTCGCGCGTGAGGTCTGCCAGGTAGTTCATCGCAAAGAGCCGGTAGCTGCGCGCCTCGTGATGCTTCGGTTCCAGCGCGAGGAAGCGGTCGTAGGCGGTGATGGCCTCGGCGGGCTGATGCATCTGCTGCAGCGCCTGCGCCCGGCCGTAGTAACCCATCTTGTAGCCCGGCTCAACCGACAGGGCGCGCTCGTGGCACTTCAACGCCTCGGCCGAATAACCATACAGGCTCAGGGTCAGGCCGTAGTTATACCAGCCGACCGCATACTCCGGCTTGATGCTCGCCACCCGCTGGTGGCATTCGATCGCCTCCTTCAGCCGGTCCTGCGTCTTGTAGCAATAGGCGAGGTTGTCCCACGCCTCGGGCAGTTGCGGGTCAAGCTGCAACGCGAGGCGCAACTTGGCCTCGGCCTCCGCCGTGTTGCCTGCCGTGATGTGGGCCAGCCCGAGCCGCATGGCGCAAACCGCGTGGCGTGGGTTCACCGCGTGGGCCTTGGCGAGCAGATCGAGGGACTCGGGCGTGCGGCCTTCCTGCAGGGCGATGACGCCCGAGAGATGCAGCACGTCGAAATTCCGCGGGGCGGTGCCGCGCAAGCGGCGGTAGATCACCTCGGCCTGGGCGAGCCGCCCGGCCTGATGATGCGCCACGGCCTGCTGCAGGAGCTGCTGGAGCTGTTGCGGAGGCATGCTTCAGCCCGCGCGGGCCAGCGGGATTCTCGCCAACTCCTCTGGCCCCTCTCCAGCCCGGAGTGCAGCGGTCTGGTTGAAGGCGAGCGCCGGAGCCTGCGCCTCGAGAAATTCGTGGAGGTGGTCCTGATCCTTCAGGAACACCACCTGGTCGAAGGGTTCGCGATCGGCGTAGCGGGCCATGTCGGTCAGGGAGGAGGCAAACGCGCGCGAATCGACGACCAGCAAAACCTTGGTGCCGCCGAAACAATTGAAATTGCCCGGCACGTTGCGCCAGCCCGCGTCCATGATGCTCACGATCACATCGGGCCGCTGCGAGACGGGAATCTTGGCGAGCAGCGGGGCGAGATCGTATTCACCGACGGGCGTGCGCAGGGAGAGCCACTGGCCGGCGAGCGTCTGCGCGTCCGGCCAGTCGGGACCGGCGATGATTTGAGTTTCGCCCAACGGCGAGGGCGCCACGTAGCGGGCGGGGAAACCAGACAGGAGGAGGACGCGCATAGGGATAAGGGGCTGCCTGCCCGTAGCAAAACAGAGGCCCGCCGTTCCCCTGCCCCGCGCAAACCACTGGTTTCTAGCGATAAGAAATTTTCTTAAATCGACCGTCTTTCACCAAACCCCGTGCCAGTCATCAGGCACTTCCGGCCGCGGCAAATTTTTCCGGGGCGCCATGCCCGCGCCCGCGCGCATCCTCCTCAGCCCAACGCGCCGCCGATGTATCATAGGTGCCGTTGCCAAATCCAAGCGCTGCCCTTGTTTGTGCCGCACCTGCCAAGTCGCAAAAAAAAGGCAGCCCAGTTCAGGCGGAAATGGCGGTGGCCGTGTCACCCACTTGCCGGCTGATGAGGGCGACGGTGCGTTCGATCATGAGGGACTCACGGAACATTTTTTCCGCGCGATGGCGGCCGGCGGCGCCGACCAACCGGCGAAGCTTGGCGTTGGCGGTCCAGAGGTGAAGCGTGCGGACGAGCTGGCTGACGAGCGCAGAACGGTTCTTCAACGCAGAGGGCAGGAGCTGGCCGGTGTCGCCCAATAGCTCCGGGATGCCGCTCACGGCGGTGGCGACGACCGGCAGGCCCTTGGCCATGGCCTCCATGATGGCGAGCGGCATGCCCTCAAGATCGGAGGGCAGCACAAAAATATCCGCCGCGTCATACCAGTCGGTCACGTCCCAGCGGTGGCCGAGCAAGTGCACGCGACCGGTGAGACCCGACGAGGTGATTACCTCTTCGAGCGCGCCGCGCTGTTCGCCGTCGCCGGCCCAGACAAAATGCAGGTGCTCGTTGCCTGATAGCGCGATGAGGTGCTTGGCGGCGAGGATCTGATAAAGGTAGCCCTTGACCGCCGCGAGTCGGGCGGTGGTAAAACACACCACGGCGTCCGCCGGGAGGGCCAGCTCGGCGCGCAGCCGCGTGCGCACGGTCTCGTCGCGCGGGAAGAAAAACTTCTCGGGCCGGCCATAGTGGATGACCTGGCCCGCCGAGGCCGGCAGGCCGAAGCGGTTATGCAGCAGGTCCAAGTTTTCCTGCGAAACGGCAATGACGGCGCGGGCCCGGGCATACTGCAACGCGAGGCGGCCGAGCACGGCCTTGAAGCGATCTGCGAGAAAAGCACCGACGAAGCCGACCACGATAACGTAGGGCACGCCGAGTTGGAGCGCGACATCGCGCGCCGCCATGTTGGAGACGGGGCAACAGTCGCTGAAAATGATCAGGTCCGGCTTGGCGGCTTGGAGGATGTTCCGAGCGGTCGCCTGGTCATCCAGGGTCTTGGCGAATTCCTTGTTCGTGTCGTAGGGAATACAGTGGTGAGTGATGCCGAGCTGGCGCTGGGCCTCGATCAGCGGGTTCTTGCTCCGCGTCTGCGCACAGGCCACCTCGCAGCCGGCCACGGTGAGCCCGACCATGAGACTGTGGTTGTATTGGGCCACGCCGCCGGACGTGGAATCATCGGTGAAGACCAGCACCCGGGTGCGGCCCGGGGTGGCAACCGGCACCGGGGCGGTGGCCTCGGCCGGCGCGACCCGGCACAGCACGGCAACATCCTCGCTCACCGGCGTGAAACCGACGGCGGCAAAATAATCATTCAGCGTGGCCTGCTCCTCGGGCAGCGCGTCGCAGCACCAGACCCGCGGCGCTTGCACCGCGGCCGGCACGATCTCGTCGTCCCGGGTGAAGACCGCGATCTCGGCGGGTTCCGTCACCTCGCCGCGCACGACCTCGACGCGCGGCAGGGCCGAAAAGATCCGGGCAACGTCCGCATCCACGCCCGGGGTGAGCACGACGCGGACTTTCTCCTCGGTGCGATGCAGCTCCTGCACACCCTCATAAACCATCATGCCTTGCACCAGTTGTCGGGTGTCGCCGCCAAAATACACGCGGGTCGGCACCAGGGCATCGTCGGCAAAGGCCGGCACGGCGGTGCCGTTGACGAGCAACTCCTGGAAGGCTGCGCGACGCTGCGGCGCGTTGAACAACCGGTCAAACAACGCCGCGCCGGCCCGGCCGATGGCCGCCGTTTCGCGCGGGTGGGCCAGCGCGTGTTTGGCGCGCTCGACCAGCTCGTCCACGGAACCGTAGGTGAGGACTTCCTTCCCCTCGGTGAGCAGTTGGAACAGGCCCGAATCCGGCGCGAGCCGGTCGGTGAGCAACGCGGCACCCGAGGCGAGGATTTCGAAGATGCGGAGATTGAGGTCGCCGTTGCGGCTGGCATTGAAGCCGAGCAGCGAACCGCCATAGAAACCGAGTCCCTCGCGCTGCGGGAGCGGGCGCTGGTCCACGGGCAGATCCGCCGCCTTGAGTGCGGCCAGCAGACGCGCGCGCTGCGGGTGCAATTTCCCGGCCTGGCCGACGAAGGCGATGCGCTTTTCGCGACGCTTGGCGCGGGCGGCGCGGACCGTGGCGTCGTCATGCGCCAGCGTGAGGCCGGGGAACCAGTAGAGGTTGCGGAAACCGGCTGATTGGAAAAACGCGAGGTGGTGCCGGTCGTAGAGAAAGATGATGCGGTCGTAGGGCTCGCTGGCCGCATAGTTGAACATGCCGATGAGGGGCGAAGTCAGGTGGTGCGTGTCGGCCACCAGCAGGGCCTTGGGTCCGCGAAACACCGCGAGGTTGCGCGGCAGGTTGCGCCAGCTCGAATCGACTAGGCTGACGATCGCGTCGGGCCGCTGGCCGGTGGGAATCTTGGCGAGCAGCGTGGCGATGTCGTATTCGCCGACTGGGGTGCGGAGCGTGACCCACTCGCCGTCGGTCGTCTGGGCATCGGGCCAGTCCGGCCCGGCGATGATCTGGGTATCGCCCAACTGGGGCGGAGCCATGTAGCGGGCGGGGGAACCGGTCAGGAGCAGGACGCGCATAAGTGGAGGGGGTGGCTTCCTGCCCATAGCAAAACGGAGGCCCGCCCCCGGCATGTCCCGCGCAAACCACTGGACGCTAGCGAAAAGAAATATTCTTTAATCGAGCATCATTTGTGAAAACCCGTGCCCGCCAGCAGGCACTTCCGGCCGCGGCAAATTTTTCCGCCACGTCAAACCCTCCGGCCTCACGCAGCGATGTCGCACCGCCCGACCAGCCGCTCGCGAAACAAATTTGTTCTTCGGCATGCAAC
This sequence comes from Lacunisphaera sp., assembly GCA_023269445.1. Lineage (GTDB taxonomy): Bacteria > Verrucomicrobiota > Verrucomicrobiia > Opitutales > Opitutaceae > Lacunisphaera. Next base: position 8,234 of record JAHFTH010000029.1, read on the forward strand.
GCCGAAGCCAGCCCAATCACGCGCGGCCGCACGTCACCGGCCAAAGAGCGGCTTGCCAAGCCAGTGCACCGGGCCAAGCTGCTGGACCATGAAGGCCAAGTTCACGTATTGGAAGGAATCCGACGGTAAGTATCTCGGTTACCTGAACTCTCATCCCGACCATTGGACGCAAGGCACGGATCTGAACGACCTGAAGGCCCACCTGCGCGACCTGCACGAGATGTTTTCCGCAGAGGTGATTCCCGGCATCCGCCGCGTGGCCGAGCTGGTGGTGGCATGAAGCGGCGCGACTTGGTCGCCAAGCTGGAGGAAGCAGGCTGCGTCCTGCTACGCCACGGGGCGAAACACGACATCTACCACCATCCGAAAAGCGGCCGGTCCGAACCAGTGCCGCGCCATCGCGAGATCAACGAATTCCTCGCCAAGAAGATCCTGAAATCGCTGGTGCCCGCCAAAGACTAAACGGTTGGGTAAACTCCCATCCACTCCGCCGATTTCCGTAGCCGTGGCTTACTGCTGAAATTTTGCATCGTTGCCAAACCCAAGCCTCTGGGCTTGGCTGCTCAGCACCGGCCAAGCCGCAAAACGCGACGAGGCTGAATAACACTGATCGCCGGAAGATGAAGGATGCCATTATTTTCATGTCAGCTATCGGGGTTGGTTTGATCGCAGCCGGCTTTTTAAAAGGCGCTGCAAGAAGTCGTGAGCGAAATCCGGAGAAGCCAGTCCCGATCAAGAAAGAAGTCCGAGTAGTGCTCTGGAGCTGTATTTTCGTTTCCGCGCTTGTCGTGGTATTCAAGCTGCACGAACTCACCCTTTCCTGAAAGAGGCGATCGAACCACTACAGCCAAGCCCGCTCTAAGCGACAGTTGGAATTGTGGGAGCGAGCTTGCTCGCGAGGCTCGTCAAGCGAATCGCGCTCCCACAGTCAAGCCGCTGAAGGGTGAAATCCTGCTCTCTGATTCAGCCGGCCGGCCCGGTGCTGCACGAGCGCGTCGTGAAGCAGGCGTTGGTATTGGTCAGACATCCGGGGTAAGGCGAACGCGCCGCCCCGCGGACGGGAAGATTCGCTGGGCTTGGCATCGGCTGCCCGCGCAAAACCTTAAGGAAAAATCCTCAAGATTGGCCGGCGCAGGACGTAGGTTGAACCTAGCACGCGATGAACACCGGGGCCGCCTCCGGTGTGCCGCGCCATTCGCCGCCCAACCACTCAATGTCGATCATCTCACCCCCGCCCATGGCCGCCAAGTATACGGATGCTGTCATTCGCAGCCGCATAAACGCCTGCCCGAAGCTCGCTTCGCTCGGGCGCATCAATCAGGCCTTGCGCGAGCTGGTGAATTCCGAGAGCAGCGTGTCGTCGCAGATCGCCGAGATCATCCGCAAGGATCCGTCGCTGACGGCGCGGCTGCTGCGCATGGTGAATTCCGTCTATTACGGTCTCTCCACCAGCGTGAGCAACATCGAGGAGGCGATTTTCTTCCTCGGGCTGCGCCAGATCCGCGAGCTGGCCATGGCCACGCCGGTCATCGAGGAGATGAGCTCGTTCCAGTCGGTCAAGGGCCGGACCGCCCTGCCGTGGAAAGACCTGTGGGCGCACAGCATCGGCACCGCCATCCTCACGCGCGAAATCCTCCGCTCCCTGCCCATCACCATCGACGACGACACCGACTATCTCGTCGGCCTGCTGCACAATGCCGGCAAGGTCGTGATGGCGCACGCCTTCCCCGAGGAGCTCGCGGAAATCTGCGCGACAGAATTTGAAACCGCAGCCGATGTCTGCCGGAGGGAAATCGAACTGATCGGCTGGGACCACGGCCAGATCGGCGCGGTCTACCTTGAGCGGCACAAAATGAGTGAGGAAATCGTGCTGGCCGTGCGGCACCACAACACTCCCACCGCCGCCCCCCGCCACCAGATCTTCGCCGCCGCCGTGCAGGTGGCCGACTGCCTCGTGCGCCACGCCGGCGTGCTGGGCGGCTTTGAAAAAATCAAGCCGGTGGAGCTCGACGTGTGGCACGGGCTGGACGGCTGGAACATCCTTTACGGTGCCAACAGTCCCGAGATCAAACTCGCCCGCGCGGCGATCGACAACGCCCTGCCCCGCCTGCCGCAGATGTTGAGCGGACTGGTGTAACCTGATCCGTCATTGCGAGGAATCCGGCGCTCCCGGCCGGATGACGAAGCAATCCAGCTGGATCGCCACGGCGCGCTGCGCGCCCCTCGCGATGACAAACTATTCAATGATTCCCCGCCCCGATTGGGCGCTCAAGTTTGGCCCCGCGAGGCCGATTTTAACCAATGATGTCAGTCGTGATCTGTGATTCTCCAGCGGGGGCGTCGGCCAACCCGCCGCCAGAGGCTTTGCTCGGGGCTTGGACCGGCAGCGCCGCCTTCGTGTATTGCCGCGATCTCGCCGGCAGCCTGAGCGCGGTCAACGAGGCCTTTGCCCGGAAATTCGGCCGGCCCGCCGACCAGCTCACCGGCAAACCCGCCGCGGGCCTCGTCCACCACGATGACGTCAAATCCTTCGCCCGCGCCGACGACACCGTGCAGCGCGCGCCGCACACCGCCACGCACGAGCAACGCTGGCTCACGCCGCAGGGCTGGCGCTGGATCGACTGGGAGGAATCCGCCATTTTCGACGTCGAGGGCCGCATCATCGGCGTGCGCTCGGTGGGGCATGACATCACCCGCCGCCGCCTCGCCGAGGAGCAGTTCCACAAACTCTCGAGTGCCGTCGAGCAGTCGCCCATCGCCATCGCGATCACCGACGCCGAGGGGGGAGTCCAATACGTCAACGCCAAGTTCACCGCCGCCACCGGGCTCACGCTCGAGACCATCCTCGACCGCGAGCTCGACGTGCTGCGCGAGGGCCACGCGAGCGAGGAGACTTACCAGGAATTCCGCGCCCACGTCCGCGCCGGACACGAGTGGCGCGGCGAACTCACGCGCCAGAGCCCCGAAGGCCGCGCCGTGTGGGAATCCGTGCGCGTCTGCTGCCTGCGCAACGCGAACGGGGACATCGCCAACCTGCTCGTGCTCCGCGAGAATATTTCCGAGCGCAAGCTGCTGGAGGGCCAGCTCCGCCAGGCGCAGAAGATGGAAGGCATCGGCACCTTGGCCGGCGGCATCGCCCATGACTTCAACAACATCCTCGCCGTGATCAACGGCTACGCCGAACTCTGCGTGCTCAACTCGAGCGACCCCGCCGTCATCCAGAAGAGCGTGCGCGAGATCAAGCGCGCCGCCGAGCGCGCCACCGGGCTCGTGCGCCAGATCCTCACCTTCAGCCGCAAGGCCGAGGTGCATGTCGCCTCGCTCAACCTGAACCAGCATGTGCGCGACCTGATCGCTCTGCTGGCGGAAACCTTTCCGCGCAACATCACCTTCCAGTTCGCCCTCGATGAAAGCCTGGCCCCGCTGCTCGCGGATCAAAACCAGTTGCAGCAGATCGTGCTCAACCTGTGTGTGAACGCCCGCGATGCCATGCCCGGCGGCGGCACCATCACCCTCGCCACGCAGCGCCTGGAGGGCGAGGCGGTGCCCGGTGCCATGCTGCGCCGGCATCCGTGCGCGTGCCTGAAGGTGAGCGACACCGGCACCGGCATGCCGGCCCACGTGCGCGAACGCATCTTCGAACCCTTCTTCACCACCAAGGGCGTCGGCAAGGGCACGGGCTTGGGCCTCGCCGTGGTCTATGGCATCGTCGCCAGCCATGAGGGCTGCATCGATGTGGAGAGCACGGTCGGCCAGGGCACCACCTTCCGCGTCTGCCTGCCTTTTGCGGATGCGCTCGCCCCGGCGGCACCGGCCGCCGCCAAGACCGGCGATTTTCCCAGCGGCACCGAGTCCATCCTGGTAGTGGACGACGAGGCTCCGTTGCGGCAGTTGCTCGAGACCAGCCTGAGCCGCAAGGGCTACACGGTTACCACCGCCGGCGACGGATTGGAGGCGATCGATCTCCTCGGCCGGGGCGAGAAGAAATTCGATGTGATTTTGCTCGACCTGAATATGCCCGGCGCGACCGGCATCGAGGTGCTCAAGGTGCTGAAAATCACCCAGCCCGACACCAAGGTGCTCGTGCTGACCGGACACCTGAGCGCGGAAGCACGCACGGAGTTCGAGCAGATGGGCCAGCATCACTTTGTCCGGAAACCCTACACGCTCGACGCGTTGGGGCGGCAAATTCGGACGATCCTCGGGTGAGCTTTCCCCGGAATCCCCGCCGATTCAATAACCGCGCCTTGAGGGTCACTGCACTGCCGCCAAAGCCATGCAATTCCCCTCAAGAAATTGCGGCCCGCACCGTTTTAGGAAGTCAGCGAATCAGAATCCTCCGCTGAAATGGAATACATCTCCTTTCATGCCTTGTCCTTTTCCATCCTCTCCGCCCCGCGGCGGAGTCGCCCCGGCCTTGTGCCGGCTGCTACTGGCTTTGCTGCACCTCACCGCAGTGGCCACGGCTCATGCCGCCCAGCAGACTCTGGCCATCCCGAAGCCGGTCTCCCGGCCGTATCTGGCCAGCTTGAGCTCACCAGCCCTGCGTTTTCTGGAAGCGATGCCCACTCCGCCGGTGCTGGTGAAACCGATTGCCAGTGGTCCGCCGATCGCCGCGAGTGCCCCACAAGTGGCGGAAGTGAATCTGGCGAACAACGAGGCCGCCGCCTCGACTCCGCCCATGCCTGTGGAACCGGCCCAGCCCGCCCACCCTACGGAACCGGCGAAGGCGGAGGAGCAACCTCCGGCCGTGAAGCCCCAGCCGATTCTGCCCGACGACACCCGGAAGAAACTGCAATCGCAGGATTTTCTGCCGCTGTTCAGGTTTCCCGGATCGGGCAGTTCACCGGAGGACGTGACCGTGATCGCTCCCGCCGTGCCGGCACCACCCACTCCCGGCACTTTGCCGCCGAGCTCCGCCACCTATCAGCAGCACTAGTCCTCTGGCTGGCGCTGCCCGTCCTGACGACCGCGAACGAACACGCCCCGGCCCACGAAGCGCCGGTGGTGGCGCCGCCGACCCATCCGGTCGCGACCGAGGCAGGAAAACCTGCGCCACCCTTCGAGGTGGACACCACGGTGCACCCCCTGCCGGCTGCGCCCGGGCCCACGGCCACCGACTCGTGGCACAAGGAAGCGCGCGGCCTGCTCAACCTCGGCGCAAGCCTGACGGAACGCGGCGACTACGTCGCGGCCGAGATCGCCTACCGGCAGATCATGAACAACCGGAGCTTTGCCGCATCCGACTTGAGTGACGCCCTGCTCGGCCTCGCGCGGATGCACCGCAAGCAATCCGCCTTCACCAAGGCCGTCGCCATCTACGAGAAATTCCTCAAGCTGTATCCCGATGACCCCCGCGTGCCCGACGCCCTGCTCGAGCTCGGCCGCTCCCAGCGCGCGATGGGGGCCTATCACAGTGCCATCAACCGTTTCTACAACGTCATCAACTCCACCCTCAAGCTGCCACCCGAGAGCTACGAACATTACCAACTGCTGGCCAAGACCGCTCAATTCGAGATCGCCGAGACGCACTTCGAGACCGGCAACTTCGCCGAGGCCGGCAAATTCTTTGACCGGCTGCGTCTGCTCGATCTGGCGCCCGAGGACCGGGCCCGCGCCCATTTCAAATCCGGTTGTTCGCTGCTCAACGGCGGCGAGGCCGAGAAGGGCGCCGCCAAACTGAGCCAATACCTCGACCAATGGCCGGAAGATGTGAATGTGCCGGAAGCCCGTTACCTGCTGGCCCGCACGCTGCGCCAGCTCGGCCGCGCCGAGGAGGCGCTCAATATCACCCTCGCGCTCCTCCGCAACGAATCCAACAACGCCGCCACCGACCCCAAGAGCTGGGCCTACTGGCAGCGCCGCACCGGCAACCAACTCGCTAACGATTTTTTCCAGAACGGCGACACGCTGAGCGCTGTCGCCATCTATGAGGGCCTCGCCCGGCTCTCCGACAGCAGCGCGTGGCGGCTCCCGATCATCTACCAAACCGGTCTGTGCTACGAGCGGCTGCGGCAGGTCGATCGGGCCAACCAGTCCTACCGCGACATCGTGGAAGCGGTGACCCACCCCACCGGCAAAGAGCCGGTGCCGGTCGAGCTGACTGAGCTGGCCAAAATGGCCGAGTGGCGACTCGGCCAGTTGGAATGGAATCAAAAGACAGACGGCCAGTTGACCCGGTTTTTCAGTGCCACCACCACCCCACCGCCGGCCCGCCCGGTCCCGGCCATCCTCCCCACCCATGACCCCGATGCAAGCCCTGCAACTACACCAAGATCTCTGTAACGATCTCCACCAACTCGCGCTCGAGGAAAACAGTTATCTCCAGCAGCACCGCCGGACCCCCGACGCCACCCTGCTCGCGAAAAAAAAGGGCCTGCTCGCCCGCCTCAACGAAACCCTGGCCGCCCTGCGCGCCCAGCCGCGCCACAGCGCCGAAGGTGCACCCTTCCGCCCCGCGCTCGACAAGACTCGCGCCCGCATTTTGCAAATCCTGCAGCTCGACCGGGAGAACGAGCAACTGCTGCTGCGCTTCAGCCTCGCTGGCACCGGCGGTGGTGTCGCCGTCGCGGCCAGCCCCGCTCGTTCGATCCTGCAGAAAATTTATCAACGGCACGCCTGAGACTGTTGGTGGGCGATGGGGCAATGCCCGAAGCTTGCTTCCGCTTGGATCAAACCTGTGGGAGCGTGCTTGCACGCGACTGTCGCGACCAAGGTCGCTCCCACAAAACCGGCTGGCCCGAGTTAATCGCAAAAGTTTATTAAAAACGGGCCGATGTAAGGAGTGTGGTTCAACTCAGTGCATCACCCTTGTCCGCTTCCGCTCTCACGCTGGATGAGGTGGTGCGCGAGCTGGAGCACCTGCCCACCGCCCCGCGCGTGCTGCCCCGGCTGAAGCGACTCCTGTGCGACGGCAACACGGCCATGAGCGAGGTGGTCGAGATGGTGCGGTTTGACCCCGGCATCGCGGCCCGCGTGCTGCAATTCGGCAACAGCGCGTATTTCAGCCACGGCCTGCGCTGCTACACCGTCGAGGAGGCCGTGAACCGTGTCGGCTACGATCAGATCTACGAACTCGTCACCACCGCCGTGGCCTCGCAGGTGCTGATCCGCCCGCTCGCCACTTATGGCCTGGAAGCGGACGACCTGTGGGAAAACTCGATCGCCTGCGCGCTGGCCTCGGAGTTGCTCGCCGCTCGCCTCGGCACCGACCGGAACATCGCCTACACCATCGGGCTCCTGCACAGCATCGGCATGGTCGCGATCGATGACTGGGCCACGCGCCACCAACCCGATTTGCACTTTACCTCGAAGGGTCTGCCTCTTGAAACTTGCGAAGCCGAACGGACCACGTTGGGTTTCCATCAGGCCGAGGCCGGGGCCACCTTGCTGCGGCTGTGGGCCTTTCCTCAAGTGATGTCGGAGCCCGTGCGCTGGCAGTATCTGCCCAACGGCACAGCGGTCCACTTCCAGTTCGCGTCCCTGCTGCACACGGCCAAATGGCTGCGCACGACCGTGCTTCATCCCCAGGTGGCCCAACCCCGCCCCCATGCCGCCCTGCTGGGCAAGCTCAAGCTGACCAACACGGAACTCGACAAGCTGGTCGGCGAAGTGGAATCCAGATTCAAGGCCATCAACGTGCATCTCCAGACCAAAGAGGAACCGACCATGACTCTGCGTTTTCCCGGTGGCGAACGCCACATCGCCCAGAGCGGACGGAAGCACTAGGACCGGGCGCGAGCATCGGTGGGCGTCGGTTTCCATACCGACGCCTGTCGCCGACGCGGAAATCGGCGACCACCCTTCGGTTCGATCGCGTAAATGGCCGGAAGAATGTGAAGGACTTAAGCAGCTCATGGTGTTATGCCTTGAACCGTTGGTCCTATCCTTTCCGCGATGAACACCCCCCCCGACCCGCTTGATTCCCTGCTTGATCGTTGGTCCAGCACCCCCGATCCGTCCTCCCGTCTCTCCGCCAACGTCTGGCAACACATCGCGGTGAGCGAGCGCGCTACTGCCAGCCCCAAGGGTTGGTGGCCCGCACTGGAAAGCTGGTTCGGCCGCCCGGCTTTTGCCATCGGCTTCGTCGCCGGCTGCGCCCTCGCCGGCCTGTTCATGGCTGAGCTGCGCGTGAGCCACCTGCAACGCGAACGCAACGCGCAGTTGGCCCGCAGCTATCTGCTACTCATCGATCCCCTCCTCAACGCGCCGCCGAGCGACCATCGCTCATGAAACGCGTCCTGTTCACTCTCGTGTTGGGTCTGATCGCGGGCCTCGGCAGCCATCTCGCCTATTATCGGTATCACGAACCGGCCTCGACCGACACGCTGGAAGGCCAGCTCGCCTGGATGAAGACCGAGCTGAAGCTCTCCGACAGCCAGTTTGCCCGCATCAAGGATCTGCACCACGCCTCGCACCCGCGGCTGCAGGCGATGGCCGCGCAGGTCGCGCAGATGCAGACCGAATTCGGCGAATTCGAGCGAACCCGGCGCACGACCGACCGCGTGGATTTCCTAGAGTTCGCCCGGTTCGTCGAGATCCGCCGCAATCTCAACCGCGAGTGCCTCGATTCCACCCGCCAGCTGGTCCTCGCCTCGGCCGAAGTCATGACCCCGGATCAACGCCTGCGCTACATCCGCCTGGTCGCCACCGCCGAGCCCCTCGTGGGTTCTTTACTCAACTAAAGCGCCCACCCCGCGCGCTGTGTCCAACGACCCCGCCACCGATCTCGCCAGCCTGCTGGCGCTGCAGCAAGGCGAAGCGGCCGCCCTCAACCGCCTGATCGCCCGCTGGCAGCGGCCCCTGCACAGCTTCGCCTACCGCTACTGCCAGAACCGCAGCGACGCCGAGGATCTCGTCGCCCAGACCTTCGTCCGGCTCTACCAGCAGCGCCAGCGGTTGCGCCCCGACACCAAGCTGAGCGCCTGGCTCTTCACCACGCTCACCAATTTCTGCCACAATCATCATCGCTGGAAACGCCGTCATCCGACCACGGCGTTGGACGCGCCCACCGGTGGCCCGGCCGGGCAATTTTCCCGTGGATCCGCACAGGATGAGCTGCCGTCCGAGCACCTGACCCCCGACCAAAGCCTGGAGCACGATGAAACGCTCGCCGCAGTGCAGGCCGCGATCAACCGGTTGCCGCATGATCTGAAGGTCACCCTGCTGCTGCACCACTACGACCGGCTTTCGTATCGGGAAATCGGCCAGATCACCGGCTGTTCCGAACGCGGAATCGAGACCCGGCTCTATCGCGCCCGCCAGCAATTGCGCGAACTGCTGGCGGGATATATAAATCAGCCAGTTCGGCCGTAGCGCATGGGAGGGTTTCCAGAAACCTGTTCACTGTATTTGTGAGAGCGAGCTTGCTCGCGACACGCCCACCCTGAGTCGCGAGCAAGCTCGCTCCCACAGGTTCCATCCCAGCTGTGGAATCGCCTATTCCTTCGGCCGGAAGGTAAACTCCTGCTGGGCGTAAACGAGCACCGGCTTGCCTTTACGCAGTGGGGACTCAAAGCGCCATTGCTCCACCGCCGATACGGCGACGGCGGCATAGATGTCATCGGCGGATTCCCGGGCGACGGCCGGCATGCGCACCTTGCCCTCTTCATCGATGTAGAACTCCACCGTGATGCTGTGCTCGCGGCCATCAGCCTTGATGACCGGCGGCACGACATGCACGGGCGTGGGAATGTGATCCAGTTCCCTCAACTGGCAGGGCCCATAGACATAGCGATCCTCCCTCGCGCCGAAGACTGCCTGCCGCTCAAAAGCGCCAGGCAGATTCTGGACAACCACTCCTCGGTCGCGAAAGTTGAAAAGCACCTCCGCCCGAGACGCCCGGGCCCGGCCGTTGACCATCGCGGGTTGATAGACCCAGCGTTTCATGGCCGCCATCGTGGCATCGACAAATCCCTCGTTGGTATACCCGGTCACGAGGCAGTCCATCAACGTGCCTTGGTCGTTGACGCTGATCACGGCCCGGAGCTCGCCGGAAAAAACCCCGCTGCTGAGCAATTTCGGCGGATAAACCAGCACCCCGACCTGATCGATGGCGATGCCGGCGTTATCGCCGGGCTGCTCCAACCCGGACAGATTGCCCACCGTCAGGAGGGACAGGATCGAGACGAGTAAGGCATAGCAGGCGCAGGTCTTTTTCATCACGTTGACGGGTATAACACCTTTCCCAGCCGTAACCCTTCCGCCATTTTTAGGCACCCACCGGGCCGCGGTTTACTTTCCCGGCTTACTGGCTAGCTTCATCCGATGGAAAAACGCGCCCTCGGAACGAACGGCCCCCTCGTTCCCGCCCTTGGCCTCGGCTGCATGGGCATGTCGGATTTCTACGGCCCACGCGACCAGGCGCAGTCGCTCGCCACGCTCAATCACGCCCTCGACCGGGGCGTCAACTTTCTCGACACGGCCGATATGTATGGCTTCGGCGAAAACGAGGAACTACTCGGCCAGCTGCTCCAGACCCGCCGCAAAGAGGTGTTTCTCGCCACGAAATTTGGTTTCGTGCGCGACCGCGCCGATCCGCATAAGCGTGTCGTCAGTGGCAAGGCCGACTACGTCCGCGCCGCGTGCGACGCCAGCCTGCGCCGGCTCGGCACGGACGTGATCGATCTTTACTACGCGCACCGCATCGACGCCAACACCCCGATCGAGGAGACGGTCGGCGCGATGGCCGAGCTCGTGAAGGCCGGCAAAGTCCGCCACCTCGGCCTGTGCGAAGCCGGCCCCACCAGCCTGTGGCGCGCGTCGGCCGTGCACCCCATCGCCGCGTTGCAAAGCGAGTATTCGCTCTGGTCCCGCGACGTGGAGGGCCAGGTGCTCGCCACCTGTCGCGAGCTCGGCATCACCTTCGTGCCCTACAGCCCGCTCGGCCGCGGTTTCCTCACCGGTCAATACAAGAGTCTTAACGACTTCGCCCCCGACGACCAACGGCGCACCCAACCGCGTTTCCAAGGCGAGAACTTCGCCCGTAACCTTGCGCTCGTGGCG
>JAHFTH010000215.1 GCA_023269445.1 Lacunisphaera sp.
CGCATGGGCGGCGACAACTACGTGCGCACCACCGAGCTGTTCACGGTCGTGCGACCGCGCTGAGGAGGGTGGTCGCCGATTTCCATATCGGCGACAGGCCTTCGCCAAGACTACGGCCCGCAGGCAGGCGTCGGTGTGGAAACCGACGCCCACCATCCTGGTTCGACCGCTCGTCACACCGGGATTGCCAGCGGTGTCATAAACGCCCTTAGTCAGCGCCCTATGATGAATCACCCGGTCCGTTACCTTCTTCCCGTGGCGGTGCTCTGCGCCGTCGTTTCCCTCTCCGCCGCCGATGCGGCCAAGCCCGCCATCCCGCGCTTCAGCCCGGGCAACATGGACACCACCGTCGCGCCCGGCACTGACTTCGCGCGCTACGCCTTCGGCAACTGGCAGAAAAACAACCCGGTGCCCGCCGACAAGTCGCGGTGGAGCTCCTTCAACGAGCTCGACCAATACAATCAGAACGGCCTGAAGGGTATTCTCGAGACGGCCGCCGCCCGCTCGCACGAGCCGGGTTCGGTCGAGCAGAAGGTCGGCGATTTCTTTGCCTCGGCGATGGACACGGCCGCCATTGACGCCGCCGGGCTCAAGCCGGTCGAGACCGACCTCGCGCAGATCGCCGCCATCGCAAACCTCAACGACCTCGCCAAGGCCCTGGCCACCTTTCACAATCAGGGCGTCGGTGGTTTCTTCCGTGTCGACGTGGACGCCGATGAAAAGAAGAGCGACATCAACGCACTCCAGATCAACCAGGGCGGCCTGAGCCTGCCGAGCCGCGACTACTATTTCGCGGAGTCGTTCGAGAAGCAGCGCGCGGCTTTCCTCGAGCACGTCGCCAAGCTTTTCACGCTGGCGGGCGACACGCCCGAGGCCGCTACCGCCGCCGCGCAGACGGTCTTTGCCGTGGAAAAATCCCTCGCCACCAACGCCCGGACGCCGGTCGAGCTGCGCGATTCGCTGGCCAACTATAACAAGATGCCGACGGCCGACCTCAGCGCGAAGATGCCGGCCTTCCCGTTTTCGCTCTACCTCGCCGAGCGCGGCATCGCGGGCCCGGCGGCGGCCGAGATCATTGTCGGCCAGCCGAAATTCTTCGAGGGCCTGCAGGAGCAGCTGGCCGCCCGTCCGATCAACGATTGGAAGGTCTATCTGCGCTACAAGGTCCTGCGCGCCGCCGGTCCCTACCTCGCCGCGCCCTTCGAGCAGGAAGTCTTCCGCTTCTACAGCACCGTCCTCCGCGGCACCCCTGCGATGGAGCCGCGCTGGCAGCGCGCCGCCCGCAATGTGGACGGCAACATTGGCGAGGCGCTCGGCCAGCTTTACGTCGCCCAATATTATCCGCCGGCCGCCAAGGCCCGCATGACCGAGATGATCGCCAACATCACCGCCGTCATGCACGACCGCTTGAAAACACTCGAGTGGATGACCGAGCCCACCCGGCAGAAGGCGCTGGCCAAGTTCGACCGCTTCTACGCCAAGATCGGCCATCCCGAGAAATGGCGCGACTATTCCAAGGTCGCCATTCGCAAGGACAGTTATTTCGCGAACGACCGGGCCGCGACCGAGTTTGAGGTGAAGCGCCGGCTCGCGCGGCTGGGCCAGCCGGTGGACAAGACCGAGTGGGGCATGTCGCCCCCGACGGTGAACGCCTACTTCGACCCGACGGCCAACAACATCAACTTCCCCGCCGGCATCCTCCAGCCGCCCTTCTTTGACTTCACGCTCGACGACGCCGTCAACTACGGCGGCATCGGGGCCGTCATCGGCCACGAGATCACGCATGGCTTCGACGACCAGGGCCGGCATTACGACGGCGACGGCAATCTGACCGAATGGTGGACGGAGGCCGATGCCAAGGCATTCGAGGCCCGCGCCCAGAAAGTCGTGGACCAGTTCAATACCTACGAGCCGTTGCCTGGGGTGCATGTTGTTGGCCAGCTCACGCTCGGAGAGAACATCGCCGACCTCGGCGGCGTGACCCTCGCCTACGAGGCGTTAGAACGCTCGCTCGTCGGCAAGGAGCGCAAGCTGATCGACGGCTTCACGCCCGAGCAGCGCTTCTTCCTCGCCTGGGCGCAGGTGTGGCGCACGAACGCCCGCGAGAGCGAGATCAAGCGCCTCGTGGCGATCGACCCGCACTCGCCGGGCATCTTCCGCGCGATCGGTCCACTGGTAAACTTCCAGCCTTTCTACGACGCCTTCCACATCAAGGAAGGTGATCCGATGTGGCGGAAGCCCGAGGATCGCGCCAAGATATGGTAAGGTATCACCGCCGATGGTGGTCGCCGATTTCCACATCGGCGACAGGCCTTCGCCCAGACAACGACTCGCAGCAGGCGTCGGTGTGGAAACCGACGCCCACCCGGCCCGCACCATCATGATGCGGGTTTTCTATTCATACGGCCGGCGGCTTGGGCAGCAGCTTCGCGACAACCACGAGCAGCACGATGACGACGAGCGCGAGTGCGCCCCAGAAAACGTAGCCGCCGTTCATCCCCGCGAAGGAAGACTTCGCGGTGGCTTGTCCGCCGGCCGTGAGCTGCGCCACGTTGCGGCTGGAGGTGAGGAGTTTCACGGCTACGAGACTGAGGTCGTAGCGCGGGGCGTTGGCCGCCTGCTGGCCGTAGGCCAGGGCGAAGCCGTCAGTCTCGGCCGTCTTGAAGACGAGCCGCACCACGGGATAGACGGTTTGCACGGCACCGAGCGCAATGGCGGGGTTGTCGCCATTGTCGGTTTCAATCCAGATAGTGTCGGTGTGCTGGCGGTCGGGCAGGTCAAAGACTCGGGTCTCCGGCACGCCCGGTTCGGGTGTGCGGCTCCAGGCCCCGGCGGAGAGCGTGTTCTCATACGCGCGGCCATCGGTGCTGGTCAGTTTTTCGTAGAGACGGAACTGGCGCTGGAAAAGCGGAGTCGTCGAGGTCAGCACGAGCCGGCGAAGCGGCAGGCCGGTTTGCGGCAGGGCGAGGCGCCACACACTCACCGCCGGGCGTTTCGCATCGGGGGTGATGACGGGTGCCAACGTCAGGGCGCGCGAGAGCGCAGGCTGCTCGAGCACGTAGGGAATCTGGTTGCCGTCGCGGAGGAGACGGAGATCGGCGTAGTCGGGCCGGGACCGGGCGAGGGCTTCGGGATCGAGTTCCAATTCCTGGACGCCCGCGTGCGCCAGTTGGATGGGCCGGCGATAGAGCCAGTCCTTCGCGTCGAGCGGCGCGCCCAGCAGAGGCACATCGGGCAACGGGGCGGTGCCAAGCGATTCGCGCGGATGATAATCCGGCATGGCCTCCACGTTGCCGACGACGACGGTCGCGGCTCCGGCGCCGCGCATTTCCCCGGCAAAGGCGGCGAGATCGTAACGCGGGGCGGCCACCTGCGGGTTGCCGGAGAGCAGCGTGAAGGCACCCGCGGCCGGGGCGAGAAACAGCAGGTTGACCGGATGCTGGCTGGCCGACACGCCATCAGGCGTGAGCGGCGGGGAATCACCGTTGTGGATATGCACGAGCAATTCGCGCGAGGGCGGGGTGAAATCCAGCGGCAGCTCGAGCTGGGCGCGGGCGGGGGCACCGTCGAGGGCGACGCGGTAGATCGTGCCGGAGCCGATGGTGCGCTCGGCGGAGACCGCGCCTTGGACTTCGCGGATGGCCACCGTCACACGGCGCATGAACAGCGGATCCTTGGTGTCGAGGGTGAGTCCGGCGAGCAGGACATGGCGGCCATCGAGCGTGACGGTGAGCACCGTCTCGCCGGCGAACTCGTCGCGCCGGGTAACCCGGGCTCCGAGGGGAATGAGCGGCGGAGGAGCCGCACGGGTCGGCGCCGGCAGGAGCTTGGCACCGGTGAAGGCCACCTGACGCGAGCGAAAGTCGTCGAGGGTTACGCGGACGTAGGCGGCCTTCTGGCGGTTCAAGGACAGGCGCAGTTGCTCCGCGCCGAATTGACGGAAGACCGGCACGGCTGATCCGAGCGACTGCCACGCTGTTCCATCAGGAGAAAATTCGACGTGCGCTGCCTTCAGAAAAAAGGGCACCGAGGTTTCGAGGTCGAGCGCATCCAGAGGATCCGTCGTGCCGGTTTCAAAAACCAGTTGGGTGGTGTCGCCATTCGGGGCGGAGCGAAAAGACTTGGGACTGAAAGCCGGCGCACGTTCAAAGCCGCGGACAGACAGATCGCGATCCAGCAGATACGGCACCTCCTGGCCTTGGGCATTGACCAGCCGCAGATCGGAGAGGGCGGGCTGCGCGGAATCAAAGGTGCTCGCGGGCAGCGTCAGCTTGGTGAGCCCCGGCGCGGCGACGTTGAGCGACTGCCGGTGCAGCCACTCGGTGGGTGTGAGTGCGGCCCCGCCGGTGGTGGCGGTGCACAGCGCGAGCAGCAGGCTGAGCCGGTTACGATGCGAGAGGAGGGGATTTTTCATTGCCGGGGAGGAAGCGTTGGTAGGCGAACGACGCGAGGATGGCGATGACCGCCACGGCAAACAGCGCGCCGATGCGGTAGAGTGCCTGTAAGTTCGCGAGGTCGTGGAAAAAAAGCTTCAGCAGCGCTACACTGAGGAGGGTGATGGCGGCGTAGCGCGCCGCCTTGGCTTGCTGCCAGATGCCCGCGACGAGCAGACCGAGGGCGAAGAGCGCCCAGCCAATCGTGTAGGACATGTCGCGGGGCAGGTTGGCGTCGAACTGGAGGGCCAGCGACCGCGCCCCCGGGGCCGTGAAGTAGTCGGCGATCTCGATGTTGAGGAGGAGAAACGCGAGGATGACGCCGAGGGTGTTGAGAAGCGGCGGAGTATTGAGGCCGAACACGCGCTCGCGCGGCGGGGCGAGCAGGCGCGCGCCCGTGAAGAGCGCGGCGGTCGCAAGGCCGTAGGCGTAGAGATACCAGTTCAAGATCCCGGTGTCACCGCGCAGGTGGTAACCGAGCACCGCCGGATTCAGCGCGAGTCGCGCAAAGGCGGTGACGAGCAGCACGGCGCCGGTCGCGCGCAGGCCCGGATGCGGCACGCGGTGGAACAGCCAGAGCAGCGCCGCGCCCTCCAGCGCCCACGCCACGGTGAGCCACTGGCGTTCGAACTGGATCGGGAAGATGAGCGTGATGAAGAACAGCGCCACGCCGCCGAACCACGCGAGCTGGTTGAGGCGCGCCGGATTGTCGGCGGGCTCGCGTTTCAGGATGACGACGAGGCTGCCCAGCGGAGCGAGGGCGAAGACCGCCGGCACGGCCCCGAGGAAATCGGCACTGCCCAGCCATCCGTCCCGGATCGCCTGATAGGTCATCCAGAAATGCGCGAGGCCGCTCAGCGCCGCCACCGCCCACGGCCCGGTCATCCGGGCGAATTCGCGGCGGAAAAGAAACGGATAGACCGCGAAGATCGCATAGAAGCTGGCATACCAGACCAGCGGCAGGCCCGCTGCGCCGGCCTCGAAGTGGTTGGAGTGCCACACCAATTCGAGCGCGGCCATGCCGGCCAGCGCGCAGGCGGGCAACCACTCGATCACGAGCTGGCGCGCCAACCCCAGCGTCAGCACGACGAGCAGCAGCCCGAGGCCGAACACCGCCGAGGGATCGGTCACCGTCAGCCGGGCA
>JAHFTH010000216.1 GCA_023269445.1 Lacunisphaera sp.
GGGCCGGCTCGAGGTGCGGCGCGACTATGCGCCGGGCCGGTCGGAGCCGGTGGCCGAGATGGGCGAGGGCGATGTGTTCGGCGAGATTGCGCTGCTGCAGGGCGGGCCGCGCACGCGCTCGATCCGCAGTCTCGGCCGGAGCGTGCTGCTGGCGCTGGACAAGGCGGATTTCGAGCGGCTGGTGCTGGCGAAACTTTCCCGGCAGGCCGTCGAGGATGCGGTGCAGAAGGTGGGTTTCCTGCAACACGCGGAGCTGACACGCAACTGGAGCCATGCGACGATGGCGGCGTTGGCACGACGCTCGAAACTGCTGGAGGCGCCCGAGGGCGCGGTGATCTTAGAGGAGGGGAAGGCCAACCACAGTTTCTACCTCGTGCATCGCGGCGAGCTGGTGGTGCGGGTGAAGGACCGCGAACTGCGCCGCCTGAAGATGGGCGACAGTTTCGGCGAGCTCAGCCTGCTCGGCAACGGCCTCGCGACGGCCAGCGTGATCGTGGGCAGCAAGCTCGCGAGCGTGCTGGAGATCTCGGCGCGGGACTTCCTGGATTTCGTCTCGACGGATTTCGTGGTCGGCCTCGGCTGGGAAGGCACCCGCAAGGAACGGAAGGAAAAGTAGAGGCGCGACGATGGGAGCTTAGCGGGGAATATCAATTTCCGCAGCCTGACCCCTTTTCAGGGTCGGGAATATCAATTTCCGCAGCCTGACCCCTTTTCAGGGTCACCCCTTTTCAGGGTCCAATTTCCGCAGCCTGACCCCTTTTCAGGGTCTGACCCCTTTTCAGGGTCCTTTTCAGGGTCCCTTTTCAGGGTCCCCTTTTCAGGGTCCTTCTTCACTGGAGAAGGTGGATAAGCCCAGCATTCGAAATCATCATCGCGCCAGAGAGCATCACTATCTTCGCGATTCTTGGGTCGTCGCTCTTAGCTGCACGCAGCGCTTCTTCCTCTTTCTTCACAACGCGCCCAACAAACCACAGCGCTCCAATCGAGACAAGAACACACACGGGCCAAAATCGCGGAACGCCCATGGCGTATGGGAGCGCAAAACAGGTGAAGCCGATTCCGCGGAAATACTCCACTGGCCCAATTTTATCACTGTAGATCTTCATCTTTCTTTGCCGAAAAGTGTTATTCGGCCTCAGCCGAAAGCCGAACGAGGGTTGCGGTCATGCGGGCAGGAAAGCTGCAACCCGCTCAGGTGCCGAGCACTTTCTTGACGATGCGGCCGAGGTCGCCGACGCGGTAGGGCTTGGTGAGGTAGCCGCAGAAACCTAGTTCAAGGAACTGGCGGGCCATGTCGTCGTTGTCGTAGCCGCTGGCGATGATGGCGCGCACCTCGGGGTGGAGCTCGCGGAGCTGCTTGTAGCACTGTTCGCCACCCATGCCGCCGATGATGGTGAGGTCCATGATGACGGTGTCGTAGGGCCGGCCGATGTTGAGGTAGCGCTTGTAGAACTGGATCGCCTCCTCGCCGTTCTTCGCGAGGTCGTATTTGTAGCCGAGGCTCTCCAGCATGCCGCCGGTGAGGAGGCTGATGTTGGGGTCGTCGTCCATGAAGAGGATGCGGCCGGTGCGCTGGGCGTAGTTGAAGGAGGGGGCGCGGCGGGCCTCGACTTCCTCGGGCTGGTCGGCGACGGGCAGGAAAACGGTGAAGGCAGTGCCGACGCCGAGCTCGGACTCGACGCCCATCTGGCCGCCGTGGCGCTTGACGATGGAGAGCACGGTGGCGAGGCCGAGGCCGGTGCCGGTCTTCTTGGTGGTGAAGAACGAGTCGAAGATCTTCTCCAGATGCTCGGGCTTGATGCCGCTGCCGTTGTCGCGCACCTCGATGGCGACGTAGGGGCCGGCGGCGAGCGGGGCGACCTCGCCCTCGGCGAGCGTGACGTTGGTGGCGGTGATCCAGATCTGGCCCGAGCCGGTGGTCATGGCCTGGATGGAGTTGATGACGAGATTCTGGAACACCTGCAGCATCTGGGCGCGGTCCACGCAGATGGTGCCGGTGTCGGCCGGGACCTGCACCTCGACCTTCACGGTGGAGCCGGCGGAGGCGAGACGGACGGTGTCGGCGAGGATGTCGGCGGTCTTCACGACGTGACGGACCGCGCTGCCGCCCTTCGAGAAATTGAGGAGCTGCTTGCTGAGGGCCTTGGCCGCGAGACAGGCGCGCTCGCTGTTTTCCAAGCCCGAGTAGTCGCGGTTCTCCTTGGCCATGGAAACACCGCCGAGGATGGTCGTGAGGAGATTGTTGAAATCGTGGGCGATGCCGCCCGCGAGCTGGCCGAGGGATTCGAAGCGGTTGGAGCGGACGAGCTCCTCGGGGGTAAGGCTCATCTCGCCGGGGTGGCGGAAGACGACGACGGCGCCGGTGGACCGGCCGGTGGCATCCTGCACCGCGCGGGCGCTGAAGGCGATGGGTTGGGCCGTGGCCGCACCGGTATCGAGGGCGAACTCGCAGTTGAGCGTCATGGTCTCGCCAGTGGCGAGGACGCGGGCGACGGGGTTCTCCCCGGGCTGGCCGTTCTGCAGGTGGACGAGGCGGAAGACTTCGCCGGCGTCCTGACCGAGGCACTGGGCGATGGGGCGGGTCAGCAGGCTCTCGGCCTTGGCGTTGAGGTGAATGACCTTGCCGGCCGCATCGGTGAGCAGCACGCCTTCCTGTAGCTGGCCGAGCAAAATCGAAAGATGGGCGGTGGAAAATCCTAGGCCCGACTCGATGGCGGCGGCGGTTTCAGGCAGCGGCACGGCAAAGCCGATGATGCGTTGCAGTTCCTTCTTGCGGGAGATCTGGCGCACGATGCCGGCGTAGGCGAGGATCTCGCGGTCTTCGCGATGGCGCAGGCGCAGGGTGTCGAAGTAGGCGACCTGGCTGGGATGCTGCGCGAGAAAGTAGGCCTGCACGCCCCCGGCGGTCTCGTCCATGGGCAGGCTGCGCAGGAGGGACTCGAGGGTGTTGGGCAGATCGCCGTCGGCGTAACCGAGCAGGGATTTGAAACCGGGTGAGAGCCAGTAAAGCCCGGCGGCGAAATCGAGATCGAACATCGCGACGCGGCCGCGGTCGCCGAGTTGCTGGATGCGTTCGTCGGCGCGCAGGGCCGCCTCCTCGAACTCCTTGCGGTCGCTCACATCGAGGTGGGCGCCGATGACGCGCTGCAACGCGCCGTTGGGACCGTAGTGCTGGATGCCGACGCACTGGACCCAGACGTAGTGACCCTGCGCGTGCTTCATCCGGAATTCATGGGAGAAGGGCCGCGCACCGGTGGCGCCCGTCCGGCCGGCGCGATCAGGGGCGGCGGCGGAATCATCGGGATGGATCAGTTTCAGCCACGAGTCGTAGGTGTTGGGCAGGGCCGCATCCGCGTAGCCGAGCTGGCGTTTCCACGTCGGTGAATAGTAAACCTCGTTCTTCAGGAAATTCAGGTCGAAGAAACCGAGCGGACTGCGCTCGTTGAGCTGACTGAGGAAATTATCCGGGGCCACAACCGGCGCGGCGGAAACAGCGGCGGCGGCGGGCGGACTGATGAAGGCGAGGTATTGGGTCGGCTCACCACCGGTGGGCTCAAGGCGGACGAGCACGTCGAATTCCGCCGCTTCCTTGGGCTGCAATCTCAGGGTGATGGCGCGTTCCCGGGTCGCGGCGATCAATACTTCCCACTGCGACTGCACCCAACCGGAATCGTGTGAGACAACATCGAAGGAAAAGAGATTGGGGAAGAAATCGCCGGCCAGTTCGGTGGATTTGGCCTGCCACACGGAACAGGCCGCCGCACTGGCCAGTTTGACCCGTCCGTCGGGCCCGAGGACCAGAATGGTCCCACCGATGACGGGGACCTGGCTCATTTGCTGGGTAGTGGAGGGGTTCACGACGGATAGATATTTTTGCCCGGAAGCAAAGCCACCCGCGAGCCAGAGCTGGGCGAGACCGAGTCGGTGGGTGTTTTTTAACGTGTTTTAACGAAGCCAAGACCTCAGGCCGGCACCGGGCCCGTCGATTGCCACTGGCGCACGCGATTTTCCAAGAAGCTGATCCAGACAGGTTGATCGTTGAGACAGGGGATGGCTTCAAACGAACTGCCACCGGCTGCCTGAAAATCCTCGGCGCCGCGCACGCGAATCTCCTCGAGGGTCTCCAGACAGTCCGTGACGAAGGCCGGCGTGATGACGAGCAGTCGTTTTTTGCCGGCGGCGGCGAGGCGCTTGTATTCGAAGTCGGTGTAGGGCTTGAGCCAGGGCTCGTTGGCGATGCGCGATTGGAAGGCGATGGACCAGCGGGCGGGATCGAGGCCGGCTTGTCGCGCGAAGGCCTGCGTGGTGCGGGTGATCTGGGCCTTGTAACACGTGGCGTGGGCGGGACTGCAGGTGTTGCAACAATCGGCGACGACCGAGCAGTGGGCGTGGGATGAGTCGGCCTTGGTCAGATGCCGGGCCGGGATGCTGTGATAGCTGAAGAGCAGGTGATCGTGCGGCCGGTCGAGCCAGGGCCGCGCGCTGGCGACGAGGGCGGTGATGTAGTCCGCGTCCTGATAGTAGGGTTGGACGCACTCAATCTTCATGGCCGGCGCGAGACGGGCGGCCTCGCGGTGGACCTTGGCCACCACCGTTTCCCAACTCGACATCGCATAGTGCGGATATTGGGGAAAAAGCAGCAGATGATCGACGCCGCGGGCAGCGAGGCGGGACAACGCGGCCGGGATTGAAGGGCTGCCGTAATTCATGGCCAGCTCGACGGGCAGGTCGGTGCGGGCCTGGAGCTTGGTCTGGGTGTGCCGGCTGGTGACGACGAGGGGTGAGCCCTCCTTGGTCCAGATGGTGGAGTAGGCGTGGGCGGAATTTTTGGCGCGGAAGGGGATGATGATGCCATGCACCAAAATGGAACGGAGCAGGGAGTTATCGGGCTTGTCGATCACCCGTTCGTCGCCGAGGAATTCCTTCAGGTAACGCTTCACGTCCGGCACGGACGTGGAGTCGGGGGAGCCGAGATTGAGCAGGAGGACGGCCTTCTTGGACATTGTCTCCAAGGGGGCGAGTCCGCCGGGATTTGTCAAACCTAGTGGAGGCGATTCCAGCCGGTGTTGGCGAGCGAGATGGCGTGGAAATACACCGCAGTCACCAGTTCGGGGGCGGGGCGGCCGGCGGCATGGGTCTTGAGGTGATCAGGCATGCTGACCGAGGCCGGCAGGGCGGCGAGGACCTCGGCGGCCAGCCGGCGGGCTAGGTCGAGGCCCTCGACCGGACTGGTTGTGCGAAGAGAAGGAGGAAAGGATGCGTTCATGGTGGTGGGAGGCCGCAGGTTCAGCCGCGGTGCGCGCCGGCCTTGGCCAGGAATTCGCTGAGGTCGAGGTTGAGGAACTTTGCGACACCGAGGCCGTAGGCCGGATCCGCGCGGAAGAAATGGCAGATTTGCCGGAGTTGAATTTCCTGCGGCACGCCGGTCATGTGACGGCCGATGTTGCCGAAGAGGCGTTCGCGCTGGGCGGCGTCGAAGAGGCGGAAGAGATCGCCCGCCTGCGTGTAATCGTCGTTGCCGGTGCGGTGGTTGTAGCGGGC
>JAHFTH010000030.1 GCA_023269445.1 Lacunisphaera sp.
TGCCCGACCCCCGCCCCACCGGCTCGCGTGTCACTCTGCGCGACATCGCCGCCGAAATCGGCGTTTCCCACGTCACGGTTTCCCTGGCGTTGCGGGGTGACTCGCGCATTTCCGCCCCCCGCCGGCAGGAGATTGCCGCCGCCGCCGAACGCCTCGGCTACCGGCCCGACCCGATGCTCGCCTCGCTCTCGGCCTACCGGCAGACCAAAAAGTCGGTGGATATCCGTTCCACCGTGGCTTGGCTGAACCAGTGGACGGACCCGCGCGCCTTGCGCCGGCTCCAGGAGTTCGACGCCTACTGGCGCGGCGCGCACGACTACGCCAACCGGCTGGGCTACCGGCTCGAGGAATTCGTCATCAATCGGCAGATGACACCCGCCCGGCTGCAACAAATTCTCGTCGCTCGGAATGTGCGCGGCATCCTCATCCCCCCGCACTCGAATGACCTTGCGCTGCCGGATTTTGATTGGAGCCAGTTCTCCGTCGTCCGGCTCGGCATCTCCGTCAAGCACCCGCGCGCGCACATCGTGACGAGCGACCAGAAGAATTGCACCGCGATGGCCTTCGATCAGATCTGGACACGCGGCTACCGGCGCATCGCCTACGTCACCGCCCACCGCTTCGACCGCAACACCGGCGGCAACTTCCGCGCCGGCTACCTCAGTGCCCAGGATGCGCATGTCCCGCTCCGCCGCCACCTTGCTCCTCTTGTGCTCAGCGAGGAAAACACGCCGGCCGACGTCCGCACTTTGCGCAAATGGCTGCGCACCGTCAAACCGGACGCCGTCATCAGCGCCCTGGGCAATCTGCCGGCACTGTTGGATCAGACTGGATGCCAGGTGCCAGGTGATCTTGGCGTCGCTGCGCTCAGCCTGCTCGACGGACATTTCGACGCCGGCGTGGATCAAAACTCCACCGAGGTCGGCCGGGTCGCGATGGCGACCCTCGCCGCCTTGATCCACCAAAACGAACGCGGCGTGCCCCAATACTGCCGCCGGATCCTCGTCGAGGGACGCTGGGTGGACGGCACCAGCTTGCCGATTCGAGGCCTCGCGGTTGCTGGCGGTTGAGGAGGACAGACGGTTTCATTTTCCGAGCTGCCGCTGGGCTTGCATTCGGACCGGCCTGTGGCAGGTTCCCGCTCCCACGTTCTTTGACGGTGTGCTCGGCAAATGGTCGCCAGTTATAACCCACTTTGGGGGTGTTCCGGATTCGACCCTTGGTTGGAGTGCGCAGCTGCCTGTCGAGAGCCGAAGGCCTCTCGTTAATCCCCCTTCGAAAACAACAAACGGCAACAACGAAGAAATGCTAATGGCCGCCTAAGTGCGGTCACGTTCTCACTCTGACTCCTGCTAGGGGATGAGAACGTCGACAGCAGGAATAGCGGTGATGCCGTCGTGACATCGCCGCCGTATCTTCTTCACGGCTGGCCGAGGAAGGAGCGCGCGTCCATGCGCCTTCCGAGGCGAGATCCAAAGTGACGCTATGCAGGTAGATGCTGTGTGCGAAGGCCAGGGGCACAGGGGTTCAACTCCCCTCACCTCCACCATTTTCTGCGGGCGATCAGTGCAGCAGGTTCAGCATCGCGACGAACAGGATGGATCCGACCACGATCGAAAACGTCTTCACCGTGAAGGCGATCGTCACCGCCTGGTTCAGCGACTGGTTGGTGCTGACCTTGCGCAGCACGAGATTGATCATGCCGTCTCAGCGCAGGTCTACCGGGCTCAGGTCTGCGGCGAAAATTCGGACGCCCAGCAGAAAAAAGAAGAGGGCGAGCTTGTTGCGCATGGGGTGAGCGGTCTGGGGCGACAGGGGGACCAACCCGGCCAGGCTACCGGTTATCCGGGGCGCTGGCCATGGATGAGGTGCTGGAGTGCCTGCATGATCGTAACCTGCGGCCTTTCCTTACTCGATCCGGAAAACAATCGCCGTGGCATAAGGCATCGGGGCCGGACAGGTGATGACCAGGCCATCGGGAGTCTGCTGCCAGAGGGGCCCGGTGCCGGTGTGACCGAGGAGCGTCACGGCTTTGATGGGCTGGCCGAGCAGGTTGGCCGCAGCGCCAAGCGAAGTGATTTTCAACTCCGTGCCGGGCGCGGGAACCGTGAGGCAGAAGGCGTAGAGCGCACCGTCCTGGCCGACGGTGAACCGGAAATCCTGCGGACCGAAGGTGAACTCGGCGTGGTTTTTCCGCAGCGCGCCACCGGGGATCATCTTGAGCTTGTCGCCGATCAGTTCGCCCTCGCCGAGTTTCACCCAGGCGCGGCTGCCGTAGATTGCCTGGCCGTTGCGGCGCATCCACTCGCCCACTCCGTGCAGCATCTGCGTGCTGCCGGCGTCGAGCGAGCCGTCGGGCAGAAGGGAGATGCACACGGCCGCGTTGCCGTCGCGGGCGACCGCCTCGATGACGTAACGGATGATCATGCCGGAATCGTAGGTGAAGCCGGGCCCGTAGAACCAGTCGCCCACCGGCGCCTCCGCGATCCACGGCTGGTCGGTCTTGATCTCACGGGGAATGCCGAACTCCTCGGTGTTGACGGTGCCGTTGGTGCGCGGGCGAAATTTGACGATGCTGAACGTGTCCACCCGGCCGCGGCGCTCGAGCGTGCGATTGTAGAAATGCGCGATGACGCGCTGCATGGCGTCGGCCTTGAGCCCGGTGCCGGTGTGCGACCCTTCGAACGGCTGGGCCCCCGTGCCATCGGTGTAGATGAAATCAGGATCGTAGTGGTCAACAACGTCCATCATGCGCAACGCCCACCAGGTGGCATACCATTGCGCATAGGCGGCGTGCCGCGTGAACAACCCGGCCGCAGGCGGGCTCCACGGCGAGGCCGCCGCGGCGGCGACGCCCCGATACTCGCGGAGGTCGATGCCGTAGAGCAGCCGCGGGTCGAGCCCTTCCCACCACTTGCCCTTGCCGTCGGCGAGCGTGAGATGGCCGTCGTAAGGGACGCCGGCCTTGGGTCCGTCCTGATCGGCCCCGAAGGCGGTCTGCCACCACCACCAGGTGTATTCGTGATGAAAGGTAACACCGTAGTGAATGCCGGCGGCTCTCGCCGCCTTAGACCATTCGGCGAGGAGGTCGCGCTTTGGCCCGAGGCGGACGGAGTTCCACGGCTGGTAACGCGAGTTCCACTGGTCGAAATTGTCGTGGTGGACGCCTTGGATGATCAGGAACCGCGCGCCGGCGTCGCGGTAGGTCTGCACGAGCGCGGCGGGGTCGAGCTTGTCGGGATTCCAGTCGCGCAAGACCTCCTTGTAGCCGACCTCGGACGGGTGGCCGTAGTTCTGCAGGTGGTTTTGGTAGCCGATATGGCCCGGCTTGTAGAGGTGGCGCGCATACCAGTCGCCGCTCTTGCCGGCGGCCTGCGGGCCGAAATGCACCCAGATGCCGAACTTCGCCTCGCGCAGCCAGGCGGGCTCGCCCGGGTAGTTCTTTTCAATCGAGGCCCAGGTGGGTTCGAACGGCCCCGGCGCAACCGGCAGGTCGAGTTTGATCTCCGGCGCCTTCGTCGAGTCGCCGAGCGGCACGCTGTTCACCGGGAGCGGCGCCGGGATCTCCGGCATGGGCGGCAACGGGGGCAAAGCATACTCGGCGCGGGCGAGACCGGCCAGCAGCAAGCCGGCGCACAGAGCGAAAGGGTGTTTGTTCATGGGGCAACGGGGTGACTCGCCACACTATGGCGTGCACCCGTTCCCCCGGGCAAGGCCAAGGCCGGTGACTTTACGTGATGGTAAAGTGCGCCGGGGTCGGTGCGTCAGCGACCGCCGCGGTTTTTGCTCGTGGTTCGAATGCGGGACGGGGCTTTATGCCCAGACTAGCCGTCGTCGCGCATGATCGCCGGCGGGGCGTAAAGCTCCTCCCTCATTGTTTCCAGACTACTCGAAGGCCAGAGTCACCGTCGCGATGTCGACGGTGGCGTCGGTGGACTCGGCAGGGACCGGGCTGGATTTCGGCATCGGACGGAGGGAAATCTGCAGGCGCTCGAGGTTGGCGAGGTTGGGCCGGTCGCCCGCACCGCCGCGACCCGTCGGAGGAGTGATCCAGTAATTCCAGCGTTCCGGATAACCGAGCGGGAGCTTCACGCCCTGGCCAATTTTCCAATCGGCGAGCGGGAGGGTCAGTTCCTGCCAGCCCACCGCGAGTTTCAACGGATGCGTCCACGCCGTGCCGTCGGCCTCGACCAGGGTCAGCCAGGCAATGGACTCGGCGGATGACGCCCGCGCCTTGACCACGATCTTGCTGGCGCGCCCGAGATGCGGCCGGCGGTCGGTCACGCGGTCCTTGATCACGAGCGAAGCCGTGTAGTCATCATGCGTGCGGTCCGAGCTGAGCGGCAGCATCAGGCGCAATGCGGCCGGGTCCTTTCCCGCCGCCGGCAACGTCGTGAAGACCTCGCGCCGCAAAGTGTGGTCGATCCGGGTGTAGACCAGCGCGGGAGCATCGCCGGCGGCGTCAAATAATTCCAACGGCGCGCTCGCCGCCACGGCCGATGACACCAGCACCCCGCTCGCCGCAGCCGGGAGACGGACGGTTTTCCCGCCGACGTCGGCGGTCACGAAATATTCCCAAGCGCCGGCGCGCAGGGCGGGAATCGTCGCATGGTGCCGGTAGCCGTGTTGCCGGGGCAGGTCGACCGACGCAAACTTCCCGCCGGCAATGGAACGGTAGTGCAGCGTCACTGCCGTCGGCGCGGTGTCCGCCACCACGTCGATGTCCAGGCCGGCCGACTGATCGGACGCATACACGGCCCGCACCTGCGAAATGATCTGCGGTGCGGACGGCGTTACCGCCGGGCAGATGAACTCCCGCAGGCCGAGCTGGCCGACGCGCCCGGGCAGTTTCGCCAGATTGACGGACGGGCGGCGAGAGAGCAGATAGACCCCCGGGCTCACGGCGAACCGGCCGGCGGCGGCTTGCGCGTGACGGGTGTTGCCCTCGTTAAGCGGTGTGACGGAGAACGTCTCCCCGAGGTCCGGCAGGTGCACCGTCATCGGCCACTCGCGAGCGAGGAGCCGGATGGCGGGGGTCTGGTATTTCAGATATTGCGCGAAAGGATCGGCCACCGTGACGGCATCGGGATAGACCTCGAGCCGCCAGATGCCATCATCCAGTTTGTCGAGGAAGTGGACCCCGTTGCCCTCGTAGCTGACGAGCGGGCAGCTGCCGGTCCCGGCGAGGCGCGTGAGCGCGGTCCGCACGGGCGCCGGGGTCGTCGTGTCACTGGCGTGCAGGTAGGTCGAGTTGGTCACCAACTCGCTCGCGTCCTCCTCATAGCTGACCCGGAACGGGCCGAACCGGCGGTTGGCGGGATAGTCGCCGTAGTGCGAGTCGCGCGGGATCTGCCGCATGACCTCGGCGGCGATCACCGCGCTCATCGCCTTGTTCGGCGAGTAGACAAGGTTCAGAAAATGCGTCTGCCAGCCGAGATTGTAGGGCGCGGTGGCCAGCATGTCGTAGGAGAACATCGCGGCGAACTGCGCGCCCACGCCGCGGAAGGCCCGCACCATCGCGGGATACATGTAGCCCGAGTTCATGTCCGCCGAATCAAACTCATAGACGATCTTGGGCACGTTGCGCAGATCGGACCGGGCCATCGGCCGGAAGTCGTCCACCGCGCGCAGATGGCTCGCGCGCAGCTCGTGCCCGATGTTCAGGCCGGTGGGATACCATGCGAAGGTGACACCCGGCACCGTCGAGGCCTTGATGGCGGAGGCGATGCGGAAATCCTGGCTGAGATTATGGAACAGCAGTTTCTGGCAACCCGTGCTGCGCACAGCCTCGGCGAGCGCGTTGATGTAGGCCACGGAGCCGCTGAAGTCTTCGGCATGATGGTGCGGCTCGTTGATCATCTCGACGAAGATGATCTGCGGCTCGTCCTTCAGCGCGACCCCGGTGTAGGGATTCACGTGGTTCAGAATCTGGCGAAGGTAGTTCACCTGCGCCGCGATGGCGGCGGGGTTGGTGCCAAGCTCGCTCTTTTGAAAATGTTTCGAGAAGCCCGCGTAGGGCGTGTCGGCCGGGGCGTCCGGCCACCAAGCGCTGTAGGTCGTGATCGGCGTGAAGAGGATGTAGATGCCGCGCTTCTTCGCCTCGGCAATGGCGTAGTCCATCACATCGAGGTGGTCGTTGACGATCAGGTTGCCCGCCTGGTCGCTGTTCTCCCAGTCGCCCCAGAGGCAGAGCCGCATGCCGTCCCAGCCCAGCCGCGCGAAATGCGCGAGGTCCTGCTCGACAAGTTTCTTCCGGTCGGCCCCGAGATAGCCGGCGGCGCGGTAATCGGTGGCCGAGGGCAGGCAGTAGTTCGCGCCGAAGAGCGCGACCTCGCGGTGGTCGGCCGTCCAGCGGATAACGCCGTCGGCGTCGACGTGGACCAGTTCGACCGTCCGGGCGGTGCTGGGGCTGGACCCGGCCGTGACGGACGGAGCCGCTTCGGCCAGCTGACGGGTCAAAACGAAAACAAGCACGAGGCAACTCTGGCGAAAGAAAAGGAACATGAGGGTAGTGGTGGACTGAAGCGGGAGGGCGGGACGAATCACTTGTCCGCGTCATCAGGGGAGAGTGCGAGCGTCGTGGCTCCGGGTGAAACGGTGTGTGTGGTGATTTTTCCGTCGGGCCAGCGGATGCGCAACCCACGGGGCGGATTGGCCGCGGGCCAGCCGAAAAATGCCACTGGCGCGGATTGGCTGAAATAGCCGGAGCCGGCCTGCAGCTCCACGGTTTGAGTCGAACCATCGGTCAGTGCGAGCGTGAGCCGCGCGCCAACTCCGGTGAGGTTGCCGGCCGGGCCGCGCAACCGGACGCTGAGCGCATGGCGGCCGGGCCAGCCCTGGTTGCGGAAAGCCAGCGTCGTGCCGTGGTTGCGGCTGGTGATGAAGTCCGCCCAGCCGTCGCCGTTAAGATCGAGCGCGACCAGCGACTTGGCGTCACCCGGCACGACGAGACCGCTCGCGGCGACGGGCGCGGCGGTGAAACCACCCTGCCCGTCGCCGCGGAGGAGCTGGCTGAGGCCGCCGTCGAAACGGCCGATCGCCGCGACGGGCGCGGAGGAATTCTGCACGGCATAGACATCCGTGTGCCCGTCGCCATCGAAGTCGCCCGTCACCACGCCCTGCAGCGGCGCGATCTGGGCGAGGCGCGGCAGGGCGGCGAACCGCCAGGTGCCGTCGGGCTGGCTGAGGAATACACCGCTCTCGAACTGGGTGGCGGCGAAACGCTGGGCCGCAGCCAGTTTGTCCTCGCCGAGGATTTCGCCCAGCGTGGCCCGGGCGTAGAAATCGTTGCGCGGATACTTCTTCAGGACCGACGGGATGGCCGCGCCCAGGATGCGCCGCGACCGGCGGGGATAAATCTTGTCACCCTCGTGCTGCGCCTCGACCAGTTGCAGCCCGCCGTTGCCCGTGAAATCGCCGGCGAAAAGCAGCGCCGGGTGCGCGGGATCAGCGTGGTAGGTCGTGTTGAGGCCAAGGTTGCCCGCCACGTAGTCGGGCCGGCCGTCGCCGTTGAAGTCGGCGCTGGCAAGCGAGGTCCACCAGCCGGTGCCGGCGGCGGCAAAGCCTACGCGGTCGGTCCAGTCGGTGAAGCCGCGGCCCTGGTCGTTGTGGAAATAGTGCACCGTCCCCCACTCGCAGGTCGCGAACAGGTCGGGCCAGCCGTCGTTGTCCGCGTCGCTCCAGAGCGCAGCAGTGACGAGTCCGACCTCGCGCAGGTCCGGCGCAAGGGTGTCGGTCACGTCCTCGAAGCGCCCGCCGCGGTTGACGAGCAGGACGCTGCGCGGGGCGAAGGGATACATTCCCGGAATCACGCGGGCCCCGAGAAAGACATCGATCCGGCCGTCGTGGTCGAAGTCCGCCGCGCAGGCCGCGCCCACGCTGATCGGCAGCGCGGGCAGGGCCGCCGGCGCGTCGCGCCAGCCGCCTTGCCCATCGTTAAGGAAGAGTCTCGGTTGATAACCGGGTGAGCCGGCCGGCGCGGCTGTGCCCGCGTGCGTTCGCAGCAGATCATTGCGCCCGTCGCCATTGGCATCGAGCAGCAGCAGCGGGCCGTCGTTGACCGAATCAGGGGAAACCGGGGCGGTGGCGGAGAAACGCCCGCTGGCCCCGGCCAGGAGCACGCGGAACGGATCGACCGTGGTGCCGCCGACCAGGAGGTCGTCGCGGCCGTCGCCATCGACGTCGCCGATGGCGAGGGCCGGGCCGTGACGGTTCTGCCGGAACGGCAGCAGCGACTGCTGCGAGAGCTCGTCCACCTTCCCCTCGCGCACGGCCCACGCGAGGTTCGGGTTCGCCGCAGCGCCCGTCTCCGTGAATTGCGCGGAAGGCGCCAGGACCGGCGGGGCATTGTCCACCGCCGGTTCCGTGATGGTGTAACGCCGGTCAGCGGGGAGGTCGTGAAGAACCTGCCGGCGTCCGCTCGGCCAGGTGATCTCCACGCGTGGGATGATGTTCTCCTCGCCCAGCCCGAAATGCAGGATCGGTTCCGAACTGGAGAGCAGACCGCGGGCAATCCCGAGCGACCGGACCTGCGGGCCGGCGGCGGTCTCGATCCGCACCACCGCACCCACGCCGAAACGGTTGGAGGCGGTCCCGCGCAGACTGAAAATGACGCGGTGCCCGGTGATGCTGTCGTTGCGCAGGACGGTCGCCTCCTTCTGGTAGTTGGTGTAAACGAGGTCGAGGTCCCCGTCGCCGTCGAGATCGCCGAAGGCCGCCCCGAAGGCCACGCCCTTGTCGTTCAGGCCCCACTTCGCGCCGACCTCCTCGAATTTCAGGTCGCCGAGGTTGCGAAACGCGAGGTGCGTCTCGTTGAGCACCGGGGTGGATTTTTCGATCTGGGTCTTCTGCGCGGCATTCTCGGCCAGCATCACGCGGCCCAGCAGGTCGACGTTGTGGGCCTCGCGGTGCATGCCATTCGTCACGAAAAGATCGAGCCGGCCGTCGTTGTCCAAATCCTCGAAGCGGACGGCCCAGGTCCAGTCGGTGGCGGCGAGGCCGGCCAGACACGCGGCCTCCTGGAAATGCGGCGTGCCGGTCGCGAGATAGAGGGCGTTGCGCAGGAGCTGCGGGACCGGGCGGCCGTCGTCCGGCAACTCGGTGGCCTGGTCGCGCATGTTCGCCATGCCGCGCTGGTCCTTGAGGTGCGTGGTCGCGGCCATGTCGGCGGCGAGCAGGTCGATGCGCCCGTCGTTGTTCACGTCGCCGAAGTCGGAGCCCATCGCGGAGAACGGCGTGTGCGGCGCCACGGCATCGATGACCTCCGTGAACGTGCCGTCGCCGTTATTGTGCCAGAGCTGGTCGGGCGCGGAGAAATCGTTGGCGACGTAGAGGTCGGGCCAGCCGTCCTCGTCGTAATCCCACCACGTCACCGAATGGCCCTGCGCCTCGCCGGTCAGACCGGCCTTGGCGGTGACGTTGGTGAAAGTGCCGTCGCCGTTGTTGTGGAAAAGATAGTCGCGCTGGCCGTTCGGGTGCGCGACGCCGTCGAGCAGATTGGTCACCACATAGACATCGAGCCAGCCGTCGCGGTCGTAGTCGCAAAACGCGCCCACGACCGAGGCATCGTTGACGGCCAGCCCGCGCGCGGCGGCCTCCTCCTTGAACGTGCCGTCGCCATGGTTGAGGTAGAGGAGATTGGGCGCGCCAAACCGGCAGACGTAGAGATCGAGCCGGCCGTCGTTGTTCACGTCGGCGAAGGTCGCGCCTTGTTTCCAGATGGCGGCCGCGTCGCCCAGGTCGCCTACGCCGGCCTTGGCGGTGACGTCCTCGAACTTCCACTGGCCCAGGTTGCGAAACAGCCGGCAGCTCTCCGTCTTGCTGACGACGAAAATGTCGGGCCGGCCATCGCCGTCGTAATCGCCGATGGCCACGCCCGTGCCGATCGCGCCGACATCGAGCACATGATAGCGGTCGGCCCACACGCGCGGGTCGCGCCGGCCGTCGGGGAGCACGCCGGGCTCGGCGTAGTTGTTCGGCGCCACGATTCCGGTCTGCGCGGAAGGCATCACCTGAAACAGCGTGACCGGCGGCGGGCCCGAATGGTCGGCCAGCGGTGCTGATTCAAGTCCCGGGCCGGCGTTCGTCGCCGCCAGCTGCGGGCCCGCCCCAAAGATCAGGACCAAGAGCAGGGACGGAAACCGGTGGGGGGACATAAGGCGGACGCGGGATGATCGCAGCATTCTCGGGAGGGGCGGAGCCGGTGTTGGCTTGCCTCGGACTTGTAGTGTTCAAACGATTGCGTGAGTGTTTCGCATGCCTGCGGGACTGCAAGACTCCATGAGTTTCCCCACCCTCTTTTCCGGCCGCCGTTGGTTGCTGATTCCACTCTGCGCTGCGCTCTTTGTCCTCGCGACGGACTATGGCCGGGTGCGGCAGGTTGAGCGGATCCGGGACATCGATCGCGACTCCGGCTCCAGTTATGCTGACGACCGGCACTGGCTCGTCGTGCCGGAGCACCATGCCCGAAGCTACCAATGGATGCTCGAGACCGAGCAGATGCTGACCAGCGGCGAAGGGCGCGTCCGCCACATCGCTTATGAAAACGCGCCCGAGGGTCGCGAGGTTTCCTCCGCCTCGCCCTACCGGTGGTGGCTGGGGCTCATCGCGTGGACCGATCACACGTTGAGCGGCCGGCCGATCGCCCAGTCCGTCGAACAGGCCGCGCTCTGGTCCGGACCGCTGCTCCATCTCCTCCTGCTGCTCGGCAGCACGGTGTATGTGGCCCGCCGGTTTGGCGCGAAATCCGCCGCGCTGCTCTCCGTCGGCCTCGCCACGCTGTATCCGCTCGCCGGCGAATTCCTGCCCGGCGTGCCCGATGATCACGGCCTGGCTATCCTGTGCGCATGGGGCAGCGGCCTGCTGCTGGTCGCCGGACTGAACGGTCACAGGCCTTCCTTGATATTCTCCGGGGTGGCCGGCGGACTCGGGCTGTGGGTGAGCGTCGCCACGCAGGTGCCGGTGCTCGGGGCCATCGGGAGCGGTGCCCTGCTGCTGGCCGGCTATGAGCGGATCACTGCCGGGCAAAAATCCGCCGGAGACCGCACGCCGCTGCCCTGGAACAGCTGGGCGCTGGCCGGAGCGGTGACGAGTCTGCTGGCTTATCTGATCGAGTATTATCCCGGCCACATGGAAATGCGGCTGCAGGTGAATCATCCGCTCTACGGCCTCGCTTGGATCGGACTGGGGCAGCTGCTCACCGGGGTGGAAACCTGGCGCGCCAGGCAGGCGGGCTGGAATCGCCGCACCATTCTCCCGGTGTTGGTCGCCCTCACGGGCTTGGCGGCGCTGCCGCTCGCGATGGCGCTGACCGACAGTCCGGCTTTTCTCGTCGCCAATCCGCAGGCCAACCGGCTGACGAACCTGACGGAGGGCGCGAGCGCGGCCAACCTCGCAACCTGGCTGGTCCGGGACGGCCCGCTGCTCGCCAAGGTGGCCACCGGCCTGCCGTTCGTGCTGCTGGTGATCGCTGTGCTCGCGCGTGAGGCCAGCCGCGCTGCCCGACGCTCCGCGGTGTTCGTGGGCGGAGTGTTGCTGGCGTGCTTCGCTATCGCCTGCGCCCAACTGCAGTGGTGGGCCATGACGCAGCTGGTGTTGCTCATCCTGCTCATCGTCGCCCTGCCCCTCGCCAACCTCCGGTCGTGGCTGACGGTGGCGGTCTGCCTGCTGCCGGGCCTGATCGAGCTCGCCCGCACCGCCCAGCTCCGGGACGACAGCCAGCTCACGCGCCTGGAAATCGAGGGATTGGTGGAGCGGGATATCGCCCACTGGATCGCCGATCGCACCGGGAATGACCGGGCCACCGTGCTGGCCTCCCCGGAGCGAACACCCAGTCTGAACTTTCACGGCAGACTGCGCGGCCTCGGCTCGCCCAATTGGGAAAACGAGGACGGGGTCACCGCCACGATCCGCATCATCGATGCGACAACGGCCGACGAGGCCCAGGCGCTGCTCAACCAGCACGGGGTGACGCACATCGTCCTCCCCTCCTGGGACACCGACCTGGATGAGTTCGTGCGGTGGACGAGGACCAACCCCAATGACACTTTTCTCGCCGCGGTGCGCCGCTGGGCCCTGCCGCCTTGGTTGGAACCGCAGGCGTATCGTCTGCCTGGCATCGCCGGTTTCGAAGGCCAGTCGGTGATGATCCTGCGGGTCACTGAAAACACCGACCGGGCGCTCGCCGCGAGCCGGCTCGCGGAATATTTCCTCGAGGTGCAGGACTTGGGAATGGCCGCCTCGGTCAACGAGTCGCTCAAGGCCTATTCCGCCAATCTGCCCGCCCTGATCGGCCGCGCCCAAATCGAAAAGGCCCGCGGGGACGCCCCCGCCTTCGACTTGGTGTTCGCCACCATCCAGCAAAGCGTCACCAACGGACTGGACCGACTCCTTCCGTGGGACCGCCGGGTCAGCCTCACCGTGGTGCTCGCCCAAGGCGGCCGCAACGACGACGCCAAGGCCCAGCTGCAGCGCTGCCTCGCGGAACTGAACGAGAGCCGCCTCCGATCGCTCGGCGCGGGTGCGCTCTACCGGCTGCTGGTGTTGAGCAAGGCCTTTGATCTGCCG
Organism: Lacunisphaera sp.; assembly: GCA_023269445.1. Lineage (GTDB taxonomy): Bacteria > Verrucomicrobiota > Verrucomicrobiia > Opitutales > Opitutaceae > Lacunisphaera. Next base: position 12,565 of record JAHFTH010000030.1, read on the forward strand.
GTCAAACCCGGGCTCCGCGAACTGGCCCTCACGCTACTGCCGGCCGAGACCCGGGCACGACTCTGATCCGACCACGACGGAAGATCACTTGGGCCGTTCCCAGAGCGTCACGCGCGAGGCTCGGTCGTAGGGCGGATAAAAGACAAAGGCGCCGGTCACCAGCTCGGTGCGCCCGTCGTTGAAGAGATCGGCCGCCTTCACGACGATGAGGTGAGTGGGTTCGTGCGCCAGCGGCCGCGGGACGAACCGGTCGCCGCCCAAGTTCTCAAAACACATGAGCGAGACGGCGCTGCGGTTGCTCCAGTCGTTGAACCCGCTGGTGGAGATGACATCAATGTCGCTATCGCCGTCGAGGTCCACGCCGACCGGACTGTAACAACCGGGAAAATCGCCGATGCGATGGAAGGCAAATTTGCCGTCGCCCAAATTCTCCAGCCACTGCACGCCGTGCCACGGCCGCGATCCCGGCGTCGCATAATCGAAGCCGTCGCCGTTCGTGTAGAGAATGTCCGGCCGCCCGTCCTGATTGACATCGCAGAGCGAGAGACCGCTGCTGCCATAGTCCTTGTTGGTCGAACCCCACAGCACGTGGTCGCGAAAGCGTCCCTGCCCGTCGCCCGCGAAGAGATGCACCTCTTCCGAATCCTGGGCGACCAACGCCGCGATGTCGGGGTGGCCGTCACCTGTGAGATCCGCCACGGGCGCGTGGATCGTGCCGGGCAGATCGAGCAGCGAATGACTCTCGAACTTCCAGTCGCCTTTGTTTTCCATCCAGCGGATTTCGCCCTCGAGATAACCAAACTGGCCGACCACGAGATCCGGCCGGCCGTCGCCATTGAGGTCCGCCGCACTGACCCAGGTCACCCGGGCGACGTGGTCGAGGAGGGCGCGATTGGTGAAGTGACCCGCGCCGTCGTTCAAGAGCACGACCACGGCCCCCGTCTTCAGGTTGCTCGGGGTGATCACGCCCATTGAGGCTACAAGCACGTCGGGCCGGCCGTCGCCATTCATATCGGCAATCTCCACATGCGCCGGGCCGGCCACCGGGCCGCCAATGTCTTGTTCGGCAAAAATGCCGCGGCTCACCTGGCGGATCCACACGACCTGATTGAGCCGGCCGTCGCAGGCGATGATATCCTTCAGCCCGTCGCCATCGAGGTCGTAGATGGTGAGGTCCGTGATCCACGGCTGGCCCTCGGCGGCGCGGCCGATGGCCCGGGGCACGAATGAACTGGTGTCGAGCGAGAGTTTGCGGGGCGTGCCTGCGGCAGCACCTCGCTGTGACAACCACCAAACCATTGCGCTGATCCCGGCCAGCAGCAGACCGAGCGCAAGCGAAGTTTTTGTTTTCATGCGAGTGTCACTGGAAAAACTCCGGCGTGATGGGGCCGTTCAGCCGCGCCGCGAGTGCGGCGCGCAACCCCGTGTCGGCCGGGGCGGCGAGCTTGAGCGCCTGTTCCCACTGCGAGCGCGCCGCCGCGGCATCTCCGGCCTGATAGAGCATGTCGCCGAGGCTGATCTCGATGGTGGGATTGTCGGGCTGGAGCGCGGCGAGGCGCGTGAGGGCCTCAGCCGCTGGACGGAACTGCTTCGCCTGCGCAAATTCGTCGGCGAGCTGGCCGAGAGCTGTCACCAGCATCGCGGACAAACGCTCGCGCGCGGCTGAACCGGCCGTCGCCAAGGGCAGCGCCTGTTCGAGCGGGGGCACGGCGGCGGCGAAATCCTCCTTCTCCAAGTAATACTGGCCCAGCAAACCCCGCGAGGCGACGTCGGCCGGAAAGGCCTTGGTAATCCGGGTGAGGCAGGCCACCGCCTCCGCCTGCTCGTGCTGCGCCCACAGGATCTTTGCGAGCTGCATGTTGGCCGTGTAGAGATACGGCTCCCGTTTCAGCAGGGCCGTGAGCAGGGCGCGCGTCCGGACCGGGTCGCTTTGCTGCACGGCCAGATCCGCCTGGAGCATCAACAACGCCACGGAATCGGGGCGCGTCCGGAGCGCGGCCTCCACGGCTTCGATCGCCTCCGGGTTTCGCCCCAGCGCGAGCAGGCATGGCACGAGAAGCGGGACGATGCGTTCGGGATCGCCGGATTTCTCCAGCGCCTGACGATATTCAACTATCGCATCCGCCTCGCGGTGCGCACGGGCGAGGGTCCAACCTTTGAGCAAGTGCGGCAGCCAGTTCCGAGGATCAAGCTCTGCCACCCGCTCCAGCAGGGGCCGGGCTTCCTCCATCTGTCCGCTGTAAACCAATTCCTCGAAGCGCAAGGTCAGCCTTTGCACATCATAACAATCCGCCCACAGCGCACCGCGCCACGGATCGGCCGGCAGCGGATCACGTTTCTGCCGGCTCCACTCGGTCAGCGCCTCCGCCCTCTCGGTTTCCCCGCGGCGCGTCAGCACCTGCGCGAGCAGGGCCGCACCGGAGGTGCACTCGGGGTGCACGGCCAGCACCCGCTCCAGCCGCGCGATCGCTGCGGCATCATCGCCACGCTGCAAGGCCAGCCGGGCCAGGCCGAGCAGGGCCTGCGGATGATCGGGTTCGCGCGCCACGAGGGCTTCATACTCGGCGGCGGCGGCGGCTTCCTCGCCGGATTTAAAAAGGCTTTCGGCGAGGACCAGCCGCGCGGCCAGATAAGCGGGCTCGGCCTGCAGCACGGCGCGCATTTCCATCTGCGCCGACGGCAGATCGCCGGCATTCAGCGCCTGCTCGGCTAGGCAATAGTGATCCTGCGCCGTCAGCCCGCCTTCACTTTGGGCCAGCCACTGAATACAGGTGCGCGCTTCACGATCCAATCGGTTGGCCTGATAAAGCCGGGCCAGCCGACGCACTGCCTCGGGATTGGCCGGGCGGGCACCAGCGGCGCGGCGGGCGGTGGCCAGATGATCATGAAACTGTGCCGGTAGCGAGGGATAGCTGGCCGCCTCCGGTAGCACCGGACGGGAATGCCCACGATACCACAGCCCGCCGCCGATCAAAACGATCACCCCGGCGACCGCCGCACCTAGCCATGTAAGACGCCGGGCATTCATTACTCGTGTGAAGTTACGGTCAGGTTTCTGGGTGGCGCAGAGCCTGTCCACTCCAAAGCCCCGCCAAAGAAAAGCCCCCCGCAGAATCCGCGGGGGGCCGAGATCACATGAACTGGTCGATAATCAATACTCCAACGTGGTCGTCAGGTAGAACGTCCGCGGCTGGACAATGCGATAGACCGAATGCGAGCCGTCCGAGTTGGCGACAATGGGTCGGAAGCCGCCACTTTGCTCGAGGTCCCGGCCGTTCAGCTGCAAGCTCAGGTTATACTTGTCGTGGAATATCTTGGTCTTGTAGCCGACCCAGGCATCGACCGCGATGTTGCCGTTCGAGTAATACGGATGGGCAAGATCCAACCCCGTGACCACGCCGCCGGAGACAATCGCCGGGTTGCCGATGATCGACTTCTCGATGTAGCGGAGGGCACCGCCGGCACTGAAGCCCTTGAGCGCTCCGTCGGTGAAGGTGTAGTTGGTCAACACACTGGCATGCCACTTGGCGAGCTGGGTCGACGGCTTGCCGTCGACTGACTTGTAGGAGAGATAGTAATACTGGTCGAACTGGTTCCAGTGCTGCTCGCCGGTCTGGTTGAGACCCCAAGCCGAGCCGCCGGTCTGACCCTGCCAGAGGGCCGGGATGCTCTTCCAATAGGCGAGGCGCTCCTCGATGAAGGCGGTGAGACCGGAGGCGATGTTGGTCTGCTTGGCCTGCTGCTTGGAAATGTTGCCCATGATGCGCCAGTTCTTGGTCACGTTATAGGTCAGCTCGATCTCCAGCCCCTTGGACACATTGTCCGAGGTGTAGGCGTTGGCCAGCCGCGCGTCACCGACAATGAGGCCCGATGCGATGGCCTTCTTGTAAGTCACGCCGGCCTTGGCCGCGATCTCCGGCATGACGGTCAGCTCCATGAAGGGGATGGTCCACTGGGCGAGCGGGAAGTTGGCATTGTCCGCCGCGCCATTGGCTGCGGTTACCTCAAACCAGTTGATCTTCAGGTTCAGCTTGTCGTCCAGGGCACTGATCGAAAAGCCGTAATCTTTGCCGGCACCGGTCGGGGCCGGGGTGGTTTTGCCCAACAGGTCGACCGAGCCGGCGTTGGGATAGAAGTTTTCCGAGCGGTTGTAGTGCAGGCTGAGCCACTTGAGCGGATGCACCACCACGCCGTAGCTCTTGGTGTCCCTCTGCAACACGGCGGAAGGACTGAAGTTGCTCTGCGTGCCGGAACCCGCGTTCACTTTGCTGCCGTAGGCGGCATCGTTCTTGTCGCGGCGCCAGCCATAGAGGCCGACAATCCGATCATCCCAGAAATAACTCTGCAAAATGACGGCCGAGGCCTTCAGCCCATACTTCAAGAGGTTGTCACTCTTGAAGTCGTAATAGGTATTCAAGGAGTTGGTTTTCCAGGTGCTGGAGCCGCTGTCGAAGTAGAGGTTCGAGACGCCGGTCACCAAGCCGGGATGCCCGGGAACGCTGGTCGCCGGCGTGGTGGCGCTACCGCCGAGGTAATAGCGATAGCCGATTTCCTGGCCACCGGTGGTCAAGCCGCTCGTGCTGCCAAACGCATTGTATTGCACGTGCTCGGTATCCTTTTTCTGGTCTTCGTAGAAGCCCGTCAGGCGGTGGTGGCCGAGCCACTTGTTGTGCTTCGTGAGGTCGAGATTGTAAGTGAGCGTGCCGCGCAGGACCTTGTTCGTGTTGTTATCGGTCTGTTTGTTGTCCAGGCCACGGAACTGCATGTAGGACTCGCCGTAGTGCGGGTTCGCCGAGCCGTCCGGCAGCCGCAAGTTCACGTCGATATCATAGGTGGCGTATTCCGCGCGGAACAGATTGAGGTAGTCTCCGTCAACCGTCTCATGAGTATAGGAAATATTCGCATTCAGATCACGGACAATTTCCTGGTCGATCGAGAGGCTGAAGTTCTTGTAGTTGGTTTCGTTGAGGCTCGGCTGGAGGTTGAGCTTGTCGAGCGGCAGATACTTGTTGCTGTTCATCCGGTAGGCCGTCCAGATCGGCAGATTGGTCAGGTTCTGCTGGTTGAAGTAGTATCCCGTGTTGGTGTTGAAGGAGCGATCAATCGTGCCGCCCTTGCTATACATGATCGTCGGTAGGTTTCCGTCCTGCCAGAGAAACCCACTCACCGCCGCCGCCGAGTTGCGGTCATAGGAAGGTTTGCCGAGGGCCACCCACTGGGAGACGCTGTCTTCCGGCGTGATGGAGTTGGGGTTGTTGGCATCGATCTTCACGGTCTCGAAGCTCGCGTGCACGGTAGTCCGCTTCCACGGCTGGTAGGTTGCTGCCAGATAGAGCCGCTTGTCCTTGTTCCAAGACGGCTCCTGCTTGAACCCCTTGTCGGAGTAGGCCGCCGCGACGCGGAACGCGAGAACGTCCTGCTTGACCACGACATTGCTGTTAAGGGTGTAACGCGTGTCGCCAAAACTGCCGAAACGGAAGGAGACCTCGTTTTTGCTTTTGGCCAGGGCCGCCATTTGGGGCGAATAGTTGATGATGCCGCCCGCGTGGCCGACGCCGGCCAGAATCGAGTTCGGACCGCGGCTGATCGTAACCTGGTCAAGATTGTAACTGTCGAAACCCGGTGCAATCGTCGCAAAGTAGTCCCGGGTGATTTCGGCCCTTTCCAGACCGCGAACGCGATTCGCGGCGTTGGGGTTGGCGGAAACATCGTCTGTGGGGCGGCCGAGGGAGGACTGCGACGCCGTGAAATCCCGGGTTCCTTCCGTGTTGGCCGTGTAGGTGATCACATCGTTGATATCGACCGCCGCCACGTCGGTTAGAAATTCCTTGGTGACCACGGTGATCGGGGCCGCCACGTCCTTCAGGTTGGTATTGATGCGACTGCCAGCCAGCGTGCTGGTCGCACGGTAGCCTTCGTCTTTGCTCGCATCGACTACGAAGGGGGAAAGGGTGATGATTTCATCATCCTTCTTGGCTGCATCAGTCGTTGCCGGGGTTGTCGTCTGTGCCGAGGCGGCACCGAGCAACAAAAGGGACGCCGTAGTCATCCAGGCCAGATGACGGGCTCCCGTGAGGGTGCTATGGGTTTGCATGTTTTTTGGGTTCATTGGTGGGTAACTGGCAAATGATTCACCCGTGTGTCCGCCGTCGGCATGACGGCAAGCAAAGGGGTGGAGGGGCAGCTTCAGCGGGGTGGGGTGGAACGCTTCTACAGCGCGGTGAGCGGCGGATTACAAGACTCTATGATTTAGTATAGCAACATTATTATATTAAATAAAACTGTTTGATTTGATTCAGGGGCACATGCCTTTGCGCCGTGCGTGACCATCCGCCTGAAAACCCCGCTCATGGATTGGACTCGGCCCTGCCGCGAAGCTATCGTCGTATTCCCAAGGGCTGAGCCATTAATTTAGCCGGTGAGGGCGGTGATTAGGAATTAAACTGTTTGACTCTGGTTAAACAAGTTTATCTATCCCCCTGCCCCTCCGGGCCGGATAGTGCCGGCCCGGCTCCTCTACCCCATGTCCTCCCC
>JAHFTH010000031.1 GCA_023269445.1 Lacunisphaera sp.
GCCCGCAACTGCGGTCGGGCATAACGCCGGTAGTGGTGCAACGCGACGTCCCAGTCGCTCCACAACGCCATGCCCGCGGGCACCGTCACCAGCGCCACGCCACCCGGTTTGAGCAGACGCAGAAATCCGGCCACGACCGCCCGATCGTCGGGCGTGTGCTCCAACACGTCGAGGGCGGTCACAAAGTTGAGTGAGGCATCGGGCAACGGCACGCGATCGCCGGCGAGGCTGAGAATCTGCTCGGGACGGAATTTCGCGCGCAGCAACCGCAGCGCTTCCTCGTGATCATCGAGCACCATCACCCGGCAGTCCGCCTCCATCTCCTTGGCAAACCGGCCGGTGCCCGCCCCGCAATCCAGCAAGAGGTCCGCCGACTGCGGCGGCCCGACGCGCCGGAGCCAGCCGCGCACCATCTCGCTCTTGCCGGCGTAATACCAGTGCGCCTCCTCCATCCGGTCCATGTTGGCGTATTCCTCGGCGTTCATGCGAAAATCACGTGGAGGTTGTGTGCCGTGCGGGAACCTGTCCATACTGCTTATCAAGTTTTCCCACCGCTTGCCCAACTCCCGCCCACTTCTCCCGCCCTTCTGGCTGCTCGGCCTCGCGCTCCTGCTGGCGCTGGGTCACGCCGGGCTCGCCACTTTTGCCATGCGGGAAAAATCCACCACGGCGGACGAACTCGCCCACGTGACCGGCGGCTACACTTTCAATCACTGGCACGACTACCGGCTGCACCCGGAGAACGGCATTCTGCCGCAGCGCTGGCAGGCCCTGCCCGCCACCTTGGCGCAGCCCAATTTCCCGGCCATGTCCACCCCGGGATGGCGCGTTTCCGTCGTCTGGCTGGTCGGTTATGATTTTTTCTACCGCAACGGCAATGATCCCGACTGGCTGCTCTTCACGGCCCGGGCCATGAATTCACTCTTCGGCGCCGCCACGGTGCTGCTGGTTTTTTTCTGGTCGCAGCGGTTGTGGGGCACGCTGGGGGCACTGGTCTCCGCGATTTTCTGCGCACTTTGTCCGACCATGCTGGCGCACAGTGGCCTGGCGACTTCGGACATGTGCATGGCGTTTTTCCTCCTGGCGTTCCCGGCCGCCTACTGGCGGCACCTGCATGATGGCCGGTGGCACGCCTGGCTGCTCAGCGCAGGGCTGCTCGGGCTCGCGGCCGTGGCGAAATACACGGCCGTGCTGCTGCTGCCGATCGTCGCCGTCATGGCGCTGGTGCGCGCCCTCCGCCCGGAACCGCTGCTACTGGGCGGTCGCACCTTCCGCACTCCTTTCGGCCGGCTCGGAGCGATCGTCGCATCCACCGCCGCACAGGGTCTCGTCGTGCTGTTCGTCATCTGGGCCTTTTTTGGTTTTCGCTACAGCATCTTTAACCCCGCCCTGCCGGCAGGCGAAGTAAACCTGTCTTGGGAGCTCCTGCTTTCCTTCGGTGGCTGGAAGGCGGCCTTGATTGAATTCTGCCGGAAGTGGCGGCTGCTGCCGGAAGGCTGGCTGTATGGCCTGGCCTTTGTGTTGCAGCACGCCCAGGCGCGCGGGGCGTTTCTCGATGGCGACTACAGTATCTTCGGCTGGGTCGAATTTTTCCCCAAGACCTTCCTCTACAAGACCCCGCTCTCGCTGCTCACCGCACTGGTGGCCAGCGCCGCGCTGATGATGCTGCGCTTCCGGGAAATAGCACGGGCGCAAATCGCGAGGCACTTCTACCGGGTCACGCCCCTGCTGGCGCTGTTTGCGATTTACTGGCTGTTCTCCCTCACGAGCCACCTGAACATCGGCCACCGCCACATTCTGCCCATCTACCCGGTGCTTTATATTTTTTGCGGGGCACTGGGCTGGGCGGTTACCCGGGCCTGGCGGCATTCGCGCGTGGGTGGCTGCGCGGGCGCGCTCGTCATTGCGGGCTTGCTGGGCTGGCACGCCAGCGTGGCGGCGAAAATTTATCCCCACTTTCTGGCTTATTTCAGCCCGGCGATCGGAGGCCCCGCCGAAGGCTACCGGCATCTCGTGGATAGTTCGCTCGACTGGGGCCAGGATTTGCCCGCCCTGAAAAAATGGCTCGGCGTTCACCGTCACGCGGGTGAACCGGTTTATCTTTCCTATTTCGGCTCCGACGAACCGGCCCGCTTTGTCCCTGATGCCGTGCTCATGACACGCATCCCCTCCTTCGACCGGCCGCGCCCGTGGTATCGGTGCGAGCCCGGCCTCTACGCCATCAGCGCCACGCTGCTTCAGCATGTCTACATGCCGGAGCGGGCCATCTGGACCGGAGCGCATGAGCGCGAATACCGGCAACTGCGGGCGCAAGACGCGTCATTCCTCGCCCTCCAGGCCAATCCCCACCCGCAACCCGAGCTGCTGCACGGGCGCACGCTCCAGCAATGGACCGAGCTCTGGCACCGCTATGAAGATCTGCGCTTTGCCCGCCTGTGCTACTATCTGCGCGCCCGCCAGCCCGACGACACGGCCGGCTACTCGATCCTGATTTACCGGCTCACCGCGGCTGAATTGCTAGCCGTCCTGGATGGCGATACCCGCACGCTGGCCGCCGCGATGGAACGAAACCGCGTCGCCGCACCCTGATGGGCCGGCCAATCAGTTCTCTCGCCGAAGGCTCCACCATTCCCGCACTGTAGCCAGTCCGCCTTCCAGCAGCCAGCCGGCAAGCAACATCATCAGCAACCAGTGCAACGGTTGCGTCCACTGTCGGAAAATAAACTGCACGTGACCAACCCAGACCGGGTCGCGGGGCGGCAACAGATTTACCGCCACGCAAAGGCCGCCATCGAGCCAGAGACAAAGTCCGACCAGCACGCAACCACTCCGCGCGGCCCAGCGCTCGCGGTTCGCCCGCGACCTGTCGCTGGCCTGCCGCCACAGCCACAGCGCCGGCCACAGGATAAAAATCCAGCGATAGGCGTAATTCACGCCCGCGACAAAGCAGGTGAGCACGACGATGGCCCCAAGCGCCGCCCGCAAACGCTCGCGCGGTTCTCCCCGCGCGGCCAAGCCAGCGGTTATCCGACTCAGTGCAAGGACAACGGCCCCCGCCACGATCAGCAGCACACCCGGCAGGGCGGACGCAGTGTCTTTCCAGCCAAGGTCGCGCCACCAGAGCGGCGCGCCCATGACATGCACGCCGGAGCCCACGGTAAACCGGCCGCGATCCAATTCCGTCCAGACACTCGCGAACGCCAGGCCCGCGGCCAGCAACGCAACCAGCAACACCGCCGGCATCCGTCGCACCGGCCGCACCCACAGAAAAGCCAGTGCCGCCGGCGCCGGGAAATATTTCAGCCCGGTTGCAAGCGCGAGGCAGGCCACCGCCACCAGTGATCGCCCCCAACCGGTGGCCGTGGCCGCCACGCCACAACCCGCCAGCACAACGAAGATCACCAGATCATTGTTGGCCCGGTTGACCGCCAATAGCACCGGCGGGGAAACCAGCAGCGTGGCGAGCCAGACCGCCTCGCGCCAGTGACGCGGCCGCGCCGTCGTCCACGCCGTCACGGCAAAGGCGCCTACCCACGCCGTGCCGACGAGAAAATTATGCTCCCGGGTCAACCCCAGCCTGCGCAACGCCAGCCACCAGTCCGAATACACATGATAACGGAGCAAGGGATCGAGGGCATTGACCGCGTGCGGATCCGCGCCCGTGCGCATCGCATCCAGCGCCGCGAGCAACGCATAGGAATCGAGATAGAATGTGCCGTAGTCGTAGATCCCGAGCATGACCAGCAGCCGGGGCCAGGCCGCGCAGGCCAGCCAGACGCCCAGAGTGAGCGTGGCCAACAAACCGACCGGACGGAGCGAAGGGGTGGTGGTGTTCATGGCGGACTCACGGGACCGGGGAGAGGTTGGGCATCCAGCGCGAGCAGTAAATAGGACTGATTCTCCCTGACCACATGAACCCGGCCGTCCAAACGCCGCAACGCCCCGGTGCGTCCGAGAAAATCCATGCTGAACTGCGCCCGCTTGAGCAGAAGGTGCGTGTAGCCCAATTCGCGCAGGCGGGTGACCGCATCGCCCGCAAAATCAGCCGAACAAACAAACGCCACCTCGGGGCTCCAGAAAGGAATCAATTGTTTGCCGTGGGCGCGGAAAATTCCCTGCACGCCGGCTGAATCCGAGAGCACCTTGCCCGGCACGGTCTGCGCGAGTGAGTCCATGAACACCTGATCATCCCGGGCGAATTCCCGTTGGAACTGGTAGCCGGCATCGGGCCATTCGCGGGGCGAGAGCGTGTAGGGATTGAGCGGAATCGTCCAGGCACGCAGCGACGCATCGAGCGCGAACAGACCCAAGCCCAGCATAAGTCCGGCAAGGTGCCGGCGCTCCGGCACCCAGCGGGCGAGACCGGCCCCACCCCACGCGCAGCCCAGTAATAGCAACGGGCTCAACACCCGCATCGAGTAGAAGAGTCCGCCCGCCGTGTAGGGCACCGAGATCAGCCAGCAAACCACCGTGGCTCCGGCCAGCGCCATCAGGCCGGTCCAACCCGGCTGCCGACGCCAAAGCGCCGCACCGGCCAGCAGACCGAGCCAGGCCGGCAGGGCCGTCAGCAGAAACAACCGGCCCATTTCCACCCAACCCGACCATTGCCGCAGGGTTGCACCGTAGATCCCGACATAACCGCGCATCCATTCCGCAAACACCGGGTTAACCGGGAAAATTCCCGCCACGTCCTGGGCATAGAACGGATTGCCCGTCCGCAGCCAGTTGCGCAGGTGCCAGGCCGCCGGCAAGGCCAGCGCGCCCAGCACAAACCACGCGGTCTGCCGCCAGCCGGCGCGCGCCATCAGCAACCAACCGGCTCCCACCAGAGAGAAGATCAAACCATACTCGCGGGCGGTGGCGACCAGCGCGGCACAGGCCGCTGCCGGGATCAACAGATCGGCTCGACGCGTGCGCTCCCACTGAGTCAAGTAGTAGGCGAGCCCGCCGACCCCGAGCGCGGTGAGTCCGGTTTCCTGCCCGAGGTTCAAGGCGAATTGCAGCAGCATCGTTGCCCCGCCCAGCGCGCACGCAAACCAGCCACCCCGTGCGCCACCCCAGAGCCGGCCCAGCGCCAGCAATAGCGTCAGCAGCCCCGCGAGTTGGAGCAGCATCGGCAGGGCGGTCCAGATTTTCGCCGTGCTGCCCGCCGCCAGATAAGTCCACGCATAGAGCGAAGCCACCAGTGGCGCGATGCCATCGGGCCAGAAATACTGCGCAAAATCCGCCGCGGTGAATGCAGGATAGTGCGCGAGCCCGCCGGTGCTCGCGATAATCTCGGCCAGATAATTCCAACGGAAATCCACATCCGCTCCCGGCAGCGGTTGGGTGAACGCCCGCCAGACAGCCACGGCAATCATCGGTAACGCCGGCAACGCGATCCACCATTCCGAAAATTGAAACTTATCAGGCGAGGCCGCCGAACGGTGCCGGCGCCAGAAAAGAACTCCTGCGAACGCAATTCCCGCCTGCCAGCCACCCAGCGTGAGCCCGGTCATCCGCACACCGCATTCACTCAAAATGATGACGCCTGAAAAAAGCCCGAGCGCAGAAATCACGCCGCCGACCAACCATGGCAGGGGCCAGCGCGCAGCCCGGGCCCAGATCGCACCCGGCAACAACAGACCCGCCAGAACCAGCGCAGTGGATCCAAGTGTTGCCGCCACGCTCATCAGGATTGTTGAAGCGCAGCGGAAGGGCGCCTCCGCCAAGCGAAGGAATGGCCACACCCACTGGAAATGAAGCGGGTCATTTCTCGGGCCGGCCGGCCGGGTTGGCCTCGCTGGTCAGGGCCGGTGGAGTGGAAGGCTTGTAGTCACTGGGCAGATCGATCGCGACCAGCCGGCTGATGCGCGCCAGCTTGGTGCCGAAACGTTTTTCCGCCACGAGCTCGAGGTGAAACCAGGGGGGCAGGACCTCGTCCGGCGGGATTTGATAATCGCCTTCAGCGGTCGTCGGCCGCGCACCCTGTGTCACCAGAATCTCGGAGAAGTCCGGCATGTGCAGGTGCTCCGCCAGCCGGTCGGCGACCGCCCGGGATCGATCCAGCAGAATAGCCGGGGTGCTGTTGATCAACCAGGGCAAGGTGGACTTGTTGGCCAGAATCAGGTGGACCCCGGGCGGTCGGGCCGCGACCACGCGCTGCTCCCACGCGACCTCGTCATTCCCGACGTGTGAATAGTAATGGTAGGATTGCTTGGGCGCCGATACTCCCACGATAAAAACCCCCACCGCAACCAAAGCGACCACGCTCACCGGCCACTTCCGATCAGCCCAGGCGGCGACGGCGACGATGGCCAGAACCAGCAACAGATGCAGCGGCAGGGCAAATCGGGCGGCCATGGGATCATTCAGCGCGGCCCAGTAGTAGAACATCACGAGTCCGGTGACCGCGAGAATGGCGACACCAAACATGAGCAGGCTCAGTTGCATCGGCCCAACTTCAAGCAACCGCCGCCGTTTGCGCCACAAACGCCAGCCCACGACGGCCATGGCCACCAAGCCGAGCGGCCCGATGAGCAGGGAATTCGCCTGAGTCACTCCCGTGGCCGTGAAGAAATCGTAGGCTCCCTGCAGATTCCCGGCGAGATACTCCACGCTGAACCGTGAGGTCTGGTTCTCGTGGAGTTCCCACATGATCGGGCTGTTTGAAATCACCTTTTGTTGGAGCGCGACCGGTATCAGCAGCAAGGGCACTGCGATCACAGACCAAGTGATGATGAAGCGCCGGGCGCGCCACCACCCAAGCGCTATGACGAGGCCCGCCGGCAAGATGTAGAGGGCTGACTCATAGCGAGATTGCACCAGAAGCACCACGCCGAGCACTAGGGCGGAGAGCGAGCGTTCGTCGGGCCGCGCCAGCCAGACGGCCGCATGCAGCATCACGACCAGCAACATGCAGAGATTCAACAATTCCATGCCGCCGCCGGTGGCATTCTGCGCAAACAAGGGCAAGGACCCAAGCAGCCCGATAGCCAGCAGGCCGCCACGCCAGTTGTTCAGCTTCCAACCGATCCAGCCGATCAATCCCAAGACGACGAGAAACAGCCCGATGTTCAGGGCAAATACATTGCCCAGACGATAACCCGAGAGGTCGTGGAGCAACGAAAGCAAAAAGGGGAAAAAGATCGGGCGCTTATCCACATAGCTGTCGGTGGACAGAAACACGCCCTGAATATCATAGCCCCGCACCATGGCCGCGTTCTCGCGGAAGTAATGAAGATTATACGCCGTGGACTGCAGCACATATTCATCGTAGAGAATCTTGCTGCGAAAGGTCTCGTGGGTCACGGCCAGCAGCGCGAGCAGCAGCACTAGGCCCATGGCCGCCCATGGCCCCCGGTGACTGGCACCCGGCGGCCGGCCTTCGCGCGATCTGACCAAGCGCCACACCGCCGCCACCCACAGGACAAACGTCAGCAAGATGACATAGTAACCCGCCTGACGCAGGAGCGACAGTGCGGTGGGCACGGAGAAATGCACGAATCCGAAATAAAGAGCCCCCAGCGCCGCCACGGTGAACAAACCCAAGTGCAACCCGGGCCGGGAAAGCGCTGAACGCAGATTGGCGGCAAAGGCACTCACGCGAATTCTAAGGCAGCCGCTTGATCAATTGCTCAAAGTAAGCCTGACGGATCTTCTCGCGCTCGGCCGTCGTTAGCTTTGCGAGCGGCGAGGCGGCTTTGACCGGAGCGGTGAGCACACCGTCCTTGATGGCGACCACCCGGCTGATGCGACTGATGGTCAGGGGCGTGAATCTCCGTTCCCAATACGTCTCCAATTGAAAATCGGGCCCGAGATCATAATCTTTCTGCACGATCAACCGGCCCGTCGCCGGCTCCACATCGTAACGCTGGAAGACGTAGAGGGCCGAGAAGGTGTGGTTGCGGAAATTGAAAATAACGATGTCCTTGTGCTTTAGTGACTGCTGGGGCGTGGTGCCTGAGATCAAATGGGTAATCCATAGAATGGCCTCGGGGTCGATAAACAGGTAGTCCTTCTCTGGATGGGCCTTGATGAATTCCCGGCGCCATTCCATCTCGCGGCCGACATAATAATCCATCGAGTAATCATGCCGGGCCATCGTCGGCAGCGAATGGGAGAACAGACCCAGGCCGGTCAGCACCATGAGCACGCGCCATGTCCATTTCTGCCGGAACAGATCGGCTGCCACGATCACGACGGCGAGCACCAGCCAGAGATTCAGCGGCAGGCTCAGCCGCCGGATCACCGGATCGTCAAACCGGCCCCAAAAGTAGCAAAGTAAGAGCAGCGAGTGCGCCGCGAATCCCACGGTGAAGAATGCACAGGTCGTTTGCACCGCGGTGGCCTGACGTAGACGACCGAGCTGTTTGACCGCCCACAGCAGGCAGAAAGGCAGTGCCAGAAATCCGAGCGCCGAGAGCACGAGGGAGTTGGAATTCTCCCCGGTCGTATCAAAAAAGAAGCTCAGCCAGTGGGAGAAATTATTCGATGCGTAGCGCAGGGCAAACGGCCGGTCAAAGCCCGGCTGGCTGGCCAGCTCCCAGGAGGACTCCCTCAGCGCAAAGATCTTCTGGTGCAGGGCTACCGGCAGAAACAGCAGCGGAGTGAAGCAAATGCCCCAATCCAGCACGGGGCGCCCCTCGACCCACCAGATCCACAGGATCAGCAAACCGACGGGGAGCAGAAAAAGAATCGATTCATAACGGGTCTGCGCAAGAAGCACGGAGGACAGAATCAGCGCCTGCAGGCTGCTCGCATCACGTTTCTCGGCAAAGCGCAGACCCAGCAGTAGAGTGCTCATGATCATCACCAGATTGAGCAGCTCGAAACCTCCTCCCGTCGCATTCTGAGCGAGCAGCGGCAGGCTGGTCAGCAGCAGAACCGCCAGAATACCCGCCTCGCGACCCGCCAATTTACGGCCGGCCACATAGACCAGCCCGAGCAAGGCAAAGGTCAGGGCGGTATTGAGCACAAAAACATTCTCCGGCCGATAACCAGTCAGATCGTGGAGAATAGAGACGAGAAAGGGCTGAAAAAACGGCCGTTTGTCCAGCTGCCCATCGAGTAATTGAAAAGCGCCCTGCAAATCATGGGCCCGCACCGGCACCAGTGGATGCTTGTCGAAATGCATCCCCATGGACGTGCCGAGCAGCATCACCTCATCCATGAGAATTTTGAAACCATACGTCTCATGCACGAGCAGGATCAGGCCACAAATGAGGATCAAGACCGGTATCTGCCACGCCGTTGATCCAGCAGGTTTTGTCCAAGGCCGGCTTTCCTTTGCCAGCCGCCAGAGTGACCGGGCAAACCAGGCCGATGTGCCCAAGATCGCCCAGTATCCGCCGGCACCCATCAGCGCCAGAGCGCTGCTCGCCGAAAAAGTGAAAAAACCCAGCACGATCGCCAGCAAGGCGACCAGCCCGAGCAATAGCACACGTCGGTCATCGCGGATTAGTTCAGTAAATTGCATGAATGGGAGTGGCAGCACGAATACCTCGGGGGTGACTAGAAATCATATTCTAGGCATAGAACAACCCCGCTCTTTGCCTGTGGCTAGGGGGCAGGCCTTGTTATTGGCGCAAAAAAGCCGCCCGGTGAGGGGCGGCTTGGTAAGAGAGAGCTACTTGCCCAGAATCAGGGCGCGTAGGTGATGGTGCGCAGGCTGGCCACACCAGAGATCGTGATCGTCACGCCCTGGGTGAACTGCGTGGGGTAGGACTCACCGGCGACCGTGTTGAGCGCCTTCACATAGTTGGTCGCGCCGATCAGGTTGGCGCTGCCAACGCTCGAGCCGCCGTATTCCAGATAATACTGGTCCGAGGCAGCGGAGAGCTGACGGGCGTTGTTCAGCACAGCCTTGTCTTGCGAGGCCTGACGAACTTTCTGGAACGCAGGAATAGCCATCGCGGCCAAGAGGCCGATGATGACGACGACGATCATGATTTCAACGAGCGTGAAGCCCTTAGTGGAACGTGTGTTCATTGTATTTGGTTTATTGGGATTTTTTTAATCAAAGGCCTGTAACAGTTGGAAAATGCACCAATAAGCCGGCAAAGCCAAGAACATGCTCTTCGAAATGCCATATAAGCACGGAGCGGCCTGATAGCCCTCATGATCAGCCCATTGGTCCCGCCCCTTCAGCTAGCCCCTTATTTCAGCAATTTGGCCAACGGCAGGTCCGTCGCGTCCTTCCATAGCAGTTCCATGCGATATTTGTCACGGTTCTCTGCCGTGAACAAATGCACCATCACCTCAAAAGCGTCGATCACCATCCAACCGCTCCCTTTCGCCGTTTCCATACCGAGAATCCTAGCTTTATGGTCATCTAGAACCTTCTCCAATTCGATGCGCAAGGCCCGCAGGTGCGGCTCCGAATTGCCATTGGCCAGCACGAGGTAGTCGGTAATGCTGGACTGTTTACTGACGTCGAGCACGCGCAGATCCTCCGCCTTTTTCGCGTCAAGCGCCTGCACGATCAATTTCAGCAGCTGCAACGTGGGGCTCGCCTTACGGGAAGTTTTGGCAGGCTTGCGCGGAGTTTTGGGTTTCATGTTTTCAGCGATACAGTTGTCTGCTTTCGATATAAGCGATTACTTTCTGGGGACAGAAATAGTGCAAAGACAATCCCGCGCGGATCCTTTGGCGTAGCTCGCTCGAACTGATTTCGATCAGATGCCCGTCACACCGGTGCAGCCGCAAGCCCGGGATGTCGGTATGGGGCTTGGTCGGGTGGCGCGGGCGCTCCAGAAAGATGAATTCCACCAACTCGACCAGTTCGCTGATCTCCTTCCATTTGTGTAACAGGGGCAGCTGATCACCGCCGATGATCCAGAATAATTCATCGTTCGGAAACTGCTCCCGGAAGTGGCGGACGGAATCAATGGTGTAGCTTACTCCACCCTTCTTTAACTCAAAGTCGGCAATCTCCAGCCGGCGGTCCCACTCGCAAGCCACCCGAAGCATTGCCAACCGATCCTCAATGGAGGACTGCACATCGTTGGGCTTCAGGGGTGCCTGCGCGGCCGGCACCAAAAATAGACGGTCAAACTTGTATTTCTCATAAACATCTTGTGCCGCGATCAGATGGCCAAAATGCACCGGGTCGAAACTGCCCCCCAAAAAGCCGATTTTCATGGGCGTAGACAAACCGCCGCGTCAGACCGCGACCACGATAACTGCCTGGGGAACATTCTTGCCACACGCCCCACTTCATTCCGCAATCTCTATTCAGCAATCCCAAACCTCGCCCGGGTGGCGGAATGGTATACGCAACGGACTTAAAATCCGTGTCCTGTAAGGGAGTGTGGGTTCGAGTCCCACCCCGGGCACCATCCTTCGCCGAGCTATGCGAGAACGAAGGATGTCCTCCGTAGGCTTAGCAAAGGAGGACATTGCACCCCATCTGGGCTGTAGAGACTACGGTTGGTAGAGCAGCTATTTTGGGACCTGCGCCTATTTCATCGCCACCACCGGCGTAGCTTCGGTCTTGAGCCGGATGACGTAGTAGGTCGCGTTCGTGTCGCCGACGTTCTTCCAGCCATGCTGGTCACCGGAGGTGATCAACACAATGGAGCCCGGGCCCGCCCGCTGCGCGCTACCGTTGATGGTCACCTCCATCTGCCCTTCCTTCACCAGGATAATTTCCTCGTCGGGATGGTGGTGCGGCGCGTGCGGTGTTTCACCGGCCCTAAGGGTCGTGATGTGGCATTCGAAATTCGCCAGCGTCGAGGTGGGCAGGTTGGTGACGTCGCGCCGCTCGCCCGTCTTCGTGGCCTTGGCCGCCAATTTGGTCCACTCGAAGATGCTCGAGCCCATTCGGCCGGGCGCCGCGGGCAGCGCGGCCTGACCCCGTAGAGTGGCGGTCACGGCGGTGGCGAAGTTGAACACGAAGTAGGTCGCCGGCTTGTCCCCCGCATTCTGCACGTTGTGCGGGTCGTTCGAGGCAAAGAAGAATAGCGAGCCGGGACCGACCCGGGTTGTGACGCCGTTGACCTGCGCATCGAGAACACCATCGCGCAGGATGATCAACTCCTCCTGCGGGTGCGTGTGCGGCGGATGCGAGGCGAGGCCGGGATTGAGCGTGCTGATGTGGCACTCGAATTCCTTGAGCGTGGCCGTCGGGTTTCGCGCCACCTCGCGCCGCTCGCCGACTCCGGTGGCCTTCGGCTCCCGGCTCTCCCACGTATAGACGGTGGAGCCGATCTTGGCAGGCTCTTCCGCCGCAATGGCCGCGAGTGAGAGACTACCGGACAGAAACAGGAGCGAGGTGATGACTTTCATGGGGTGGTTGCACTGTTGCCAATCCTCTCCCCGACGCAAACCGCAACTAGACAGAGACCGGCCGGCAATCAGTCCAACTGTCGCACATGCCGCGTTGTCATGCTCCAAGAATCGCGCACTGTGCCCACATGAGATATTTCCGGCTGCCCTGTCCGCCCCTCGCCTTCTTCATCCTCGCTGCCACCGGCTTTGCCGCCGGTCCGCAGGATTTCCTGCCGCCAGTGCAGGCCTGGCACGGAGCCAGCGAGGCGCTCATCGCGAAACCCGACAATCCTTGGATCACGCCGTCGGAAAAAACTGGCCTGACCGACTCGCCCAATTACGATGACACGATCGCCTGGTTGAAAAAACTCTGCGCCGCCACGCCGCAAGTGAAGCTGGTGGAGTTCGGTCGGACCGCGCAGGGGCGTGTGCTCTACGTGGTCATCGCCAGCAAGGAAGGCGTCGCCACGCCCGCCGCCCTCGCGGCCAACGGCCGGCCCACGCTGCTGGCGCAGGCCGGCATCCATTCCGGCGAGATCGACGGCAAGGACGCCGGCCTGATGCTGCTCCGCGATATCGCCTTTGGCGGCAAGACCACGCTGCTCGACCACGCCAATTTTCTGTTTGTGCCCATTTTCAACGCCGACGGTCACGAGCGCAGTTCCGAGTGGAACCGGCCGAACCAGCGCGGACCGGTCCACCAAGGCTGGCGCACCTCTGCGCAGAACTTGAACCTGAACCGCGACTACATGAAGGCCGACGCGCCCGAGATGCAGGCGATGATCCAACTCCTCCGCACCGCCAATCCCTCGCTCTACCTCGACCTGCACGTCACCGACGGTCTCGATTACCAATACGACATCACCTATGAGTATCAGGGCTGGGGCGGCGCGCAGCCGGCCTCCTCCCCGCATAACTCCGTCTGGCTCGACCGCTATTTCCGTCCGGCCATGGACGCAGCCTTGAAACAGGCCGGCCATATTCCGGGCCGCTACTTCGACCCCACCAACGACCGTGACCTGACGGAGGGGATCATCTCCGGCAACGGCGACCCCCGATTCTCCACCGGCTACGGCGACCTCCGCCATATTCCAACCGTGCTGCTGGAAACCCACTCGCTCAAACCCTACCGCCAACGCGTGCTCGGGACGTATGTGTTCCTCGAGTCCGCCCTCCGGTCTGTGAGCGAACACGGTGCCGAGCTGCGGGCGGCCATCGCCGCCGATCGCGTCGCTCGGCTGGACAAAATCCCCGTCAACTGGGGCTATGGTGACGGCGAAGCCAAGACCATCGACCTGCTAGGCATCGCCTACGAGGACTATGTATCACCCGCCTCCGGCGTGAAGGAAGTCCGCTGGCTCGGTCAGCCGAAGGTCTACGCCGGCCTGACCACGCGAGACAACAAGCCCGGCCTGCTCCTCACCCGTCCCAAGGCCTACTGGGTGCCCGTGACCAAGCCCGAGGTCATCGCGCGACTTAAAATTCACGGTGTGCAATTCGAAACCCTCGCCAAGCCCCGCACCGTGGCCGTCGAAATGTATCGCCTCGTGAACCCGAAGATCCAGCCCGGCGAAGGCACGCATCCTTTTGAAGCCCGCCACACGCTCACCACCGGCGCGCAACGCCTGACCCGCACCGAGACTTTTCCAGCCGGCTCCGTCCGCGTCTCCACCGATCAGCCACTGGGCGACCTAGCGACCGTTCTGCTCGAGCCCGAGGCCAAGGACTCGCTCGTCGGCTGGGGTTTCTTCAGCGAAATCCTCCAGCGCACCGAATACATTGAGGGCTACGTCGTCGCGCCGCTGGCGGAGAAGATGCTCGTCGACGACCCGAAGCTGAAGGCCGAGTTCGAAACGAAGCTGGCCGCCGATGAGAAGTTCGCCAAGGACCCGACCGCCCGGCTCCAGTGGTTCTACGCGCGCAGCAAATTCTACGACGACCGCTATCTGCTCTATCCCGTCGGGATCGAGCGCTGAGGTGATCAACCGACACACCCCGGCGCTTGCGCGCCACCCCTCTCCAGAGGGGAGTCAAACCCACGCAGCCGAAGTTCCCCTCTTGAGAGGGGTGCCCGACAGGGCGGGGTGTGTAAGGATGCTCGCGTTTCTGCCTTTGCGTTCTTGGCCCTTTTTGTGGCCAATGTCATAAAAGAAATCCACCATGCCCCGCACCCTCGTCAAAGACGCCCTGAACGCCACCGCTCCGCACGACGCCATTCTGCTCCAAGGCTGGGTCCGCACCCGGCGCGACGCCAAGGCCTTCTCCTTCATCGAGCTCAACGACGGCTCCTGTCTCAAGGGCCTCCAAGTCATCGTCGACGCCTCCCTGCCCGATTACGCGCACATCACCAAGGCCAACACCGGTGCCTCCGTCGAGGTTCACGGCAAGCTGGTCGAGTCCAAGGGCGGCGGCCAGAAGTGGGAGATCGTCGCGGAGAAGTTCACCGTGCTCGGCGAGGCCGACGCCACCTACCCGCTCCAGAAAAAGGGCCACACGCTGGAGTTCCTCCGCGAGATCGCGCACCTGCGCCCGCGCTCGAATCTCTTCGGCGCCGTCTTCCGTGTGCGCAGCCGCCTGGCCTACGCCGTCCACCAGTTCTTCCAGGAGCGCAGTTTCCACTACGTCCACACGCCCATCATCACCGCCAGCGACGCCGAGGGCGCGGGCAACATGTTCCGCGTCACCACCCTCGACCTCGCGAAATTGCCCAAGACCGAACAGGGCGAGATCGACAGCGCGCAGGATTTCTTCGGCAAGAAAACCTTCCTCACCGTCTCGGGTCAGCTCGAGGGCGAGATCTTCGCCACCGCGCTTTCCAACATCTACACCTTCGGCCCGACCTTCCGCGCCGAGAACTCCCACACCTCGCGCCACGCCGCCGAGTTCTGGATGATCGAGCCCGAGATGGCGTTCTGCGACCTGCAGGGCGACATGAACCTCGCCGAGGCCTTCGTGAAATACCTCATCCGCGACGCCAAGGAACACTGCGCCGCCGACCTCGAGTTCTTCAGCAAGTTTGTCGACAAGGAGCTGCTCGCCCGCCTCGACTTCGTGCTCGAGAAACCCTTCGTCCGCTGCAGCTACACCGAGGCGGTCGAGATTCTCACGAAGTGCGGCAAGACGTGGGAGCACCCCGTCGCGTGGGGCGCCAACCTCCAGGCCGAGCACGAGCGCTACCTCACCGAGGAACACTTCAAGTGTCCGGTCACCGTCTACAACTACCCGCGTGCGATCAAGGCGTTCTATATGCGCGTAACCGACGGCTGCGCGCCCGACCGGCAGACCGTCGCCGCGATGGACCTGCTCGTGCCCGGCATCGGCGAGATCATCGGCGGCAGCCAGCGCGAGGAGAGGCTGGATCTGCTCAAGGAAGGCATGGCGCTGCACCACCTCGACGAGAAGGCCTACTGGTGGTATCTCGACCTGCGGCGCTACGGCAGCGTGCCGCACGCCGGCTTTGGCCTCGGCTTCGAGCGTATGCTCATGTTCGTGACCGGCGTGGCCAACATCCGCGACGTCATCCCCTTCGCCCGCACCCCGGGCACCGCGGAGTTCTGAGACAGGCAGGCCAACGCACACTGAAATAATACTGATGCTTGCCGCGGGCCTGAAACGAATCAGAAACGATCGCACATAGCTTGGGCAGTCGCATCCCTACTTTAGTTTGGCCGGATTCATCACGGATTAAATCGGCCGTGGGTTTTCCGCCGTTGACAGAGGACAAGCGCCACGAGGCGGGCAAGGCGTTGGGGTGTTCAGTTTGATGTAGGCGATCTTTGCTCCGTTTCAGGAGGTTCGTAGCCGAGAAGCTGCTCAGTGACGATTATCTATTCTTTGGCACGCTGGTCTTCACCGTGCTTTGGTTGGCTTGCGCGGTTCACTTATACTTTCCCGGATCGGCACTGGGACGGGCTGCGCTGGCTCAACTGCCGACGGAAGTAGCGACCCGGCCTACAACTTCACCTCGACGCGCTTGCCGGCTGCGGCAGAGGCGTAGATCGCTTCGACCATGACCATGTCGCGCCGGCCCATCTCGCCGGGCACGCGGGTCGGCAGGTTGTCGCGCACGCACAGGGCAAAGTCGTCGATCTGCAGTGCCTGCTGGCTCGCCAGCTGTGTCGCGACCACGCGGCCGCGGCTCGTGGCCGCCTGCAGCCCGCGATAACTGTAGGCCGGCCCGACCTCATACCAGCCGCCGAGGGCCTCGGCGCGGAAATCGTTCCGGTTGTCGTTGTAGCTGGTGTAGCCCTCGGCCCGCGCCCCGTTGGCAAACTCCATCGTCCACATGATGCTCTCCTCGACGTCGAGGAAAAATTCCGGGCGTTTCTTCGGCAACTCGCGCGCGGTGATCGCCACCGGCGGGACCCCGCCCGTCGCCATCAGGGTTTCCTGGATCACATAGACCCCGAGGTCCATCAGCGGCCCACCACCGGCCAGCTTCTTCTCCGCCCGCCACACCTTCTTGCCCATGGTGAAGGCGAAGCCGCCGTCCATTTTCATGAACGGCCCGAACTCCGACGTTCGCACCAGCCGCCGCAACTCTTCATGGAACGGATCGAAATGCAACCGGTAGCCGACCGACAGTTTCACACCCGCCGCCTTGCACGCCGCGATGATCGCGTCACATTCCGCCACAGTGTTCGCCATCGGTTTCTCGCAAATGACGTGCTTGCCCGCCTTGGCCGCGGCAATCGCGTGCTCCGCATGCAGCGCGTTCGGCGTGACGACGTAGACGATGTCGATGTCGGGATTGTCCGCCATCCGCCCCATCGTGTCGTAACTGTAGATGCTGGTTTCCGGAAACCCATAGTCCTTCGCCCACTTGGCGCCCTTCGCGGGTGAACCCGTCACCACGCCAGCCAGCCGGCAGTTTTCGGTCAGCTTCAGGGCCGGCCCGAGCTGGCCCGTGGCGTAGCCACCCAGACCCACGAGCGCGACGCCGAGTTTCTTCTTTGCCGGATCGAGCGCGAAGAGCGAACGCGGCGCCAAGGCCAGTGCACCGGCGGCCGACAACCCGCCAAGAAAACGACGACGCGAAACGGCCGGAAAAACAATCGGGGTATTCATAAGGAAGTGAGGCATTATCCCCGCAAACGCTCCGCTCCGCAAGCCGTCACTCAAACCGACCGTAGCATTGTTTGTCATTGCGAGAAGATCGCGAAGCGGACGACGAAGCAATCCATCTGGCTGGATCGCCACGCCCGGCTGCGCCGGGCTCGCGATGACAAGACAAACTATTCCACCACTACTCCGCCAGCGGCAGCTCCACGCTGGCGCGCACCCCTTTGCCGTCCGGCCCTGGCTCAAGGCCAAACGAACCCCGATGGAGTCGGGCCACATTGCGCACGATGGCCAGCCCGAGGCCCATGCCCTGTTGCTCGTGCCGCGCCCGGTTGTATTGCCGGAACGCCGCGATGCCCGCGCGCTCGGCCGCGGTCATGCCCGGCCCTGTGTCAGTCACTTCGATGCGATAAAGTCCGTCCACCACGCGGGACGTCACGGTGACAGGGGAGCCTTTGGGGGAAAACTTGAAGGCATTGTCCGCCAGCTCGCCCGCGGCCGCACGCAACCACTGCGGGCTGATGCAAACGGCGGCGCGCTCACACTCCAAAAGCAGATCGTTGGAACGACCGGCCCGCTCGGCGACCCCCAGCACCTCGTCCTCGATGCCGTTGCCCGCCTCGACCGCCGCCGTGGGATCGCTCCAGCCGTATTCCTTGAGCTGCTCGAGCTGAAAATACTGCACCAGCTTGCGGGCCAGCACCTGCTGGCGCCGGGCACTGACGTGAATGGCGCGAGCCAGTTCGCGCAACTCGGCGGAGGAAACCGACCCGGGCTCGGCCTCCAGCATCGAGGCGATGCCGAGGATACCGTTGAGCGGCGTGAGCAGCTCATGCGCCCAGGGCGCGGCCAGTTCCCGGCGGTATTCCTCGGTGTAGTGATTCAGCCGCTCGGTCAGCACCGCGCGCTTCTCCAGCACGCTGTTAATGCCGGCGAGCAGTTCCTCCCGCGAAAAAGGTTTGGTGATATAGTCGTCTGCGCCGAGCACCATCCCCTTGCGCTGGTCCGTGCGCGCATTCCGCGAAGTCAGAAAGATCAGGGGAATGCGGTTCAACCCGGGTTGCTGCCGGATCGCTTCCAGCACGCCGAAGCCGTCGAGCCGGGGCATTTCAATATCGCAGAGAATGATCTCGGGCTTGATTTGGCGGGCCAGCTCCAGACCGGCCTGGCCGTCGGGGGCGGCATGCACCGTGTGGCCGGCCGATTGCAGGTGCGTCTCAATCCACATCCGCCAGCGGGCGTCGTCCTCAATGACGAGCACGTTCCGAGTCTTGACGGGGGCCGGTTCCACTCCGGTCGATAGTGAGTGATCAGTCATGATGCCACCGGGCCGGCCCTTGCCCGTGGATGCTCAAACTACCGGATAATATCGTCTCGTCGAGTATTTCTCTGAGGTCTTTCGGCCCTGCCGCGGCAGAAAACTCCTCTCAACCCGGTAACTTGAAAGTCTCGAACTGCTTCTTCAGCTCCATCATGAAGGCCGCCGCGCCGGCGCCATTCACGACGCGGTGGTCGAACGTGAGTGAAAGTGTCACCACCTCCATGGGATAAACGACCCCGCTGTCCTTGATCATCTTCTCGTGAGCTGAACCGATGAATAGCGTGCTCATGGCCGGCGGCACCACGATGGGCGTGGCGTTCTCCACGCCGAAGGCACCAAGACTGGAAATATTCAACGGCGCCTGCACTTCAACCATCTTGCCGGCCCGGGTCTCCTCGATC
>JAHFTH010000217.1 GCA_023269445.1 Lacunisphaera sp.
GGAGATCGGCGCGAAGCATGCGACCACACTCGCCGACGTCACGGCTGCTGCTGATATGATCTTCACCGTCGTCACTGACGATGTGGCGCAGCTGGCCGTGTTTGCCGAGGGCGGCGACTCGCTACTCACGGGTGCAAAGGGGAAAGTTTTCATCAACTGTGCGACCATCACGCCGGCCACGCACGTTGAGGTGGAGCGGCGCGCGCAGGCCGTGGGCGCGGTCTCGCTGGAGGGCTGCATGGCGTCGTCGATTCCGCAGGCGCGCAACGGCACCCTCTATCTCATGTGCGGGGGCGATCGGGCTACGTTCGACCGGGTGCGGCCCGTGCTGGTGAAACTCAGCACGGCGTTGCGCTACATCGGTCCGGCCGGACAGGCCGCGCAGGTGAAGGCACTCGTCAATCTGGTAATGAACATCAACACCGCCGGGCTCGCCGAAGGCCTGGGCCTCGGGGCCGCGCTCGGGCTCGACCTGAACCTGCTCCGTGAAGTGTTCGCCCAGACCGGTGCGAACTCGCAGGTGCTGAAGACCGACGGCGAGGACATGCAGCACCGCGCCCACGACTGTTTTTTCTCCGCCGCGCACGCCGCCAAGGATTCGGGCATCGCCCTCCAGTTGGGCGAGGACACGGGCCTCCATCTCCCACTCGCCGCTGCGACCAAGGCGCAGTTCGACCGGATGATCGCGCTCGGTCTGGGCCAGCTCGACAAGAGCGGCGTGGCCGAGTTGACCTTCAAGGGCCGGCAGGGGTAAGCCCGCTCAGCGCAGGGCCAGCCAGGTGTAGGCGACCGCATAGGTCGCGCACTCCAGCAGCAACAGGCCGTAGCCGAGCTTGAGCCAGGGAGTGGTGAGCGTGGGCCTGACTCCCAGCCACGGCAGCACGCAGAGACGTCCGCCCCAGAAAAGTGCCGTGGCCCCGCACACCGCGCGGGCTAGCGGAGAGCCGCCGACCAGCGTGGGGGCGAAAAAGAGACTGAGCAGTCCCAATACGGCGATCATCGCCCCGATGGATACGTTCTGCGCGAGGGCAAAGCGCCGATGGATCTGCGGCAGGGTGGCGAGGTTCTTTTCCCAGTCCGGCGGGATCGGCGTAAAGCAGGCCAGGACGAGCGTGACGAAGTGAAAGCATCCCGCCACTCGCACGCCGAGGATCAGGAGAGAGTCAGACATGGCTGAGCATTAACCACGAGGGACACGAATTCGAGCCAAGACATTTCACAGGAGGAAACAGAGGGAACAGAGAGATGCCTCCGTGCTCTCCATTGGCTCCTGTGCAATAGATTGTCAGGGTTGTTTCGGCTCCATCCGCGTGAAGACGAGCGGGTCGTCGAGCAGCTTGGGGTTGGCGAGGTTCGCCTTGATCAATTGCTGGATGGCGGTGCCGGGCATGGTCTTTTCCGGGATGACCTCGGTGCGGACGCGTCGCAGCGTGAGGTGCGTGCCATCGGCGGAGAGGGCCCACGTGTAGTAGCAGTATTTGCGGTCGGCGGAGTTGAGGTCCTGCGCGCTGACGAACGGCAGCCCGGCGAAGTCGGAGTGCCAGACGCGATACACGTCGTCCTCGATGGCGATGGCATAGGTGGCGTCATCCCATTGGCGCACCCTCATATCTTTCACCTCGTCGCCGGCATTCTTTTCCACCGCCACCCAGTCACCGAGGAGGCGGGCGTCAATCTTGTGCGTCGGGGCCGGCGTGAGCGGGGCATCGTAATCACAACCGGTGAGGAGGAGGGCGGTCACGGCGAGAAGACCGGCGAGGGAAGGTTTTAATTTCATGGGATGAGGCTGAGATTAACCTACCCGGTCGCGCCAATAGAAGGGCGCGCGTTTGGCGTGGGCTACGGCGTTGATCCAGATCACATCCGCAATTTCCAAGTAGTAGAGCGCAAAAGGGAAACGGGGCAGCACGACCTTGCGGTGACCAGATGCCGGGTGCAGCGGCCACGCTTCCGGGAATTTCTGAATCAATCCCGTCGCATGCTCCACTTCAGCGAGCAATTCCAGCCCCAGCCCGCGGCGCTGTTGTTCGTAATACGCCATGGCGGCGGCGAGTTCGCGTTCCGCCTCCCGGTGGAGGAGATACGGTTTCACGAGTGGCGCTTCCGCAGATCAGCGAACACCTCGTGGGCGGGGCGGCCTTGCGCCCGGCCTGAGCGGACTTCCTCCGCCCGGCGAATCAACTCGGCTTCCCAAGCTTGGGCGGCACCGGGGTCAGCCGGACCATCCAAGGATTCGAGCAGATAGCTGGCCAGTTCGGCACGGTCGGCGGGAGACAGCGTGGTGAGCTGGGGTTTTAGCTTTTCGGCCAGTGCGGTCATGACAGGAAAGGTAGCTGGGAACGCCGGACGGTCAAGGCGGGGAATGGACACCCTGCTTCGCCCAAGCCCCGAAGGGCAGGCAAGAAGCACCTATAGTAGAGGACCACGACATGAAGACATTGATCACTGCCCAGGAACTGGCGCGTAAAAACAACGAAGCTGCGGCGGTCTATGCCGCCTACCGGCGCAGACGTAAACTCTGCCGCCTGTTCGGCTCCAAACTCCGGGCTCCCCGTTCCAGGCTGGCAAAGCGGCTCGACGACCTTGACTGGCAAGCAGCCGAGCGTGAGGCCCGTCCGGTTCGCGCCGTCGGATTCTTCCTGCCCAAGGAAACCTGAGTGGTGGGATTAGATGCGTTTCCACACGCCGCGTTCAACTTGTTTCAACCAACTGCGGGCGCGCAAAACTTGCGTTTGCCGGATCAGTGAATCGTTCACAGGAAATAAAAAAGCGCAGCCCTGAGGCTGCGCTTTGTTGCAATAGGGTGAGCTACTTTATGAACGTTTCTTGTCCACAGGGTGCTCATATTTTAGCCGCATATGTGCAGCATCAACGAGTGCAAGACTTGAGGTCCATGCGGATCTGTTTTTCCCGACAGCATTTAGGTTTCTGTGTTCGGATTCGGTGATATCATAGATATTGCCGATTAGTTTCGGGCCAACCGAATCGGCCAGCTTGAATAGGAAATCTTCATCCTCCTCTTGCTGGAATGCGACAGTGAAGCCATACACCATGGGCATGAGCCAAGACTTGGCGGCACGATAATCCAAGGGTCGTCCCAAGAACACCAACCGATGAGGTTTGTTCTTTGGCGAAAGCTGCACGCCGCTTAATCCGCCGAATCTGGCATTCTCGCCTTGATTGCTCTTATTTTGCTTCCACCAAGATTCCAGCGAGTGGTGAATGTAGTCGACGAGCCGCATCCATCTGGTGGCCTTGCCCGCGGCCGCGTTCTTTAAGCCCTGCATCATAGGGCTCGGCTTCTTATCAATCGGGCGCAATCCTTTGATCAACGCTCCAGTGCTTACGTAGCAACGGGTCTTATCAGTGATTTCGGGATTCAGGAGTGATAGGAAGGCAATAACCTCCTCGCCGGCAATTTCGCCTTCGGCAAACTGACGCCAGGCAATCTGGGTTGTTATTCCATCACGTTCGAATTCCTTGATCAGCCACTCTAACTCGTCATTCAACACAGCTAGGCTCAAATCCTTAACCTGCACACTAGTATTTCGAGCGCCGGAAATAAAACTTAGATTGTCGAAATCAACGCCAGTCACTACTTCAACATTCACCCACTGCCGCTCTTTTGTATCGGCAAAGTTTTCCCACGAGCGATCGAGGATTTGCTGGATGATCACGGCTTGTGTGTGCCCGCCATCCATATTGCCACCCATACTATCGCCCCACGGATTTGCAGAATCTTTATCGAGCACAAGGTGTAATTCCTGTGCTTTGTTATCATAGTCTGCCGACTGAGCATTAATCAATATGCCCTTATTGGCGTATTGAAACCAAGCTGGACGAGAAACAAGTGTGTCTTGGATCGCTTCGACAACACGTGTTCCCATATTCTGGTTTCTTGGATTAGGCCCGAACTGAATATTGGCCTTTGCCATCTCCTCGACAGGGACCTGCAAGACATATCGCTTGCGCCCGAGTTGGTTTGGATCCCGAAAGGACTTACAATCTTCAGGATGAACCTTGATACTAACGGTCACGTTACGTGACCCCGATTTCTGTTGGGTTGTCATTATAGTTACTGTTCGACCTATCGTGAACTACCCAGGTTTCGGTCGAAAACACTGAGAGCTAGTATGCAGAAATCTGCATGACTGATAAGACGTGACCAAGCAGCAGACTGAGAGTCAATAAATATAACAACGGTTCTGCTCAGTGCCCCAGCTCAACATAGCTCAACCCTTCTGCAACTGGTGCGGGGCGACGTCGGCGTCCTTCGGGTTGAGCGGGATGCGCATGCCGTAGAAGCTGCGATATACGAACACCAGCGCGATGACGAAGATGATGGCGCCGAGGGTGTGCTTGAGGCCGGGCTCCATCTTCACCGCGATCTCGACGGCGAGCAGGCCGAAGAGCGTCGTGAATTTGATGACCGGATTCAGCGAGACGGACGAGGTGTCCTTGAACGGGTCGCCCACGGTGTCGCCGACGACGGTCGCGGCGTGCAGCGGGGTGTTCTTCATCTTGAGGTCGACCTCGACGATCTTCTTGGCGTTGTCCCACGCGCCGCCGGCGTTGGCCATGAAGATGGCCTGGAAGAGACCGAAGAACGCCATGCCGACAAGATAGCCGATGAAGAAGAACGGATCGAAGAACGCCAGCGCGAGCGAGAAGCAGAAGATGACGATGAAGATGTTGATCATGCCCTTCTGCGCATACTGCGTGCAGATCTTCACGACTTCCTTCGAGGCCTCGACCGCGGCGGTGGTGGCGTCGAGCTTCATGTTGTCCTTGATGTAGACGACGGCGCGGTAGGCGCCGGTGACGACGGCCTGCGTGCTCGCGCCGGTGAACCAGTAGATGACGGCGCCGCCCATGAGCAGGCCCATGAGGGCCTCGGGGTGCACGAGAGAGAGGCGCTCGAGGACGTTGAACGTGGGATCAATGGCTTGGTAATGCGCCTGCAACATCATGATGATGCCGAAGACCATCGTGGTCGCGCCGACGACGGCTGTGCCGATCAGCACGGGCTTGGCGGTGGCCTTGAAGGTGTTGCCGGCGCCGTCGCCCTTCTCGAGCTGGTGCTTGGCACCCTCGAAGTCGGGCTTGAAGCCGAAGTCCTTCTGAATCTCGGCGACGATGCCGGGCTTCTGCTCGATCTGCGAGAGCTCGTAGACGGACTGGGCGTTGTCGGTGACCGGGCCGAAGGAATCGACGGCGATGGTGACGGGTCCCATGCCGAGGAAGCCGAACGCCACGAGGCCGAACGCGAAGATCGGCGCGGCGAAGAGGAACTGCGCGGGCATCATGGACTGGACGGCGGCGTGGCCGGAGAGCAGGTAAGCGCCGAACATCAGGCCGAGGATGCAGAGGCCGGTCCAGAACGCGGAGAAGTTACCCGCAACGAGTCCGCTCAGGATGTTGAGCGAGGCGCCGCCCTGGCGGGAGGAGGTGACGACTTCCTTCACGTGGCGGCTCTCGGTGGAGGTAA
>JAHFTH010000218.1 GCA_023269445.1 Lacunisphaera sp.
GGTTCTACGAGAAGGACCAGTTCGGCGGCATCCTCTGCGACATCGGCTCGCACCAGTTCGAGCAGTTCCTCACCTACGCCGGTGCGACCGACGCCACCGTGATGCACGCCGCCACCGCCAACCACGCGCACAAAGACCATCCCAACTTCGAGGACTTCGGCGAAGCCTCGCTCCTCGGCAACAACGGCGCGACGAACTATATCCGCGTGGACTGGTTCACCCCGCCCGGCCTCAGCACCTGGGGCGACGGCCGCATGATCATCCTCGGCGAGAAGGGCTACATCGAGCTCCGCAAATACGTGGACATCGGCCGCGACAAGACCGGCAACCACGTCTATCTCGTGGACCAGCAGGGCGAGCAACACATCGAGGTCGAGGGCAAGGTCGGCTTTCGCTTCTTCGGCGAACTCATCCTCGACTGTATCAACCGCACCGAGAAAGCCATGACGCAGGCCCACGCCTTCAAGGCCGCCGAGCTCTGCCTCAAGGCCCAGGCCGCCGCGAAGAAGATCGCGTGAAACTTGGTTAACCACGGATCACACGGATAGACACGGATTGTGGAGGGCCCGCGTCCCTGCTGCGGGCTGTGTTTCCGACCTTGGCACCGCCCTGCCCTCCGCTACGTTGGGTCACGGGCCAACGCACGCCGCCGTCTGCGGCGACAGGATTCATCGCCATGCCCACTGCCCCAGTCTCAGAGCCTCACGTCAGACATGCCGCACGTTGCGGCTTGGTTCAGTCACACCAATATTGATGTTGCCGGCCATGGAATTCACCGTAGAGTTTTATGAAACTAAGGAAGGACGGTGCCCTGTGCGCGAATTTCTTGATGATCTGAGAGCCTCAGACCCCGGTGATTTTGCCGTGGTTCTTTCCGGCTTAGCCAAATTACGAAGCCGCCAGAACCATCGCCCGCCTCTTTCTAAAGCGCTTGGTGATGGCCTCTTCGAGCTGCGCCACGTCGGCAAGCTCAACACCCGCGTTTTCTGGTTTTTCCAGAAGGGACGTCGCATCATCGCCGTCCACGGCATCCGAAACAAAGGCCAGACCATCCCAACCAGTGATCTGACCACCGCCCAAGCCCGGATGTGCGACTGGCTCAGGCAACATCCCTCATGAAACCCACCAACTTTGACCGCTACCTGACAGAGCAACTCAAGGACGATGCCTTCGCCGCCCGTTTCAAACACGCGGGAGCGGCCTGGGATGTAGCACTCCAACTCGCCGCCCTCCGCGAACAGGCTGGTCTTTCGCAACAGGAACTCGCTCGGAAACTCAAAACCTCGCAGCAGCAGATTAGTCGCTTGGAATCACCCGGATACGAAGGTCATTCCTTGAGCATGCTGAGGCGCGTCGCGCATGTGCTCAATGCCCGGGTTCGCGTGACACTCGAAGTAGAGCAAAGAGGCTATGTCGCCGAAAACCAGTCGCCCTATCTTACGAAGAAAAAGCCCCATCGCAAAGCATGAGTAATTCGTTCAAGACCCTCGAAGACTGCGGTGCCGATTATCCCAGCTTTCTCCACCAACCTGACGCGGAATGGATATTCACGAAAGGGGCCTGCCATGCTTTTGCTTTAGAGCTAGCAGATCATTTTCTTGAGACTAGAGGCAGGAAAGTTGAAATCTATTACTGTTTCACGAGCCATGAATCCACAGCACAGCATGTTTTCGTAATGGACGGTGACAGGTATTGGGATGTATCCGGGCCTCATAGCTGTCATGAGATCGCCCAGAAATGGGCCAATTCTGACACATCAAAATTACGCAAGGTGCCCAATCTAGGATGGCTCACAAAACCGAATCCAAATTACTTACCGAACACATCTTTTCTGGGGCTTTGTGTCACCCCTGATTTTTTAGACAAGGCCCGGCAGAAGGCACATGCTTTTATAGCATCAAGGAACTTCTGACGATGTGTGTGCTTTGGGATATTTGTAAGTCTATGCCTTTGTGGTGAAGCAGTCCCGCTCAGGTATGGATCGCTTTGCCTAGCGTGGCCAGGGCGGCTTCGCCGAGGGCCTCGGACAGCGTCGGGTGGGCGTGGATCGTGTGATGGATCTCGTCGACCGTGGCCTCGAGGTTCATCGCGAGTCACCCAGCCGGGCAGACCCCGGCTTGAGAAACTTGCCTTTGGGTTACCATATCCTTGGATGAGGCGCTGAGTGGATTCCGGGCCGCCACTCCGCACCCCCTATGAATGCATGCCTCCCTTGGCGCTCTGCGCTCTGGATTCTCGCCACAGTAATCCTGTCCGGCTGCACGTCGGAACCGAAGCCATCCCCACCCGGCACCACTTCCGCCCCGCTGTTTTCGGAGTTTGACCGCCTGACCTATGCGACGGCGTGGGCGACGGAGAAGAGGCCGGGCTTCGTGGAGTTCAAGAACTGGACGCAGCGTTACGCCCAGGCCGATAAGAAATCCCAACTGGCGTTGCTGCCGGAGGGCGTGGCGCTCGCCCGGTCACGACGTGAATTGCTGGCCCAGCTCATCAAGTCCGCACCGCGCGACGCCCTCGCCGCCACGGTGCCGGCCGCCGTGCGCGCACAACTGCCGCCCGAAGTGCAGGCATTGCTGGAGACGCGCGTGTCCGGTCGCGGGGATTTTTTGCCCGAGGCCAGCACGCCGCCACCGGGAAAGGCGCCGGCCCCTGATCGCATCGTCGTGAAACTGGCGGGCAAAGCCTACGAGGCTTTTGTCTACGCCCGCCGGCGGTCAGAAGCGGGCAAATACAATGTGCCGCTGCACGGTATCGCGCTGGATGGCCTGCTCGCCCTGCACGACAGCCCTTTGCGCGTGCCCGAGCCGGGCGAGCTGCCACCACAGGTGAAACGGGCCGGCAGCAACCAAGTGGTGATGGTCAAGCCGGCCGGGCGCGACGGCCAAACCCAGGCGGACGATGGCCGGAGATTCGTTCTCGCCGAATATGCGGGTGAGATTCTCGCCTTCCCCGACCATGCAGGCATCGGTCACCTTGAGCAGGCCTTGATTCGGGCGGAAAACATTCTCGGTCCGCATACGCGCCGGATCGACCTCCCACCCGACGGACTGCGCAACTTCAGGGACCTGATTTTTCTCAATTTCGGCGCGGCCGGCTGGACCACCGGGCATAAGAACGTGCTGCTGATCCGTATCGATTTTTCCGACCTGCCGGGCGAGCCGTTTCCGCTCGGTGCCCTCAGCTCGCAAGTCACGACCTATGCCGACCCGTTCTACCGCGACATGTCCTATGCGTTAACTTCCATGACCACGACGGTGACTCCGACGGTTTACCGGATGCCGCACCCCGTCCCTTACTATCGCGACAGCACGCTGGCCGCGCTGGGCGATTTCCCGTGGTGGGTGCTGCATGCGGAGGCCCAGAACGCCGCCGCCGCGGATTACCGGCTGGCGGATTACGACCGGATCGTGGTGCTGAGCCAGAGCCTGTTCTCCAATTTTCTCGGTATCGCCCGAGTGGGCGCGGCCCAGGTTTTTTTAAACGGATTTTTTGGCACCAGACTTTTGACCCACGAGCTGGGCCACACCTACGGACTCTGGCATGCCAACCTCTGGCAGGTCACGGATGGCAATCCGGGTTCACGCAACGGCGGCTCCCTCGAATACGGCGACCCCTACGATGACATGGCCGAAGATGCCGCCTTTGTTGATCCGGAGCCGCACTACCATTTC
The DNA here is from genome assembly GCA_023269445.1 of Lacunisphaera sp. Taxonomy (GTDB): domain Bacteria; phylum Verrucomicrobiota; class Verrucomicrobiia; order Opitutales; family Opitutaceae; genus Lacunisphaera. The sequence continues at coordinate 3,672 of JAHFTH010000218.1, forward strand.
AACCCTTGGGCGAAATCCATCCTGGGCTGGCTGCCGGACGCCGCCATCACGACGGTCACGGCCAGCGGCACTTACCGCCTTTACCACTTTGACGATGCCACGGCGGATCGCACGCGTCCGCTCGCCCTGCGGATTTTCCGGGACGGCGAACACACTTATTGGATCGGTTTCCGGCACAATCTGCCGGCCCACCCCGCCCTGGCCCAGGGAGCCTATGTCTTCTGGGGCTATAACCAGATAGACCGCCGGGGGAGCGCCCTGCTCGACCTGACCACCCCGGGCACGGACGCCGCCGACGCCCCGCTGGCGCCCTCCGCCGTGTTGAACGATTCCTTTCACAATGTGACCATCACCAACCTCGGCCGCGGAGGCGCAGGGGCGGACGAATACCTCGACCTGCAAATCAGTGTGGCGGCGGCGCCGTGCTTTGTCGCCCAATGGGGCACCGGACAGGTCTTTTCCCTGCCACCGCCGCTGGAAGCTTCCGGCAGCGTGCAGGACATTGCCGCCGGAGCCTATCACGCCCTGCTCCTACGCAACGATGGCACCGTGGCCGGCTGGGGCAACAATGGGAGTGGACAAATCACTGTGCCCGCCGGTTTAAGCGGAGTGACCGCCCTTGCCGCCGGCCACGATCACAGTCTGGCCTTGCGGAGTGATGGCACCGTCATCGCCTGGGGTTTGAATTCCAACCATGAATGCGACGTGCCGGCCGGTCTCAATCATGTCTTCGCCATCGCAGCCGGACATTATCGCGGCCTGGCCCTGCGATCGGACGGCACCGTCGTCACTTGGGGCAACAGCGTTGGCGGGTCTCCCATGCCGGCCGGTCTACGCGATGTTATCGCCATCGCCGGCGGTGGTTATCACGAGCTGGCGCTGAAAAACGACGGCACCGTCGTCGCGTGGGGCGACAACTCGCGGGGGCAGACCGATGTGCCGACCGGACTCCGCGATGTGGTGACGATCACCGCCGGCCGCTATCACAGCCTGGCGTTGCGGCGCGATGGCACGGTCGTCGCCTGGGGCGGCAATACCTTTGGCCAGGCGGAAGTGCCGGTGGGATTGAGCGACGTCACCACCATCGGCGCGGGTTATGACCACTCGTTGGCGCGCCGGGCTGATGGGACTCTCGTCGCCTGGGGCGACAACTCCAGCTTTGCCTGCAATACCCCGGTCGGCGCACCGTCTCTGGCAAAATTGACCGGTGGCGATGGCTTCACCCTCGCTCTGACCGGCTCGCGATCAGCGGCAATCACCCTGGGCCGGATCTCCTCAAGCTATGACGGCACACCGCACGCCGTTAGCGTGACCACCTCACCTGCTGGTGTGCCCGTGACGGTGCTTTACGACGGCAGTCCCCTGCCGCCAACCAATGTTGGTTCTTACTCCGTCACGGCAGACGTGACCGACCCCAATGCTACCGGCCATGCCCATGCCACCTTGATCATCCGGCCAGCATTGTTGACGGCCCGCGCGGATGACCAGACGAGGGTCTACGGCACATATGGTCCTCCCCTGACGATCAGCTATTCCGGTTTTATGCACGGTGAGGGCCCGGCGGTGTTCAGCACGCCGCCGGTGGCGCGCGTCCTCGCCGACATGACGAGTCCGCCCGGCGACTACCCGATCATCCTGCTTCATGGCGTGGCGAGAAACTACACGGTCCGGCACATTCCAGGCACCCTGCACATCATCTCCTACTTCATCATCCCGCCGCCCCCGATTTATTATCGCCTGGATGATTGGGAAGTCCGGTGGTGGGAAGACCGCTGGTGGGAGCACCCGCAACCGACGATCCGCG
>JAHFTH010000032.1 GCA_023269445.1 Lacunisphaera sp.
TCCGCCCAGTGCTCCCCGCCCGTGATCCATTCGGGGTGGTGCAACCGCGCACCAGCCCAGCTCCAGAGGAAGCCGTGCATGAGCTTGATGTTGGTGTGGTAGGGCTCCGCTCGGCCCTGCGTGAGTTCGCCCTCGACCGCACGACGGATGGAATCCTCCATCCGTGCCGGCAGACCGGCGGGTAGCCGGGATTCAAATTCGGTCAGGATCAGCCCAAACGTGGTGCCGATAAATTGGCGCCAGTTGGGATCGAAATCCTTCCACAACTCCGCCCCCGCCCCGGGCACCGGTTCCTCGGGCGCACGGCGAAACGTGCCGTCCCACCGCTGACCCGGCGCGGCGATCTGGTGCGTGAGCACGGTCTCGATGATGCGGACCGCGCGTGCCTCGTCGCCGGGCTGGTTGCGGATGAGCAGCCCGAGCGCATACCAAGCGCTCTCGCGCGTGCGGTGCCGGCCGGTCTCACCGGGCACAGGAGAGCGCAGCAACCCGGCTGACTCGTCCCACAGGTTGTCGGCTTGACGAAGCGAGGCCTGCAGCAGTTCGCGCGGGCGCGAGTCCAAGCCGCCAGACGTGAGGGCCGCGCCGGCCGAACGGATACCGGCGGCTAAGACGGCGGCGCACGCAAAGAGAAGAAGCAGGCATTTCATCGAGGGCGGGATGACGGAGAAGAAAACAGCACAAGGCCGTGCCGGTGGCGACTCTCAAGAAAACGGCCCGCCGGAAAATTCCGGCGGGCCGAGAAACCTAACCTAGCCAAAGCCGTGATCAGAAGCGGGTCGAAAGGCTGAGGTAAATGGCCCGGGACGGGGCAAAATATCCTTCGGAGCCCTCGCGATAACGTCTGTCGGTGAGGTTCTTGATATTGAGCTGGGCCTTCACATCACGGCCGGCGAGCTTCAGTTTGTATGAGGCCATCGCGTTGTAGACGGTGAAGGCGGGGATCCAGACCTGGACGTTCGGATCCTGCGAGAGGTTGGTGCCGTCGTTATGCTGCAGGCCGAAACCCAGCGACAGACCCTTGAGCAGGTCGTTGGTGAAGGTGTAGCGATTCCAGAGGGTGTAGGTGTTTTCCGGCACCCCGCCGAAACGGCGGCCCACGAAGGTCGCGTTGTTCGACTTGGTGGTCTCGGCTTCGGTGGTGTGCGCCCAACCGGCAATCAGGCTGTAGTTGTTGCTCGGCGACCAATTGCTCTCAAATTCGAGACCTTTGCTGGCTTCCGAATTGCCGAAGATGAAGTAGGGCGACCGGCCGGTGGCGATTTGCTTGTCCGTATCGGCGTAAGCAAGATTTTGCCGCTTGATGTCGTAATAGGCGAGGGTCGAGGTGAGGCGCCCGTCCATGAATTCAGCCTTCAGGCCGTAGTCCAAGGCCTGGCTCTCGATGGGTTCGGAAGCATTGCCGTCGGCATCAATCGCGGTGTTGGACTCGACTGACTCACTATAGGTGGCGAAGACGCCGAGCCCCGGAGTCACCTTGAACAGGAAGCCGGCTTGCGGCGTGGTCCCGCCCTTGCCCTTGCCGATATCGAAATTGGCGAGACCGCCGTTGGCCACGCTCTGGCTCGAATTGGAAACCGGGACGTCGTAAGTGACGCGGGCCTTGAAGGCGTTGTAGCGGGCGCCGGCCAGCACGAGGAGGCGCTCATTGAAAAACTTGGCCTGATCGATAATGAAGTAACCGTAGGCGTCATCGTAGTTCTTGCGCACGATGCTGAAAGTCTGGCCGCTGTCGGTGAAGACCTGATTAATGCTCACCGGCGTGGTGCCGCTCGGGAAAAAGTAGGTCACGTATTTGTTGGCCACCCCGGAAACGGTGCTGTTACCCGGCGAGTTGTTGTAGGTCTTGGCGACCGGGTTGTAGTAGCCCGGGCGGGTGAAGACCACGCGCTGGAATTCCTGGCCAAACTGCACCGTATGCTTGGTCGAGCCGAGGTCGAAGCGCCAAGTCAGCTTGTTGTCGAGGTTGTAGGAATCGCGGATGTTGACGAAGAACTCTGTGCGGAAGCGCACGGAGCCGTCGGCGTAGGGCCGGGTATCGCCGTCGGAGGGCTGGAGGCCCGAGGTGTTGTCGAAGGCGTAGTTGAGCGAGGTCTGCCAGACGAGGTTGTCGCTGATCTTGGCGAGGTATTCGACATCGACCGCCTCGGAGCGCTGGATCTGGCGCGCGTCATTGCTGAGCGAGACGCTGTAACTGATGGGCGCGAACATGTCGTAGAGCGGATAGAAGTTCGCCGCAGTCACGGTGCCGGAATAGCCGAGGGTGGTCAGGTAGCTGCGGTTGGCGGAGTCCGCCGTGACCCCGTTGGAAACGCTGCCGGAGGACGAGACGGTGCCCTGCCGGCTGATGCCCGCCTGGGCCGCGATGGCGCCAGCCTGGAGGTAGACCTTCGAATTGACGAGGGAGCGCACCGGGTAGGAGCTGAGGTAGAAGCGCTCGCGGTCGATCTTTTCCAGATCGACGGTGAGCTGCTGGTTGGGCGTGGGTTTAAAAATGGTGGACAGGCCGGCGTAGGATTCGTGCAGGTATTCGAAATCGCGGAGGCCGCCCGTATCGATGCCGCCGAGGCCAACCCGGTAGGCGAATTTGTCGTTTACGACCTGATTCGAATAAACCTCGCCCTTCAAGTAACCCTCATTGCCGACACTGACCTTCGCATCCGTGTAGCTGCCGGTGAAAACCGGTTTGGACGTCACGGTGTTGATAATGCCACCCGGACGCACGGCCCCGAAGAAGATGGCGGCCGGGCCCTTGATCACTTCGACCTGGTCCATGTTCCAAGTCGTCATCAGCTGGCGGCGATACTGGCCGTTGCGGTAGGCGATTAGCCCGGTGAAACCACGGATGACCGCGCGTGACTCGTTGACCGGATTGGTCAGCACGCCCGGCACCATATTGAGGGCTTCCCGCACCTCGTTCATCCCGGTATCGGAAATCAACTCGCTGGTGACCACGCTGATGGCCAGCGGCGTGTCTCCGATCTTGGTGCCGATGCCGGTAGCGGAGATGGCGTTCGTGGCGCGGTAGCCATCGGCCTTGCTCGAGGTGACGAGAAAAGCATCGAGCGTGAGGACATCGGAGGCGGCCAGCGGGGCAGCGGGTTTGGCATCCGGAGTGGTCTGGGCGGACAGACTGGCGGCGGCGATCAACAGACCGGCCAACGCGGGGCGGAAGAAAACAAGGTTTCTCATGTTCTAGGGGGCAGGGGGTGGTTTGGTGGTAAGCGCCTAGACTCAGCCAAGCGCTATAGGAATGGCCTGTAACTGAAATTTTCCGCTCGCGGATGCGATTGATTCCTTTTCTAACCGTTAGCCCGGCATGCCCAAACCCCCGACCATCCGCAGTCTCGCTCTCGGCCTTGGCCTCTCCGTCGCCACGGTGTCTGAGGCCCTGCGCAACAGTCCCAAGGTGCAAGAGGACACGCGGCAACGGGTGAAGCGTGCGGCCGAGCGCGCCGGCTACCAGTCGAACCCGCTGCTCGGCGCCACGCTGTCCGCGCTGCGCCGTTCGCGGCACCAGGGATTCAGCGGCGTGCTGGCGTTGGTGGACGTCACACCAGACGAGCGGACCGAACTGATGCTGTTCCACCGCGAGGTGCAACGCGGCGCAGAAGTGCGCGCGCAGGAACTAGGCTTTCGCACGGAGCTGCTGTGGGTCGGGCCGAAGGCCCCGGCTCTGTCCGTGACGCGGCTCAATGGCGTGCTCCGCGCCCGCGGCATTCACGGGGTTATTTTCCTGCCCTTTGACCGGCCGCAGGATTTTGCCGGCTTCGACCTCACGCAACTCGCCGCCGTCGGCATGGACCACCGGTTGCTCAATCCCAGCCTGCACACCATCCAACCCGATCATTACCTCTCGATGCGGCATGCGCTGCAGCAACTCACTGATCGCGGCTACCGGCGCATCGGACTGTGTCTGGAAACCCGTAAGGATGAACGCGTGGACTATAAGTGGAGCTCGGGCTTCCTCTCGTTTTTCCGTCTGTCCGGCCGCGAGCTGGTGGTGCCGCCTCTGATCGTGCCCAAGCTTGAGCCGAAGAATTTCTGGGCCTGGTTCAAAAAGCACCAACCCGATCTGGTGGTGGGCCACGAGCAGGCGGTGATCGACTGGCTGGCGGCGCAAAAAGTGCGCGTGCCGGAGGACGCCGGGTTTTTCCGCATCAATGTCACCGAGCGCTCGAAGCCCTGCGCGGGGATTGATCTACAGCCCCGCCGCCTAGGGGCCACCGCCGTTGAGACTGTGGTCGGTATGCTCCACCGCCGTGAATCGGGTGCCGCGCGATTCCCCAGCAGTATCTCGATCGACGCCATGTTTACTGACGGCCCGACCCTGCGGCCCGCCTGAGCTTCACGCAGATTCCAAGCCCCGGGTCCGGTTGCCCGCCACCGGCCGGCCCCATGAGCGTTTTGCATCGGTGTCCGGCAATTTTCTATAGGTAGGAATGGAGCCTGCGCTGGAAGAGGGGCCGGGCCTCGTGCCAAGGGGCTTTGTAGTCGAGGCAATGGCGGACCAACCAGATGAACTGACAGGTCAGTTGCGCGGCGTGGCGGAAACTCCGCGCCTAAGCGACCGGCGGTTAAAGCGACCGTTCACTCTGAAATAGCGCGAGCCGCAAGGTGGTCGCCGCTTTCCACAGCGGCGACAGGCGTCGGTGTGGAAACCAACGCCCACCCACTGCATGGTCCCGCCTCACCCTTTCATCGCCGGCGGCTCGCGTTCCTCGCTCTGCTCGATGATGTCAAACGAGCTCACGGCGGTGATATGCGCCCATTCCGGTTCCTGGCGGACGCTGGCGAGATAGGCACTGACCCGGTCGTTCCAGCCGATCTTGCGCGAGTGCTCGTTCCACACATGCGTCTGCATGCGGCTGGGCCGGAGCCCGGTGCTGAAAATCCATTCGGCCACCTCGGTATCAGGCAACCCCGCCTTCACCTTCGCCTCCACGTCCTCAAACTTCACGTCGAGGAACCCGCAGAGCTGGCCGTCGAGCCCAATGGACAGGCCGTAGTTGCGCTGGAAGTGCTCCGGCAGTTTTCCCGCCTGCTGCAGGCGGATCTTGTCGCACATGCGGCCGAGGTGGTGGAGACCACCCACCGTCTTGTCGTAGGGTGAGCGCAGACCTTCAACGCGGGGCATGGGCGCGATTGAACCGCGGCCCGCCGGTTTGGCGAACTGATTTCCGTCTTTGCGGAGTTGCACCACCGGACGGGCTGCCTAGTTTTTCGCGCAACCCGACTCCGCCCTTTACCCCATGAACCCCTTTGCCCTGCTCGCGCCGCTGTTCCTCATTTTCGAGGTCTGGCAGCTCGTCATCAGCGAGCGCTACATGGGCGTGAAGCAGATCCGCGTGAATGCCGACCCGCGCGAGCTCCCCATGGCCGGGTGGATGGCGGCGGTCTGGGCCGGCGGCTTGCTCATCTATGCCATCTGGATGTTCGCCCTGCTCCTGCATCCCATCGGCCGGGCGCAGGGCCTCGTGCTCATCGCGGTCAGCGCCGTCGGCTACGCCCTGCGTAGCGCCAGCGGGCTCAAGTGGGTGTTGGTCATCCTCACCTTCGAAGGCTCCATCCGCATCGGCATGCTCGTCTCGCTCTTCGCCACCACCTGGCGCCGGCTGATGGCGTGAACCCGGCCTAGATGCGCCGGGTCGGACCGGCGTGGGATTGCGCGAAAAATTCCTGCGCGGCCGCGAGCAGCTTGCCATACTGGCCGTAGTCGCCCGCCCACGAATTCGGCACGCAGATCCGCTTGATGACGCCCTGCCCGACTTGGTCCGGTGCCTCGCGGTCAGCCGTGAGTTCCAAGGTGAACTTGGGATCGAGCGTGTGCACCACAAAGTGCCGCTCAAGTCCGCGGCCCTCCCGATCAATCCGCACAAAGTGGGAAAAATTCATCGGCTATGCGGGCAGCCTGCCACGACCGGCGCTCCGCTCAAGAACCAACTGGACCGGATTTAGCCTTGAGAAACCGCCGGGGCCGGACGAAAACAGCGTGCGCGCGAATCCCCATGAATCTCGAACCCGCCCCCCGGTTAAACAAGTTAGTCTTTCTCGCGATCGATGCCGGCCTTGTAGCCATCGCCATCATCATCGTTTTAAACGCCAAGAATCCCTACGCCCCGCTCCCGTTCGTCACGGCCGTCGCGTGCGTTCTCATCGCCGCAATCATCGGCCTTGGTCCCTTGGTTATCGAATTTATCGCCGAGAACCGGGACTACGTCCAAGAGGAGCGGCGCCGGGTGACCGACCAGGTGCAACGCCTCCATGCCGCCGGCGAAAGCCTCGTCCGCGCCGCCGCGCAGATCAAGGCGGTCGAGGAAGCCGTCCATAAAACCGCCCACGCCGCCGAGAACCTGCCTTACCGCATGCAGGAGAAGCTCGCCGAATTCAACGAAGCCCTCGCCACCAAGGACACCGACGAACGCGAGGCCCTGGAGCGCGAGCTCGACGAGCTCCGCGCCGCCAACGCCAGCAACCTCAAGGCCGTGGCCGAAAAGATCGCCAAGGCCGCCACCGAATGGTCCGCCCTTGAAGCCGCCTCGCGCAAGCAGCTCTCCGCCGCGCAGGACGCCACCGCCGCCCTCAACGACAAGCTGCAGGCCACGCTCGCCCAGCTCGACTCCCGTATCGCCGCGCTCGGCTCCGTTTCGCGTTCCCCTGTGGGCGGGGTGCCCTCACCCCGCGAGGAAACTGCTGCACCGGCTGCCGCGTCCGAGGAAACCAAGCCAGAACCGTCTTCCGTCATCGAGTCAGTCACGCTCAGCGAAAGCGCCGCGACCTCAACCGAGGAAATCAAGCCGAAGAAACCCCGGGCCCCGCGCAAGTCCAAGCCCGAGGACACGCTCGCCGCCATGTCGGCTGACCTGTCAGCCGAAGGCCCGGCGAAGGCTGAGCCCGCGCCCGCCGAAAGTGACGCCAGCTCTGTCGGCGAATCTTCATCCGCTTCCAACGAAGAATCGGCTGCCCCGGCCGAGGCTTCCATCTCGTCTGACGGCGCCACGCGATTGCTCGTCACGGCCTACATCGGTATCGGCAACAAGCTCTTCATCCGCGGCGATGGTCCCGGCCTGAGCTGGGACAAAGGTGTGCCGATGCAATTCGTCTCGATCGGCAAGTGGGGCTGGGCCTCCAATGACGTGACGATGCCTGTGGCTTGCAAGCTCTACAAGAACGACGAGACCGCCGCTCTCTCCGGCGAAATCTTTCTCGAGCCCGGCAAACACGTCGAGCTCACCGCGCTGTTCTGAGTAGGGCCGGTCTCTGACCGGCCGTCTGCGCCCTATTTGCGCATGCGGCACACAATAAAGTTCACGCGCCGACATCTGCCGCACTGGGAAGTGGAAGCAGCCGAGTATTTCGTGACTGTTCGCTGCGCAGACAGCCTGCCCAGGGATGCGGTGCTACGGCTGGCCGAATTGCATCAAACGCTGGCAGGCATAACCCCTGGCTCGGCAGAATTCGCGGGAATCCAACGGCAGCATTTTCGCTCACTTGAGAAGTATCTCGACGTCGGTCATGGATCCTGTCCGTTGCGTGAACCTGAATGCGCCAGTATCGTCATTGATGAACTTGCGTTGCTTGCCGAGTGGCACGTTGCAGCAACCCACTACACCATCATGCCGAATCACTGGCATGCATTGATCTCACCACTACCGGAGTGCGGACGATCACTCTCTCAAATCATAAAGCGCCTGAAAGGACGCAGCGCCCGACGGATCCGTCAACAAATCGGAGGGTGCGGGCCTGTCTGGCAACGCGAATGGTTCGACCGTTGGATGCGCGACGATCATGAGCGGGAGAAGACCGTCCATTGCATTCAGCAGAATCCCATGCGCGCCCGCTTGGTGGACAATAGGGAGTCTCATCCTTGGACCAAATGAAATCCGGCCGGTCGAAGACCGGCCCTACTAGTAGTGCGGCGGGCGTTCGTCGGGCATCTCGCCGGTTTGCGATCCACCGGCATCACGCGTGCGCAGCATGGCGATTTCCTGGCGCAGTTTCGCCACTTCATCCGACAGACCGAGCATGGCCTTGTCCTGCTGGACCACATGGCGTTGCAGGTGGGCGTAGCGTTCTTCCAGCAGGGTTAGTCTTTCCGCCTCGTTCATAGACCGGACAATGCGGATTGCCCGACCGCAGACAAACCCTAGTTTCGCCCGACTCGATGAACCGCCTTTTTGCCGCCTGCCTGCTGGTTGCCAGCCTCGCCCTGTCGTCCTGCACGACACCGAGCGCCCGCGACCCTGACAGTCTGCTGATTCTGATCTCCCTCGATGGCTTCCGGTGGGATTACCTGCAGCGCTACGCGGCCCCCACCCTGCGCCAACTCGCCGCCACCGGCGCGCATGTCCGCAGCCTGACGCCCTCCTATCCCACCAAGACCTTTCCCAATCACTACACCCTGGTGACGGGCCTGCGTCCCGCCCGCCACGGCATCGTGGGCAACTGGTTCTATGATCCCGCCACCGGCGAAAGCTTCGGCATGCGCAAACCCGAATCCAATACCAACCCGCGCTGGTGGGGCGGCGAACCGGTCTGGATCACCGCCGAGAAACAAGGTGTGCGCAGTGGATGCTATTTCTGGCCGGGCTCGGAGGCGGCGCACGAAGGCGTGCGTCCGTCGCTCTGGCTGCCCTTCAACGACAAGGTGCCATCGCAAGACCGCGTGGACGGCGTGCTCGCCTGGCTGGAAAAACCCGCAGTCGAGCGGCCCCGGCTGATCACGCTGTATTTCAGCGCGGTGGACACCGCCGGCCACAAACTCGGCCCGGACTCCCCCGCCATGCAGACCTCGATCACCGAGGTTGATCAGTCGATCGCCCGCCTGCTGGCCGGCCTCGACCGGCTCGGGCTGCGCGAGCGAGCCAATCTGGTTATCGTCTCCGATCACGGCATGTCGCCCATCGCGCCGGAGCGCGTGATCTTCCTCGAAGATCTGATGGACGTGAACACCGTCGAGGTCGAGGCGACCGGCACCTATGCCGGCGTGCGGCCCAAGCCCAGCACCCGCACCGCCGCCGAGTTGGCCGCCGCCATCCGCGCCAAAGCCCCGTCGCATCTGCAAGTCTACGAGCGCGGCCACCTGCCGGAACGTTTCCACTACGACCACAACGACCGCATCCCCGCGGTCATGCTCATGCCGGACGACCAGTGGTGCATCGAGCAGAAGCCCGGCTGGCCTGCCCGCGCCGCCAACTTCGACAAGGGCAACCACGGCTGGGACAACGCCACGTCTAACATGGGGGCGCTCTTCATCGCCAGCGGCCCGGCCATCCGGCGCGCCACGACGCTCGACCAAGCGGACAACATCCAGGTCTACAATCTGCTCTGCGTGATCCTCGGGATCACGCCCGCGCCCAACGACGGCGACAACCGGCTCGCCCGCCGATTCCTCCGGCGCTAGGCGGACTGGGGCACGACCCGCTTGGCCTCAGGATACGGCGGCGCCTTCAGGCCCATGCCAATCATCTGCGGCACCAACACCCGGTCGTAGCAGTCGGGGCAGACACCATGACTGATGCTCGTGCCCGTCTGTTTACCGAGATACTCCTCCACCTGGCTCCAGTAATTTTTGTCGTCCCGCATTTTTTTGCAGTAACCACACATCGGAATAATCTCCTGCAACTGCCGCACCTGCGTCGCATAGCTGAGAATGCGCTCGGCCACATGCAAGCGCGCCTTGAGTTCCCCGGTCTTGGCGGGCTTGGCCAGAAAATCGTCTACCCCGGCGCGGATGGCCTGATCAAGGTTCTCTCCGCTGGAGGCCATGCTCGATAGCATGATGAAGTAGGTGTAATCGCCGCCCTGCTCGCGGATACGGCGGCACAATTCCAGTCCGTCCAATCCCGGCATCATCCAATCGCTGATCACGACCCGCGTCGGTGCACTCATGAATTGGTTCCAGCCCTCCCGACCGTCGGTCGCGAGCAACGGCTCATGCCCCAGCGCCCGGAGCGCGGCGACGAGCACCGCTCCGGCCACACGATCATCCTCGACGACCAGGATCTTCATAAAATCAAAGCGCGCGGGGACGCGTTCGCAGTTGGGGGCAGCAGAACCATGCCTGTTCTATCGGCCGGCCGGGGGCCGGCTTGAGCCCAAGTTGCTAGGGCGTGTTTTCAAACCCAACACACCCCGGCGCGGTGCGCCACCCCTCTCCAGAGGGGACCCAATCATTATAGAGCGCTGCCTTGAATCCCCTCTGGGAGAGGGGTGCCCGGCAGGGCGGGGTGTGTTGGGCTGCGTAAGTTTTTCACCAGCGATGACGCCGATGACAGGTTGAAGACACGCCCTTAGCCCAAACCCGAGTTCCGCTCAGCCGCCGACCAGCTCCCGGAGCTCGACGGTCGTTGTCACGGGCGCCTGACAGGTAAAATTCTCGCACACATACGCCGTCGCACGACCGTCGACCGGTTTCATTTCCGCCAGATAAGGCCGATGCGCGGCCAGCCAAGTCTGCCCCGCCCCGCCATCGGCGCACAGGAGCGCGCGCCGCAGACCGAGCCGTTCCGGCAACACCGCCGCCAAGGCTTGGAAGTCAGCCGCCGCCGGATCGCCCGCGAGAACAACGGTGCGCGGCTCGGCCAGCGCCAGCTCGAGCGCGCACAGCATCTGCGGCAAAGCGTGCGGAGCCCGCGCCCATTGCGGCCGCAACGCATCGATGGTCTTGAGCGCTTTCTCGCGATAGGAACTTGGAGGCGGGGTGCCCTCACCCCGCACAGCGGCGGACGGGGGCGTCCGCCCTCCATCTCCCAGCATCCAGTCGAGCCGGATCAGATTTATCGCCGCCACGGAATTCGGTGCCGGCTCCGCGCCATCGTAATCTTCCTTCAACCGCACGATCACCGTCAGATCGTCCGCCCGGGAATTAAAGTAGCCACCAGTCGTCTCGTCCCAGAACAGCGTGTCCATCTTTGCCTGCAGTTTCACCGCCCATTGCAACCAGCGGATGTCGAAGCCCGTTTCATAGAGATCGAGCAAACCCTGGATGAGATAGGCATAGTCCTCGGCAAACCCCTGGATGTCGCTCCGCCCTTCGCGCCAACTGCGATAAAGCGTATCGGTCGACGGATCATAAAGTTCGCGCTCGATGAATTCCGCCGCGCGGATGGCTTGCAGTAGGAGCCTGCTTGCAGGCGATGGGTTGGAAGAATCGCCTGCAAGCAGGCTCCTACATTCCAGAACCTGATACCCCCGCGCCAAGGCGGAAATCATCAACCCGTTCCAAGCGGTGATGATTTTGTCGTCGAGGTGCGGACGCGGACGCTTGGCCCGGACGACCCGCAGTTTTTCCAGACAAGCCAGCAACTTCTGCTCCGCCAGCGGCACCTCCAGCTTGAGCTGCTCGGCGGTGCGCGCCAGCGGCCGGAGCTGCCGCAGCACATTCTTGCCGCCAAATTCGCCCTGCGGGTCATGCGCCACGTTGCCGTCGGCCTTCACGTCGTAGTGGGCGCAGAAAAAATCCGCATCAGATGGAGGCGGGGTGCCCTCACCCCGCGGGAATGACGCCTCGCGGGGTGAGGGCACCCCGCCTCCAAGCACGGATTCGAGCTCCTCCTTGGTCCAGACATAGAACGCGCCTTCGGCGTGCTCCGGCTTGCCCTGCACCAGCAGACTGTCGGCATCTTCCGCCGAGTAAAACCCGCCCTGCGGGCTCGTGAGGTCGCGCGCCACGTAGTCGAAGATGTCCCGCGCCAACCAGCCAAACACCGGGAGTCCGGTCGCCTGCTGCGCTTCCAGATAGTTCACTGCGATCAGCGCCTGGTCGTAGAGCATTTTCTCGAAGTGCGGCACATGCCACTGGTCGTCCACCGAATAGCGGTGAAAACCGCCACCGATGGGATCGTGCAACCCGCCCTCGGCCATGCGCTGCAGCGTCGTCGCCGCCATGCCAAGGGCCTCCTGCCCGAGATCCGTGCTGACACCTTGCAGCGCCGCCGAGCGGAACAGGAAGTCGATGATCGACGCGCGCGGGAATTTCGGCGCGCCGCCGAATCCGCCCCACCGTGCGTCGTGTGACTCGTAGAAATACTGGAATCCTTTCTCGAAGGCTTCGCCTGCCGCTTCGTGTAGCGGAGCCGTGGGAGCGAGCTCGCTCGCGACTTCCCGCGCCCCGCCCTCCGACGCATAGCGCCGCAGCGCCTGCACGACCTCCTCCGCGCCGCTCTCGATCTTCGCCCGCGTCTCACCCCAATGTTTCGTGATCGTGTTCAGCAGCGTGATGAAACCCGGACGCCCGTGCCGGTCCTCCTTCGGGAAATACGTGCCGCCGAAGAACGGTTTGCCTTCGGGCGTTAGCCACACGCTCATCGGCCACCCACCGTGGCCGGTGGTTTGCTGCACGTAGGTCATGTAAACCCGGTCGAGGTCGGGCCGTTCCTCCCGGTCCACTTTGACCGGCACGAAGTCGCGGTTGAGCACTTCGGCCACGGCTTTGTCCTCGAACGACTCGTGCGCCATCACATGGCACCAGTGGCACGTCGAATAACCGATGCTGAGGAAAACGGGCTTTCCCTCCGCCCGTGCGAGGGCCAGCGCCTCAGCACCCCACGGCATCCAGTCCACGGGATTATCCGCGTGCTGGCGCAGGTAGGGCGACTTCTCGGCGGCAAGGCGGTTGGGCATGGGCGTAAAAATCGCCCATTTGCCTCCCGGTGGGAAGAGAATGTTTTTATTGCACTGCCCGCTCCCGGCTGGCTCATTCGCCGGTTCCATGCTCACTCTGGCCGACGTTTCCAAGTCCTACGGCACCCGCGAACTCTTCGCGGATGTGTCGCTCTTCGTCGCGCGCACCGACCGCTTCGGCCTCGTCGGCCCCAACGGCGCGGGCAAATCCACCCTGTTCAACCTCATCCTCGGCGAGGAACAGGCCGACGAAGGCACCATCGAATGGGAACGCGGCGCGGACTTCGGCTACCTGCCGCAGGAAAGCGCGCCCGTGCGCGATGAGACCATCCTCGCGATTGCCACCAGCGGCAAGAAGCTCGTCCCCGAAAACGACGACGACTACGACATCGACTGGACGCTCGAGCCCCGCGCCAAGAAAATCCTCGCCGGCCTCGGTTTCCGCGAGACGGACCATGATAAGGAAGCCAAGTCTTTCTCCGGCGGCTGGGTCATGCGCGCCCACCTCGCCCGCCTGCTCGTCAGCGAGCCCGCGCTGCTGATGCTCGACGAGCCGACCAACCACCTCGATCTCGAGGCGTTGCTCTGGTTCCAGGATTACCTCACGCGTTATCCCGGCGGCCTCGTCATCATCTCCCACGATCGCGAATTTCTGAACGTCCTCTGCAACGGCATTCTCGAGCTGCGCAACAACACGCTCAACAAATATACCGGCAACTACGACGATTACCTGAACGAGAAGGACGCCCGCAAGGAGCAGCAGGCCGCGCAGTTCAAGAACCAGCAGCGCGAGATCGCCCACCTGCAGAAATTCGTGGACCGCTTCGGCGCCAAGGCCTCGATGGCCTCGCGCGCCAAGTCCAAAGAGAAGCAGATCGAGCGCCTCAAGGATGTCGCCGTCGAGGAGCCGTGGGAGGATCTCGCCCGCATCAATTTCCGTTTTCCCCAGCCACCCCGTTCCGGCCTGAAAGTCATTAATCTCAAGAAGGTCCAGCAGGCCTATGGCGATCACGTCGTCTATCGCGACCTGAACTTCGAGGCCGAGCGCGGCCAGAAAATCGTGCTCGTCGGCCCCAACGGCTCGGGCAAGTCCACTCTGCTCAAGATTCTCGCCGACGCCATCCCGATCCAGGGCGGCGTGCGCGACCTCGGCAGTAATGTCATCCCCGGTTATTTCGCCCAGAACCGCGCCGACAACCTCAAGCTCGACCTCACGGTGTTCGAGAACGTGATGGAGCTGCGCACCAACGAAAACCAGCTCACCGAGCAGCAGGCGCGCGCCGTGCTCGGCGGTTTCCTCTTCCGCAAGGACGACGTGCACAAGAAGGTCTCCGTGCTCTCCGGCGGCGAGAAGTCCCGCCTCGCCCTCGCCCGCCTGCTCGTCAATCCGCCCAATTTGCTTCTGATGGACGAGCCGACAACTCACCTCGACATCCCGTCAATCGACGCGCTGGTCAGGGCGCTCAAGGCTTACGAGGGCACGTTCATCTTCATTAGCCACGACGTGTATTTCATCCGCCAGCTCGCCAAGATCGTGCTGCATGTCCACAGTGGCCGGCTCACGCCCTACTCAGGCGACTACGATTATTACTTGGAGAAATCCAAGGCCAGCAACGCCCGCGCCGCTCTGACCGCCGGGTTCACCGACGCCCGGCCCAAGCAGGAAAAAGCGGCCGCCGTCCCCGCTCCCGCCGCGAAGAAAGCCAATCCCGCCGACATCAAAAAGCTCCGGACCGAAGTCGGTCACCTGGAAGAAAAGGTCGCTCAGTTGGAGACCAAGCAGAGTGAGCTGACGGCCGAGCTCGAGGCTCCGGAGACCTACAACTCGCCCGGCAAGGCGCAGCACCTGAACCGCGAGCTCAGTGTGCTCGTCGATCAGCTAACGACCGCCACGAAAGCTTGGGAGACCTCCGCCAGCAAACTGGCGGAGTTGGAGAAAGCCTAGGACTGCGTGCTCATAGCGATTGCGGGTTCAGCACCAGCATGGAGCCGGTGCCCACGAAGAACTCGTAGTTCACCTTCACGACGGCGCTGGTGATGCCGAGCGCTTCCAGCTCCGATCTAAGCCGGTCGAGTTCAGCGTAAGGCTTGCCGTCGGCTCCACACACCGGATGGATGCGCACTTCGCCATTGCTCACGCGGGCCAGCTCGGCGCACGCGGTCACATGCCACGCGAAATCAAACCGGGCGGCGTAGATGAAGAGCAGGTGCGCACAAAGCACGAGATCGAAGGCTCCGTCGAGGAACGGCAGCAGCGGCAGCGCAGCGCGCACGTAGCGGCCATGCCGGACATTGCCTTCGTAGTCGGCGAGAAACCGTGAGGCGGCGGCCCGCCGGTCCGCCTCAGCTTCATCGAACGAAGCGAAGCCAGTGGCGCGTAGCCTGAACAGCCGCGGCTTGGCCCGCATCTGGAAAAACATCCGGGCATAGTCGTCCCGCACCTGCGTCGCGAGCGCCGCCTGCGGCTGATCGTAGAGCGGATCCACCGCCACTGCGTCGATGCCGCGCCGGTGCGCCTCGGCCGTGAAGGACGATGGTCCGGCGGCAACATCGAGCACCGCACGACCGCGCAGAGCAGCCGGGTCGAGCGCGAAGAACCGGGCGTATTCCTCGAGCGTGCGCCCGAAGAACAACACGGTCGGCAGCTCCATTATGGTTTTGCCCGTCCGCGCTGCCTTGACTCGCGGGGTCGCGAGGTAGGGCTGCGGGGACGGGCTCCGTTGCAAGGGCGGGCGTATGGTGGGTGGCGGTGGGGCGAGCATGGGCATGGGTTGGTTGGGTTTGGGTTGGGAAAATAAAAAACCCGACTCGGAAGAGTCGGGCTCGGCAGTGAGAGGGATTTTTTTCTTTTCGGATTATGCGTGATTCGCGAGAGTCCCTGTGTGCCGAGCCGTGGTAATGCACCAAGCGCGTTTGGCCATGGCCAGTTTGGCGATGGAAACGGAGCGGGAGCGATTGGCGACGTGGGTCACGGTCGCGTTGATGCGGGTTTGTCCGGCCGCGTGCAAGAAATATTTTCCCGGGCCATTGCCGGGGACCAAAAGAAAACCCGGACCCTCATGAGGTCCGGGTGCTTAAGGCCGACGTAACAACCGCTCAACTGGCCTTGTTGTGCGTGAACAGATTCTTGGCGGCGAGGAACGGCGCAGTGGTGAAGGACGGCTTGGCCTTGATGACGGCGGCAGCCGCCGCCTGGGCTTGCACGTGGGCCGCGATTTCCTCCTCGCGCACTTTCACCCAAGCCTCACGGCGGGCGACGACTTCCTCGCGGACCAGCATTTTCTCCTCCCGATCCTTCAGCGCCATGCGATCATCGCACAGCCCTCGGCGGGCCGCTTCCAGCAGGGCGTGGGCGCGTTCATATTTCTCCCACTCGGAATCGAGGCTGGCCTGGCTCGGACCGGTCGTGACGTAAAACTGGCTGGCATTCTGGGGCGGAGGGCTGTGCTGCGTGTGCTCCACGAGTAAGCGGAGGCGTTGCTCGTATTCCTTGAGGCTGGCCTCCTTCTGCTGCATGGCCTCGATATCAGTGGAAATTTGCGTGCGCAGTTTCTCAAGGTGCGCGGCTTCCTGAGTATCGGGTGTGGTGGATGGGTTCATGGCGGGTAGGACGTGACAATAGCAGCAGAGGTTCCGATCGCCTAGAGGCGGAGGGGGGCCTTTACCCAGACTTTACCTTGAGCTCCGGGCTTTTACGGGAAAATGAAAGCCGCACGGTTGCCCGCGCGGCTTTCGACACACACACCGAAAATCAGGCCCGAAAAATCACATCCTCGCGATTGAACATCCTCACGCAGAGCGCCAGGGCGACGGCCGCATAAAACGAGGTCGAGCCAAAGATGATCGCGATATATTGCCAGTGCCACACGCCCGAGAGCATCTCCTTGCAGACCAGCGAGAGATTAAGAATGGGGATCAGGGCGGTCTTGGCCGTGAGCTCGATGCCGGGCAGCATGCCCATCATGGCCGGCATGATGACCACGATGATCAGCGGGGAAACGTAGCTCTGCGCCTCTTTATAGCTCTTCGCGAACAGCGAGATGGTGAGCAGGATCGCAGCAAAGAACATGGCCACCGGCGCAATCATGGCGAAGACCCCCAGAATACCGGCGGGATCGATGATCGGGATGAAACCACCGCTGCCACTCGCGGCCTTGCCCGCAGCCGCCTTACCCCCACCCGCCAGCAGGTTGCCACCGATGATGATGCTGACCGAGGTTGAGACCAAAGTCAGCGCGATGGTCGCGACAGAAGCCGTCATCACCATGAGGAATTTGCCCAGCACGATATTAACGCGGTGCACCGGACTGCACAGGAGCGTCTCCATCGTGCCGCGCTCTTTCTCCCCGGCGGTCAGATCGATCGCAGGATACATCGCGCCGGTGAAGCACAGGATGATGATGATGTAGGGCACAAGGCCGCCGATCATGTTGCCGCCGACCTTCTCGGGCGGGGCTACATTCTGGCGCTTGATCTCGAAGGGTTTCACCAGGTCGGCGGCCAAGCCGCGATCCGCGAGCCGGGTCTCCACCGTTTTGTCCCGCAGGTTGCGGAAGAACCGGTCGACCTCGCCCACGCCCATGCTGGACTTCATCTCCCCCTCATAGTGATAGAGCGTGACCGTCTGGGCCGCACCGGTCTTGAGGGCCGCCTCGAAGCCCACCGGGAGCTCCACGGCCAGGCGAATCTGTTTTTCCGAAATCAACTTTTTGAAATCCGCCGTGGAATCGCTGACCTTGAACTTGGCATCGGCCTTGAGGGCCGCGACGACGCCGGGTGAATCGGCCCCGCCTAATATTACCAGCGTGGTGGCTTCGTCCTGGGCCTTTCTCACGACCTTCGTCATGATAGTGCCGACGCCAAACATGATGAGTGGCATCAACAGCGTGGGGACCACGACCATCGAGATCAGCGTGCGACGGTCGCGCAGCGAATCCTTCAGCTCCTTGAGGTAGACCGTGACGATATGGTGCCAGTTCATGGGTGGGGCGCGGTTAGTGTTTGAGCGCCTCAGCCAGCGCGGCTTCGCCGCCGACGGCCTTGACGAAGATTTCTTCCATGTCCTTTTCGCCAAAGCGTGCCTGCAGGTCGGCCAGCGTGCCCTCGGCCACGAGTCGGCCGGCATGGATGATGCCGATGGTGTCGCACAGTTTCTCCACCTCGCTCATGACGTGGGTCGAGTAGATCACCGTCTTGCCGCGGTTGCGGCAGTCGCGCACGAATTTCACGATCGAGCGGGCTGTCATCACATCGAGCCCGAGCGTGGGTTCGTCGAAGATCATCACCGCCGGGTCGTGGATAAGGGTGCGGGCGATGGAGGTCTTCTGCTTCATGCCGGTGGAAAACTTGTCACAGCGCCGGTCGAGGAATTCGTGCATGTCGAGCTCGTCCGCGAGCACTTGGAGTCGGGTGCGGATGGCTTCGTCCGTCATGCTGTTGAGCCGGCCGAAATAAGTGACCATCTCGCGGGCGGTGAGCCGGCCGTAGAGCGCGGTGCTGGCGGCGAGGAACCCGACGTTGGCCCGCACTTTTTCCGGCGCGGTGGCGGCATCGTGCCCGGCCACGGTGCAGGTGCCGCTGGTCGGTTTAAGCAGAGTGGCGAGCAGCCGGAGCGTCGTGGTCTTGCCCGCCCCGTTGGCCCCGAGGAGCCCGTAGATCCGGCCAAGCTGGCAGGTGAAGGAAACGTCGGAAGCCGCGGTGACAATGCCGCGCTTCTTGTCCTTGAATGTCTTGGTCAGGTGGTGGGCTTCGATCATGGGAAAATCACAGGCTCATGCGTTCGCGGAAATCCTGCGCTTGGCGGCGGGAGAGCTCGACCTTGAGGCCGCCCTTGAGCTTCACCAGCAGGCCGCCGCTGAACCAGGGCTCGATGCCCTCGACCCAGGTGAGGTTGATGACCTGCTTGCGGTTGGCGCGGAAGAAACTCCGGGGGTCGAGCCGCTCCTCCATGGCAGTGAGCGAACGGAAAAGCTGGGGCTTCTGGTCGTCAAAGTGCAGGCGCGTGTAGTTGCCCTCGGACTCGAGCAACCGGATGTTCTTCACCGCCACGAACCAGCAGCGGTCGCCCTCGCGCACGAAGACCTTGTCC
>JAHFTH010000219.1 GCA_023269445.1 Lacunisphaera sp.
CGGCTGAGGGGCAGCAGGGTGCCATCACGCAGCACCACCGTGTAGTCGCCGTGCTGCGCCGGCTGGATCTCCCGGAGCTGGTCGAGCTGGACGAAGGCGGAGCGATTGATCCGCGCAAATTGCTGGGTGCCGAGGCGCGTCTCGATGGCGCTCATGGTCTCGCGCAGCATCAGGCGGCCGGTCGTGAGATGGAGCATCACGTAATTGTCCGCCGCCTCCACGCGGATGATTTCTGCGGGCGAGAGGAACACAAGGCGGCCATCGGCCTTGACGGTGATACGGTCGGGCTTGGCCGGGCTGGCGGTCAGGGCCGGGGAAATTTCGGCTCCCCGGTTGCGTTGGAGATGATCCTGCGCCCGGCGCAACGCCTGCTGGAAACGTTCGCGGTCAAACGGCTTCAATAGATAGTCCACGGCGGCGAGATCAAAGGCGTCGAGCGCGAACCGTTCGTGCGCCGTAGCAAAGATGATCGCCGGGCGTTTCTCCTCGGGCAGCTGGGCGATGACCTGCAGGCCGTCGCACCCGGGCATCTGCATGTCGAGGAAGACCAAGTCGGGGGTCGCGGCCTTGATCAAGGCGATGGCCTCGGTCCCGCTGCCGCACTCGCCGATGACCTCGACCGTGGCCTCGGCCTTGAGAAAGCCGCGCAACCGGTCGCGCGCGAGCGGCTCGTCGTCCACAATGAGAGTGCGGATTTTCATAGCGGCAGACTGACGCGCACTTCCAAGCCGCCCGCGGCATGATTGGCCAGCTCGAAGCGGTGCCGGTCGCCGTAAAGCTCGCGGAGTCGCCCGCGGGTATTGGCCAACCCGATGCCTTCGCGGGTAAAGCCGCCCGGCGGCTGGCCACCGCCATTGTCGCGCACGAGGAGCACGAGCGTCGCCCCCTCGCGCCGGGCCTCGACCGTGATGCGCCCGGGCCGGGCCTGCGGCTCGATGCCGTGGCGGATGGCGTTTTCCACGAGGGGCTGGATAATCAGGCTCGGCACATCCAGCTCGAGGGTGTCGGGCGCGACCTTGATCTCCACCGTGAGCCGGTCGCGGAAACGGATGCGTTCAATCTCGAGGTATTTCTCGATGAAGGCGATCTCCTCGTGCAGCTTGGTGAGCGGCTGGCCGGGGTGGTGCATCGTCAGCCGCAGCAGTTCGCTCAGGCGCACGAGCATCTTGTCGGCGGCATGGACGTCGCTGTGCATGAGCGAGGCGATACCGTTGAGGGTGTTGAACAGGAAGTGGGGCTGGAGCTGGCGCAGCAGCGCCTGCAGCCGCGCCTCGGTGAGATGCTTCTCCAGCTCCAGGGCGTTGACGGTGCGCTCGTGGTATTTGCGGTAATATTCCAACGCGTGGCTGATCGTGATGATGACGCCGTAGACCAGCAGGTTGAACGGATAGGTCTTCACCAGCAGCGGGCGGAACACCTCGGCAAAGGTCACGGGCTCGTCGAGCAACCGGCTGTGCACCACGCCGACCAGCGAACGCAGCAGCACATACACGAGCGAGCACCCCAGCGCGGCCGCGAGATGGATCGCGGCGGTGCGCCACGGTTGCGTGCCCTCGGGCGGCCAGCGCCGCGCCAGCCACACCACGGGAATCGACAGGATCGCCCACACATACCAGTCCGCGAGGGAATAGCTGATCGCCTGGCTCCAGGTCACGGAGAGGCCGAGCAGCGTGCTCGACAGGTAGAACTGGCTGGCGAACGCCAGGCCCACCAGCGTCCAGAAAGCGCCGACGCCCGCGAAGCGGAACAGGGAGCGGCCGGGCGTGGCGTGGTCGGACATTGCGTGAATGGGGTTGCGGTCTATGGTGGAGGCGAAGCATTTCGTGTCCACGCTCATTCGGAATTTTCTCGTGCCCCCGACCGCCACCCTTCCCTCCGCGCCCACGCCGGCCACCCAGCCGGTGCGGTCCGTGGTGTCGCCGTTGCTGCCGGTGGTCCTGCCGCTCGTGCTGGCGGCCATCGGCCTGAGCATCCTGTTCGCCTGGCTCTTCCCGCCGGACACCGCGGCGGGCGCCCCGGTGCTGCGGTTCACGGACGTGACGGCGGAGTCCGGCCTGCGGTTCACGCACCAGCAGGGCGGCGCGGAGGCCCCGACCACGCTGGCCGGCGCGGTGACCGTGCTGGATTTCAACGGCGACGGGCGGCCCGACCTGTTCTTCGTCAATGGCGCGCCCTGGCCGTGGGAGGAATCCCTCGAGAAACGCCTCGGCCGCAGCAGCGCGCTCTTCCGCAACGACGGCGGGGGGCGCTTCACCGATGTGACCGCGTCCGCCGGCCTCAACGGCGAGATGCAGGGCATGGCCGCCGTGGCCGGGGACTTCGACAACGACGGACTCACCGATCTCTTCGTCACGTGCGTCGGGCTCAACCACCTTTTCCGCAACCTCGGTCACGGCCGGTTCGAGGACGTCACGGAATCGGCCGGCGTGGGCGGCGACGACAACCTCTGGAGCACCGGCGCGGCCTGGCTCGACGTCGATGGCGACGGCCGGCTCGACTTGATCGTGCTGCATTACGCCCGCTGGCCGCGCGAGGTGGGGCTGGCCCAGGCCTTCACCATCGCCGACATCGGGCGCTCCTACGGCGCGCCGGCCGGTTTCATCAGCGCCTTCCCCTCCGTCTATCGCAACCTGGGCGAGGGGCGGTTTGCTCTCGTGCCCGACTCGGCCGGCCTGCGCGACATCGATCGCGAGACGGGCCGGCCGGTCACCGAACCGCTCGCGATCGCCCCGCTTGACGCCAACGGCGACGGCCGGCTCGACCTGCTCATCACCTACCACAACAACAGCTCCGCGCTCTTTCTCGCCCGGGGCGACGGCACCTTCGAAAAACAAACCACCGGCCGCGGCACGCGGCAGGAAGGCGCCTCGGCCAGCTTCGCATCGGCGAGTGCGTTCCCGCTCGGCGTCGCCACCGACCCGCGCGCGCAGATCCTGCCCGGCTTTGGCCCGAGGCCCGGCCCCGCGGCCGACGACCAGCCCCTCGCCCTCGCGGGCAAACTCGGTGTCGCCCTCGCCGACTTCGACCTCGATGGGCGCACGGAGATTTTTTCCGGCCAGGGCCGGGCCGAACCCGGAATCAATAAATTTGCCGCCGGCCGTGATTTCGAGGCCTCCGCCCAGGTATTCTGGTCGCAGGGTAATGTATGGCGGCCGTTCTTCCCCGTCGAGACGGGTGAATCCACGCCACCGCCGCCCACGATCCGCGGCGTCGCCGTCGCGGATTTCGACGGTGACGGCGATCCGGATGTCATCATCGCGCAGAACAACGGCTCCCCCATCCTCCTCCGCAACGACCAGCGGCCCGGCCTGCCGTGGCTCCGGTTGCAACTCGTCGCCACCCGCAGCCAGCCCGAGGCCGGCGGCGCGCGCGTCGAGGTGCACACGCCCCGCCGGGTGTTCACCCAGACCGTCGCCCCCGCCCTCGGCTTCATGGCCCAGTCCGAATCCACGCTGACCTTCGGCCTCGGCGCGGACGCCCGCGTGCGGAAGATCGTCATCCAGTGGCCCTCGGGGCAGACGCAGGAACTGCGGCCCGACGCCCTCAACCGGACCCTCGTCATCCGCGAGCCCTGAGAGTCGGGAAAGTAACAGGTAGCAAGTGTCAGGAAAGAACCCGCTTTCGGCGGAACCGGTCCGACTCTTGACACTTGCTACTTGAAACTTGGCCCTTCTCCCGGAACCTCCCTTCCATGAGCAATTGTCCCTGTGGTTCCGGCAAATCCTATGAAGCCTGCTGCGGCCCGATCGTCGCCGGCACCCCCGCCCCGACGGCCGAGGCCCTCATGCGCTCGCGCTACTCCGCCTATGTGAAATGCGATGTCGCCCACCTCGAGCGCTCGCTCAGCGCCGACCAGCGCAAGGACTTCGCCGCCGAGGACGCGAAGAAATGGGCCCAGAGTTCCGAGTGGCTCGGGCTCACCATCCTCCGCACCGAACAGGGCGGCGAGAAGGACAAGCTCGGCGCGGTCGAGTTCTCCGCCAAGTTCCGCAACGAGGGCAAGGACCAGGAACATTTTGAGACCGCGCTCTTCGGTCGTGAGGAAGGTCGCTGGGTTTACACCGGCCAGGTGGATGGCCCGGGCCAGACCGTCCGGCGCGAGACCCCGAAGATCGGCCGCAACGACCCCTGCTCCTGCGGCAGCGGCAAGAAATACAAGAAGTGCTGCGGCGTGGCCGCGTAGGTTTCGCCGCACCGGATCGATTGTTGTGGGAGCGACCTTGGTCGCGACTGTCGCGTGCAAGCACGCTCCCACATTGGCGAACCGCAGAACATAGGCCGCACAGAGAAATCTTGCGCGCATTCTTGTCGGTCTGCTTTCTTCATCAGCTCGGCAACTGTCATGCCGAGAGCCGACGCGGGCAATTCGAACGCCTCAAGGTTGATGTCATCATCCCAAAGGGAGCGGATAGCGACGACCTGATTGGCGCGGCGGAAAGATTGTTTCGAGGAACAGACAAAACAGACCCAAACTAGGAAAACACTCGCGAGATTTAACCAGTAAACCACTTTCCCTATTGACTCAGCAGAGAGCGTAATCGCTTCTCAAGTAGCCGTCGCAGCGAAGGGCCATCGCTGCGGTGCCTTGATCCAGGATTTTTATGGCCCAATGTATTCTTTATCCGCCCCGCGTTGAAACCCGGCGAACTGCCGCACTGGCTGGCTGTGCCTTGATCGCTTCCATCTCTCCCGGGAGGCGACTGTGAGCGAAGTTCCCTCGCCCTCAGCAGCACAGCGAACGATCCTGGTGGTTGATGATCAATCTGCGGTATGCACATCGGTCGCCTACTATCTGAATATCTGCGGATACAGAACGCTTCAGGCCGAATCGGGTCAGGCCGCGATTGAATTGTTCGGAAAGGAGCAGATTGATGGTATTTTGCTGGATGTGCAGATGCCCAAGCTGAATGGCTTTGAAACCAGCCTACGGCTTCACGCGCTCGCCCGGGAGACAAACCGGCAGATCAAAATTTGGTTCATGACGGGAATCTATTATCGGGAGTTGAAGGAAGACTCCACCAAGGCCGGTGGTCTCGCGGTCTTTCAGAAACCGTTCGATTGGCCTCAACTGCTGACAGAGCTTGAGCAAGGACTGTCGTCGACTCCTCCGGTTTCGAGCCAAGGTGCGGTTTCAAGCCCGGAACAGACATGAAGAATCAATTTAGTCGCATGCGTGCAACGGGCCAGCCGCTCCGGAGGAAACTCCGGGGCGGCCACAATTTCTCCGGATGAAGATACTGCTTCCATTCAATCTCATCGCCCATTTGGAGGGCACCGGTATCGCCTCCAGCTTTGACCTCAAGAACCGGTCTCCCGAGAATCACACCCTGGTCGAGCTCTCCGCTCGGGATGCACACGATCTCTTGGAACTCCTGAAAGGACTCGAGACCGAACTCCTTATCCGCGCTCAAAAATGGCAGAAGCAGGCGTCCAAGTCTCCGA
>JAHFTH010000220.1 GCA_023269445.1 Lacunisphaera sp.
GATCTCCTCGGCGGACACCTCCTCCTTCACCAGCGTGGTCTTGGCGCTGCCGGACTTCTCGGCCTTGGCGAGTTCCTTCTCCAGCTGCGGGATGCGACCGTGCTTGAGCTCGGCGATTTTGTTCAGGTCGTAGGCGCGCTCGGCCTTGGCCATCTCAAGACGGGCGGCTTCCAGTTCCTCGCGCACTTTCTGCACGCGGCCGAGCGCCTCCTTCTCCTTCGACCAGACGGCGCGGAGGGCGGTCGCCTTCTCCTTGGCGTCGGCCAGCTCCTTGCGCAGCTCGGTGAGCCGGCGCTTCGAGGCGTCGTCCTTTTCCTTCTGCAGGGCGGTTTCCTCGATCTCGAGCTGCATGACGCGGCGCTGGAGCTCGTCGAGCTCGGTCGGCAACGAGTCAATCTCGGTGCGGATCATGGCGCAGGCCTCGTCCACGAGGTCGATAGCCTTGTCCGGCAGGAAGCGGTCGGCGATGTAGCGGTGCGAAAGCACGGCGGCCGACACGAGCGCGTTGTCCTGGATGCGCACGCCGTGGTGCAGCTCATAGCGCTCGCGCAGGCCGCGCAAAATGGAAATGGCATCCTCGACCGTCGGCTCCTCGACCAGCACCGGTTGGAAGCGGCGCTCGAGCGCCGGGTCCTTCTCGATGTGCTTGCGGTATTCGTCGAGGGTGGTCGCGCCGATGCAATGCAGCTCGCCGCGAGCGAGCATGGGCTTGAGCAGATTGCCCGCGTCCATCGCGCCCTCGGTCTTGCCCGCCCCCACGATGTTGTGGAGCTCGTCGATGAAGAGAATAATGCGGCCGTCGGCCTCCTTGACCTCGTTGAGCACGGCCTTCAGGCGCTCCTCGAACTCGCCGCGATATTTCGCCCCGGCCACCAGCGCGCCCAGATCGAGCGAGAACACCGTCTTGTCCTTCAGCCCCTCGGGCACGTCGCCGCGCAGAATGCGCTGGGCGAGGCCCTCGACGATGGCGGTCTTGCCGACGCCGGGCTCGCCGATGAGCACGGGGTTGTTCTTGGTCTTGCGCGAAAGGATGCGGATGGCGCGCCGGATCTCGGCGTCGCGGCCGATCACGGGGTCCATCTTCCCCTTGCGCGCCTGCGCGACGAGATCGACACCGTATTTCTCGAGCGCGTTGTAGGTCGTCTCGGGATTGTCGGAGGTCACCCGCTGGTTGCCGCGCATCTTCTGCAGCTCCTTCAGCACCTTGGAGCGGTCGAGGTTGAAGCTCTCGAAATATCTCTTCAGCGAGGGCGGCTTGCCCACGGCGAGCAAGGCGAGGAACAGGTGCTCGACGCTCATGAACTCATCCTTGAGTGACTCGGCCTCCGTCTCGGCCTTGGACAGCACCTCGTTGAGGGCCTGCGTGACGTAGATCTTGGACACGTCCACCGCACCCGAGACTTTCGGGAAGCGCTCCAGCTCGCGGTTGGCGGCGAGCTGCAGGGCACTGACGGTCACGCCGAGCTTCTCGACCAGCGACGGCACGATGCCGCCCTCCTGCGCGAGGAGTGCGACGAGCAGGTGCCACGTCTCCACCTCGTTGTGCGAGCGGCGGCGGGCTTCGTTCTGCGCCTCCTGCACGGCTTGGCGCGACATGACGGTCATTTTCTCGGGATTCATGGTAATAAGAGTAACAGCACCCATGCAGAGTGTGTTCCAACACCAGCTCGGGAATTCCCCTCTGAGACCACCGCGCCAGTGCCCTCCCGTGCGTCAAACCGCGCCCGGCCTGTCCCACCGCCGAGCCAGAGCGGCTGCCTAGGTGATGAACGAACGTCTTGCGGAAATCGAACGACCTCCGCCTACACACCCCGCCCTGACGGGCACCCCTCTTCATAGAGGGGATTCACGCAAGGCAGGTTTGGGTCCCCTCTATCAAGAGGGGTGGCGCGAATGCGCCGGGGTGTGTTGCCTTTCAGTGCTTCCGCTTCGGACGGTTCTTTTTGTCCAACAAAATAACAACCGGCTGGTGCGCCTTCGCCTCGCCGGGCTCGAAATCCGCGTAGGCGGCGATGATGACTTCGTCGCCCGGCTGCACGAGTCGCGCCGCCGCGCCGTTGATCATGATCTCGCCGCGCTTGCGCCCGCCGATGACGTAGGTCGCGAAGCGCTCGCCGTTGTGGCAGTTGTAGATCTCCACCCGCTCGTGCAGCAAAAAGCCGGCGGCGCGCCGGAGCTCGGGCGCGATCGCCACGGAGCCCTCGTAGTTCAGGTCGGCCGCGGTGACGGTTGCGCGGTGCAGTTTGGATTTCAGCAAAGTCAGGCGCATGGGAATTACTTTTTCTCCGTCTCGCGGTTGAGGAACTCGGCGTGCTTCAGGCCGAACAGCACCAGCTCGGGCACGATCTCATCGAACAGGTTCTCGGCCTCGAACATCCGGGCGAAACCACCCGTCCCGATCACCTGCGGACGCTGGCCGTTGAAGGCCTCCACTGTGAGCGCCGCGAGCAAATTGCGGATCGCCCCGACATGCCCGTGGTAAAGTCCGGACTGGATGCTTTCCGTCGAGGTGCGGCCCAGCGCTGACTCGGGTCGGGTGATCTCCACGCGCGGCAGCTTGGCCGTGCGGCTGGCCAGCGTCTCGGCTGAGATGCCCACGCCCGGCATGATGGCGCCGCCGAGATAATCGCCGTCCGCCGTCACGGCCTCGAGTGTCGTGGCCGTGCCGCAGTCCACCACCAACACGTCCCGCTTGGGATGCAGCTGTGCCGCCCCGATGGCGCAGGCCACGCGATCCGCGCCAACCTCGGCGGGGTTGCGATATTTGATTTTCAGACCGGTCTTCACGCCGGCCTGCAGCACGAAGGGTTCGCAGTTGAAATATTTCACACAGGCCGCGCGCAGCGGATAGGCCACGGGTGGGACGACCGAGCAGATCGCGACACGCTCCACACCGGCGGGGTCGATGCTATTCTCGCGCAACACGGCCCGTAGGAAGATGCCGAACTCGTCGGACGAGCCGATCGGCTGCGTGGTCTTGCGGAACTGAAAGCGCAGCGTGTCGCCATCGAACACGCCGCCGTGAATCTGGGAATTACCGACATCGAGCGTGAGGAGCATGGGGGTGGTTAGTTGGCGCCCGCACCGGTCGCGAGCAGTTGTTCGAGAGCCGCGGCGAGGGCCGGGCGGTCCGGGCAGTGGGCCGCCACGGTTCCATCGGAGCGAAAAATGTCGGCGGGAAAAATGCCGCCCGGCTGGCGGGCCGCGAGGTCGTTGTGCACGACGTAGTCGACCCCGGAGTGCGCGAAGAGCCGGCGCACCGCCGTGTCCGCCTGCATCGCGTCCGCGCCGTGCGTAAGCTTGAAGGCGACCAAGGTGAGCGGCCGGCCACTGAGCTTGCGCAACCCATCCACCAATTTCGGATTCGGCCGCAACTGCAACAGCGGTGCGCCCCCGGATTCGAGCTTCGCCGACTGGCCGGGCACGCCCAACACCGCGTCCACCGCGTAGTCACTCACGGCGGCGGCGTGAACCACGGCGTCGAACCGGTCCGACCCGAGCAACCGGTCCAAGGCGGTTTCGAGTTCGGCAAAGGTCACAAAAGTTTCTTCCCGGCACGGACCGTCGGGGCGCACGGCATTTTGCGCGCGCAACAACACCACCTCATGACCCGACCGTGAGAGCTGCGTCGCGATGCCCGCGCCGGTCGCGCCCGTGCTCGTGTTCGTCAGCACGCGCACGCCATCGACCGGTTCGGCCGTGCCACCGGCCGTCACCAGCACACGCAATTTTTTCGCGGGCCGGGCCAGCGCGGCTTCGATCGCCGCAACGATCGTGTCCGGTTCGGACAGCCGGCCCTCGCCGGTCTCGCCGCACGCGGTGCGCCCCTCGCCCACCGGCACGAAGCGCACGCCCCAACTGCGTAACTTTTCGACGGCAGACACCGTCGCGGGATGAGCCCACATGGCGGGATTCATCGCCGGGGCGACGAGCCAAGGCTTGCTACGATCATGCGCGAGGAACAGCGCGCCGGGCAAATCGTCGGCGAGTCCGGCGGCGAGACGGTTGATCGTATTGGCCGTGGCCGGACACACCACAACGGCATCAGCCCAGCGGGTGAGCGCGATGTGGTCGAGCGCGCGGCCGCTTTCAAACAGGTCGCTCAGGACGGGCGAACCCGTAAGTCCTTCGAGCGTGGCCGGGCCGATAAACTTCAGCGCCGAGGGCGTCGCCACGCAGCGCACCAGGTGGCCGCGCTGCACGAGACGCGAGACCGCCTCGCAGGCCTTGTAGCCCGCGATGGAACCGGTGAGGACGAAGAGCAGGTTAGAGGCGGACATTGTCGATCAACCTCACGTTTTCGGTGCGGATCGCGCCGAGGCGCACTCCGGGTTCATCCGCCACATAATCCACCTCAAATCCGGATTGACTGAGTTCAGTCATCGCCGCCGCCGCCGTCGCGGCAGAGCGCAAGATGCGCGGGAACTGCCCGGCCTGCGCGCGGGCCACCGGCGACAGCCGGCGGTTGCGCGAACTGAGCGCCAGTCCGTCGGATTCGCGCTCGGTCGGACAGGCGACGATCTCCACCGGCAACAGGAGCGCCCGCACCATGCCCTCGACGAGCCGAAGTTGCTGCCAGTCCTTCTCGCCGAAATAAGCCCGCGTCGGTTGCACGAGATTAAGCAGCTTGAGCACGACCGTCAGCACGCCGTCGAAATGCCCGGGCCGGTGCGCGCCTTCGAGACGGCGGCTCAGGGAATCCTCGGTCACCCGATAGTTGAAATTATCCGGGTAGAGCTCCGCCGCCTCCGGCACGATGACGTGATCGGCGAGATCAGCGGCGAGCGCGAGGTCCGCCTCCAGCGTGCGCGGATACTTCGCGAGATCAGCCGGGTCGTTGAACTGGGTGGGGTTGACGAAAATGCTCAGCACCACGCAGTCGTTCTCGGCACTCGCGCGCGCCAGCAACGTCCGGTGTCCGGCGTGCAACGCGCCCATCGTCGGCACGAAGCCGATGGACCGGCCGGCCAATCCGCCGCGCGCTGCGCGCCAGTCACCAAGAGTGCGCCAGACTTTCATGCGAGCACCTCCGCCCGCGCCGGGAAACGCACCCCGCGCACATCACGCGCATACGCATTGAGCGCCGCCAGCACCTCGCCGTGACCATCGAGGTAACGCCGGCTGAACTTCGGCCGGAAAGTCGCGTCGAGGCCAAGGAGGTCGTTCAGCACAAGAACCTGCCCCGAGGTCCCCGCGCCCGCGCCAATGCCGATGGTCGGGATGGCCAGGTTCTTCGTGATTTCCGCGGCCAGCGCAGCGGGCACGCATTCGAGCACGACGGCAAAGGCCCCCAGTTCCTTCAGCTGGCGCGCGTCGGCGAAAAGTTTTGCCGCATCCGTTTCCGAGCGACCCTGCAGACGATAGCCCCCGAGCTGGTTCACCGATTGCGGCGTGAGACCCAGATGCCCCATCACGGGAATCCCGCTGCCAACCAG
>JAHFTH010000033.1 GCA_023269445.1 Lacunisphaera sp.
GCTTCGAGAATAGATTGGGTAGAGGGTTTAGTTTTTCCGGAAATTCCCCTCTATCAAGAGGGGTGCCCCACCGGGGCGGGGTGTGTTCTTGCCGCCCGATCCAGTTCATAGGATCGTCACGCCATGAAGCTCCCGTATGATCCCGCTCTACGAATGCTCGCCCGGGAACTGCGCAACCACAGCACCTTGTCGGAGGCGCTGCTTTGGCAACAGTTGAAGCGCGGCCAACGGCTTGGATTTGATTTTCACCGCCAGAAGCCGATCGATCGATACATTGTGGATTTCTTCTCAAGTGACTTGATGCTGGCCGTGGAAATCGATGGCGACAGTCACAAACTGAAAGGACCCGAGGATGAACAGCGACAGTGTCAGCTGGAGGCGCTAGGCATCCGGTTTCTGCGATTTGAAGATAAGGCAGTGAAAGCCGACCTTAATGCTGTGCTGCTGGCAATCGACACGTGGATTGAGGCGAATCGGCCAAAACGCTGATTCCAACCTGCACACCCCGGCCTTCGGCCACCCCTCTTCATAGAGGGGAATCACGCAACGCTGGCTTGTAATTCCTGGCGGAACGGAGTCCGCGCTTACCCGTATCGTCAGCGCTTGACGCCCCGCCTCGCCATTCGCGCCCGCCGGAATACCGCGCGCGGCTCCGGCCAGGTTTCGCGCCGACCGTAGCGCAACCGTTGCAACTCGGCTACCACCTCACTGCGAATTTCGCGCTGCCGCAAGCGTCCCAGCCACACTCCGGCAGTCCGCCGCACCGGATCATATTCCGCCGGCCGGCGCCATTGCCGCCAGCGCGACCAACCCTGTCCGGTCAACCGCCACAGCAGCCAACCCAGAGCGGCCACGCCGGCACCCAGCCCGAGTGAACGGCCGAGGCGCGCGGCGTTCCATGGTTGGGCGAGCCATGCCTTCAAGCGTTTACTGATCTCCTCCAGCTGCGCTTTCATGGCCGAACCTGAGTCGGTGGTGAACGTCTTCATCTGCTCGATCATCTGCACCTGCTGGCGCGAATCAAAATTCACGATGCGCCGATACCACAGCACCCGCAGGCTGTCCACGCGCGCCGACCAGCTGCTGTCCTGCTCCTGCTGCACTCCGCCCACGTTGTTCTGGGTCGTGACGGCGGCGCCGCCGGGCGTCGGGTCCGCCCGGAACCAGGCCGCCTTGCCATCGTAGATCTCGGCCCAGGCATGCGCGTTGGAATTCTTCACCATGAAATAATTCTCAAACCCGTTGAGCACGCCGCCGTGAAAACCCACCACCATCCGGGCGGGATGGCCGGCCGCCCTCGCCAGCACGGTGAAGCCCGCGGCAAAATACTCGCAGAAGCCCGGTTCGTTGGAGTCCAGCCAGCGCACGATGTCATCCGTCCCCTCGCCCTTCGGGATTTTCACCGAAAGCGCGTAGGCATGACGAGCCCGCAGCCACGCCGTGGCCCGGCGGGAAAATTCCTCGGCCGGCAACGTTGCCCCGCCCGTGACCTCGCTCACGATGCGGCGGAGCACCGCCTCGTTCGCCGGACCTTCTGGCCCGCGCAGCGTCAGCCGCGGATCATAGCGGAACGCATCGTCGATCCGCGGCGGATCAGACTGCGCCTGACGCAGCAGCTGGGGAAACCGCGCATCCGTCAGCGTCGGCGTCAGCTCGACCTCGTCCAATTGAAAGGCACTCATGGTCATCGACTCGGTGCGCAACGCGACAAGCCGGTTGCCTGGGCTGGTTTGGAGCGGCACCGGATCGCGCAGCCGCAGCAGGCCGTAGCTGCCGGGCAGCGGTAGAAACCGGCTGACCCCCGGCTCGACATAAAAAGTCCACACGCCGCCAACCTCGTTCACCTTTCGGCCGATGGGCCGGCCGCGCAATTGCTGCATGATCCGCTGGCCGCGCAACAGTTCACCCTTGAGCCCGGCGGAAACTTTGAAGCCCCCGGGGGCGTATTCATCCAGCACGACCAGCCGCCAGTAGGGCTCCTCGCGAATGCCGCTAGCATCGGTGAAGTCCACGCGCATCGCCACGCCATCATCGCGTAGCAGTTCCGTCACGTCGCCAAATTTCACCGTGTCGCTGAAACCCGACCGGCTCTTCCGGGTGATGTAGCGGTCGAGGAAGAATCCGCTTGCCACCTCGAAGCGCGGGATGACCAGAAACAACAGGCCGGACATCACCACCACGGTCGTGAATAGCACACTGGCAAACACCAGCAACCGCCAGTCAGCCACGGCCCGCAGCCGGCCGATAAAATTCCGCCAACCCAGCCGCGTCCAGGCTGTCTCGGCCTCGGCCGTGCGCACGGCCCCGGTGCCCGAGGCTTCGATCAGGTTGATGATAAAAAGAAAGCCCAGCGCACAGGCCGTGAACAGGAGCAGCAGGAACGCAAACCCAAGCGACACCGTGAGCACGCCCGCCACCACGATCAGGAATAGGCCCAGCACGAGCAATTGCAGGTCCTCGCGTTTGCGCCGGTAGGCCACCGCACGGTAGAGCACCAACAGGATCGCCAGCCGGATCAGCACGGGCAGCGTGTCGGGACTGAAATACAAGTCCGCCGCCATCGCGATGACGATGGCCGGCACCGAGAGTTTCCAGATAAGCGGGGGCAACCGGCCCGGCAGTTGCGGCCAGACCAGCACGGCGATGATCACCGCCCCGGCCACGCCCACCAAGCCCAGCGCCTCGATATCAAGGAAGAAGACCGTCCAGAGCGACACCAGCGCCAGCGCGCCGCCCAGCAGCCACTTCAGGAGCAGCAGCTCGTCGAGGTTAAGCTGACGCGGTTTGGCGGCCGTCGACATAAGCGGTGACACCTCGCGCGCCCTCGGGCGCGAAGGTAATGACATTGTGGGTTACGGGAGGCGGGGTGCCCCCACCCCGCATGGCGGACGAGGGCGTCCGCCCTCCATTTTCAGAAAATTCCAGCCGGGCCAGCTCGTCCAGCCAGGCTTCGACATCGCGGAGCCGGCGCGTCTCGCGCAGAATGCCACCATTGAGGATGACTCCGCGCAACCGACCGGCGGCAAAAAGATCCTCGGCCAGCGTGGCCGCCAGACTGCAAAGCAACTCGAATTGCTCCGCGCGCGTCCACCGGGTGGCGGAACTGTCGAGGCTGAGCACAAAGCCGTCGCGACTTTCCGCCGCGAACTGGCGCACCATCATCTGCCCCAGCCGGGCGCTGGCCTTCCAATGGATCAGCCGGTGCGAGTCGCCCTGTTGGTATTTGCGCAGCGCCAGCAAATCGTCGCCGATGCCGGCCCGCGCCGTGCGCTGGCCCTGGGAGCCGGTATGCGCCGCCATGGCCCCGATCCACTGGTATTCCACCTGCGCGGGCCAGACCAACACGGTTTGCTTAAGATCAGTGCCGATGTTTTTTTTGAGAAAGCCGAACGGAAACAGCGAACCCACCGCCCCGAGCTCAAGGAGGGCCTCGCCCCGCCGGGTGGGCTTCACGCCCCAGTCGAGCAGGGCGGTCCCGCCCGGTTCCATGCGTTCGCGCAGATAAACCCGACCGCGGGTGATGTATTTCTCGGCGGCGGCGAGGATCTCGCGCATCCGGAGATTTTTGCCGCCATCCTCCGGCTCGGGAATGTGACGCGGCTGCGTCGCGAGCTCGAACCACAGGCTGTAGGTCGGCAGCCAGCGCTTGCGGTTCTGCACCTCGACCGTAACCAGTGTCTCGTGGCCGGCCCGCCACGGACCCTGCGGCCGCACGCGCCAGCACAGGCCCATGAAGTTGAACCACGACAGCAGGCCGCTCAACAGTAGGCAGGCGAGCAGGAGCGACAGGGTGATGAAGAGAATATTGCTCGCGGTGTTATAGGCCGCCGTGCCAATGCCCATCGCCGTGGCCATCAGGAAAAGCCCCGGCACCGTCAGCGCGATGCGATGCCGCTTCCGGGGAAACACCATCACCCACAGCAGTGCGTGCCACGTGAATTCGCGCCGCGCGTGCGCCGGCGCGCCGGGGCCGTCCCAGTCAAGCGTCGCAGCGGCAGTGATACTTGAATTCATGAATTCACTTGGATTGTCATTCCGAGTGCAGCGAAGAATCCAGTCTTTGTGGGCGGGGTGCCCTCACCCCGCGAAGCATGGCGGACGAGGGCGTCCGCCCTCCAACTGGATCCTTCGCACCGCTCAGGATGACAGGTATCGTTGACTGGCTCATCACTCCGGCACCGGCACCGCGTTGATGATCCGGCGCAAAGCGGCCAGCACCGTGCGGCGTTCCTCGAGCGCATCGGACGTCTGCCGGGCCAGCGAGAGGCGGTGCGCCAGCACCGGGCCGGCCATTTCCTGCACGTCCTCGGGGACAACGAAATCCCGGCCATGCACGAGTGCCCGCGCCTGCGCCGCCACCCGCAGCGCCAGCCCGCCGCGCACGCTGACCCCGGCCTTGAATTCCACCTCCGTGCGCGTGGCGGTGATGATTTTCAAAATGTAGTCGAGCACGGAGTCCTCAACGAACACCTTGCCCGCCAGCGCCTGCATCTTGTGGATGTCCGAGCGGGTGACGACGGGGTTGAGCGCAATGGAATCATAGCCGAGGCGTGGGCTGCGGAGTATCTCCATCTCGTCACCGGGCTGCGGGTAACCCATCGCGAGCCGCATCAGAAACCGGTCCATCTGGCTCTCCGGCAGCGGGAATGTGCCCTCATAGTCCACCGGGTTTTGCGTGGCGATGACCATGAACGGCGCACCGACCGTGTGCGCCTCGCCATCGACCGTGACCTTGGCGCGGTCCATGACCTCGAGGAGCGCCGACTGCGTCTTGGGCGTGGCACGGTTGATCTCGTCTGCCAGCACGACGTTGGCGAACACCGGCCCGGACTTGAACACAAACTCCTTGAGCGTCTCGTCGTAGATGGACACGCCGGTCACGTCGGTCGGCAGCAGATCGCTGGTGAACTGGATGCGCGAGAACGTGCAGTCCATCGAGCGGGCCAGGCAGTAGGCCAGCGTGGTCTTGCCCACGCCCGGCAGATCCTCGATCAGCAGGTGCCCGGCGGCGAGCAGGCAGACCAGCGACTGCTCGATGACGTCGTCCTTGCCCTTGATCGTCTGGCGCATGTTGGCCTTGAGGCGGAGCAGGGCGTCGCGCGTGGCGGTTATTTCAGCAGCGGGGGCAAAATCACTCATGGGCGAAACGTTAGGGATACGCCCGGCCTTCGCAAACGGATTTCCGGGCCGAAGCGGGAATGACAACCGGCTTACATCCGCATTGCTCGGGAAGCACTTAACTGTCTGATTCGCCCCATGCACAAAGGCCGGCTTGAAGCGTTCAGCGATGGCGTGCTCGCCATCATCATCACCATCATGGTCCTGGAATTGAAGGTGCCCCACGGCACCGACCTCGCCTCCCTGCAACCCCTGCTCCCGGTTTTCCTGAGCTACGTGCTGAGTTTTATCTACGTCGGCATCTACTGGAACAACCACCACCACCTTTTTCAGGCGGTGAAGCACATCAAGGGCGGCGTCCTCTGGGCCAATCTCCACCTGCTGTTCTGGTTGTCGCTTTTCCCCCTCGTCACCGGCTGGATGGGCGAGAACCACTTCGCCCCGGTAACGGTCGCCCTCTACGGTGGCGTGCTCCTCATGGCGGGTCTCGCCTACACCATCCTCGTGCGCGTGCTCCTCGCCTGTCACGATGCCGATTCCGCCCTCGCGCAGGCAATCGGCGCGGATTTCAAGGGCTGGATTTCCCTCGTCATCTACGCGCTCGGTATCCCGCTCGCGTGCTGGTTCCCGTGGGTCTCGATCACCCTCTACACCGGCGTCGCGCTCCTGTGGTTTGTGCCCGACCGCCGCATTGAGCAACGCCTCGCCGTCTAGGCGCTGTAGACATCCTTACCTGGCCGGCTCACAACACCGGGGTCAGTGGTGTGCCGACGGCCTTGTAGAGGCGGGTCAGGATTTCCTTGGTGGAGAGATCGCCCTCGGCCCCGGGGAACGAACCGACATCGCGGTAGCGCTCGAGGAAAGCCGGGTGCTCGGGCGGCACTTCCACCGCCCCGGGCCGCAGTTCGTAACTGGTGGTGTTCTGGATCGGCCAGACATCAATCGGGCTGAGCGAAAGGATGCCCCCGATCAGGCCGTTCAGAATGTCGAGCCGCAGCGGCAGCGTCCGCCGCGCGATCACCCAGCTGTTCTCGGCCCGCATGTCGCGCTCGATCTCCTCGCGCAACTCCCGCGCAAAGGCCGCGTCCTCCACCAGCAGTCCCGCCTCGGTGTTTAGGTTCTCGGAACGAGGGTCGAGATTGTAGGAGCCGATGAAGGCCACGCGGTCGTCCACCACGAGCGACTTGGCGTGCAGCGAGAGGAACGGCACCTTGGCTGCCCCATGGGCCTGCGCGAATCGCTCCATCACGGGAAACTGGGGGAACAGGGTCAGCAACGTCGCGGGCTTCGGCATGAACTCATGGACCTGTAACTTGAGGCTCTCAATGTAGTTGTTGCGCAGACGATAATTGGCCGAGTAGGCAAAGAGGTTGTCGGTGGAGGCAAAGCTGTTCGTCGAGACCCGGATGCTCAGACCGGGATTCTGTTCCTGCATCTTGGTGATCAGTTTCTGCGCCGGGCCGCTGAGCACGAGGTAGGGCGTCTGCATCGTGACCTGCGTCTTCGCCTGCTCCAGCGCGCCGCGCAATTCCCGGGTGATGCGGGCCGTCTTGGAAAAGAAGCCGCTGCTCTTGCCGGGTTCGTCGCAGATAAAGTCGGCACGATGCACCGGCCTCAGGTGCGCGCCAAAGCGGGTCGCGATCAACGTGGCGTCATCGGCTTCCCGGTCCAGCTCGACGAAGTAGCCACCGAAATCATAGTCGCTCCTCTGCGCGTAACGCCGGAAATCCCCGCGCGCGATCACGGCTGCGACGTCGGTCAGGTCGCGGCTCGCCACGGCCTGCTTGTATTTCCAAAACTCCCCGAACGATTTCGCCGCGACCTGCGCCACCGGACCGACGGCCAGCACATCGCGGTCGCGGAAATTCAGGCCCGTCGAGTGGTCGTAGTAGGTGTTCTCGATGTTCCGCCCGCCGGTGATCAGCACCGCGTCGTCAATGAGCATGACCTTGTTGTGCATGCGCTGGTTCACGCTGTGGAAGGAGGTCACCCCGGCCAGCAGGCTCTGGAGATGCGAGGGCTGCAGTCGCGCCATCGGCGGCCGGTAGTGCTTGATCTCCAGATTGGGATGCGCCGTGGCCAGGAACGCCACCGTCGCGGGGTCCTGATCCGAGACCAGCTGGTCGGCGATGACTCGCACTTTCACGCCCCGCTTCGCGGCCTCGATCAGTTCATACATCAGCAGCCGGCCGACCTCGTCGTTGGTCCAGATGAAGGTCTGGATATCGATGGACTGCTGCGCGTGGCGGATGAGGTGGACGCGCAACAACAGCGCATCGTAGCCGCCGCTGAGGATCGCCAGCTGGTTGCCGCTGGCCGGCTCGCGCTGGTCCTCGGCGGCGAAAGCCGCCGCCACAATCGGACCGAACGGCGAGCCCTCCAACGGCTTCGCGGTCTGGCCGTGTGCACTTGGCAACAACGTCGCCGCCATAATCCAGACATAGCAGACCGCTTTCATGGGAAAGCTGGTAGTCGAAGTTCAAATCGTCACAACGTCAAAAATCTCCCGATTGCCGCGTGGGCCGCTGGCCGCGCCGGGCTTGTGTGCCCCGCGCTTTCCTCCCAGCTTCAGGTCATGAACGAATCCGGGACCCATGCCGAAAACGTCCGCCTGTCCGCCGCCAAGATCACGGCCGCGCTGGCCGGGGCCCGACCCAAGATCGCGATCATCCTCGGCTCCGGGCTGGGCGGGCTGGCGCGTCAGGTGCAGAACCCGGTCACACTCGCCTATCGGGACCTGCCAGGCTTTCCGGAGCTCACCGTCGTCGGCCATGCCGGCCAGTTGATCTGCGGCTCGCTCAACGGCGTGCCGGTCATCGTCCTGAACGGTCGCAAACATTTCTACGAAACGAGTGACGCCTATCCGTTGAAAACCATGATCCGCGCCGTGCAAGCCGCGGGCGTCGAGACGCTGTTCCTCTCCAACGCCGCGGGCAGCCTGCGCCCACACATCAAGGTCAGCGAATTGATGCTCATCACCGATCACATCAATTTCATGGGACTCAATCCGCTCGTTGGCCCGAACGACGACGCCTTCGGCCCGCGCTTTTTCTCCATGACTGACGCCTGGGACCCGGGTCTCCGCACGAAGCTCCAGACGGTGGCGCAACAGGCCGGCGTCACGCTGCACCAAGGCGTCTATGTCGCGTTCCGCGGCCCGTCGTTTGAAACGCCCGCTGAGATTCGCGCGGTGCAGGGCTGGGGCGGCGACGCGGTGGGCATGTCGAGCGTGCCGGACTGCCTGATCGCCCGTCACTGCGGGCTCAAGGTCGCCGGCGTTTCCTGCATCACCAACATGGGCGCGGGACTCTCGGACGAAAAACTCACGCACAGTCACACGCTGGAAAACGCCGGTAAAGGTGCGGGCGCCTTCGAGAAACTCGTCCTCGCCGCCGTCAAGGTGCTGTAGGGCCTTAATGTAGGGGCGGACCTTGGTCCGTCCTTCGACCGCGATGTAGCCAGCGAGGGCGGAGCAAGCTCCGCCCCTACAACTCACCCCACCCACGAGATCGCCTGGATTTTTTTGGCGAGCTCGACGTCCTTCGCCGTGACCTTGCCGCCGGCATCATGGGTGTTCAAGCGGATGGCAACGCGATTGTAGACATTGGTCCAGTCGGGATGGTGGTCCATCGCCTCGGCCTCGAACGCCACGCGCGTCATGAACGACATCGCCTCGCGAAAATTGCCGAACTTGAAAGTCTTCGCCAGCGCCTCGCCGTCCAACGCCCAGCCCGGCAGCGTCGTCAGGGCCACAGTGATTTCAGCAGGGTTCAACGGCTTGGCCATGCCCGCAGTCAGCGCCTTCAATCCCCCCTTGTCAAACTTGCCCCCGCCGACCTAAATCCCGCTTCCCGCATGTCG
The DNA here is from genome assembly GCA_023269445.1 of Lacunisphaera sp. Classification (GTDB taxonomy): domain Bacteria; phylum Verrucomicrobiota; class Verrucomicrobiia; order Opitutales; family Opitutaceae; genus Lacunisphaera. Next base: position 8,980 of record JAHFTH010000033.1, read on the forward strand.
TCTCCTCCGCCCGGCAAGATTCCCCAACACGTCGCCATCATCATGGACGGCAACGGTCGTTGGGCCAAATCACGCGGCCTGCCCCGGCTCGAGGGTCACCGCCGCGGCGTCGAGACCGTCCGCACGGTCGTCGATGCCGCCCGCGCCATCGGCATCCGTTACATCACCCTCTACGCTTTCTCCGTCGAAAACTGGAAACGTCCGCCCGAGGAGGTCTCCGGCCTCATGGGCCTGCTCGACTACTTCCTGAAACGTGAGCTCAACAACCTGATCAAGAACCGCGTCCGCCTGCTCACCATCGGTCGCACCACCGAGCTCCCCGCCAATGTCCAGCGCGAGCTCAGCCGCGTCATCGAGGCGACCAAGGATTTCACCGAGTGGACCCTCGTCCTCGCGCTCAACTACGGCTCGCGCACCGAGGTGGCCGACGCCGCCCGCGATTACGCCGCCGCCGTGCAAAGTGGCACGGAGAAATTGGCGGACTCCTCGTGGGAGAATTTCAGCCGCTACCTCTACACCGCCGCTATCCCCGAGCCCGACCTGCTCATCCGCACCTCCGGCGAGCAGCGCGTCAGCAATTTCCTGCTGCTCCAGTGCGCCTACGCGGAGATGGTGTTCACCCCGGTCGCGTGGCCCGACTTCGGCCAGGCCGAACTGCAGGCGGCCGTTGATGAGTTTGGCCGGCGCGAGCGCCGCTACGGCCTGACCACCGAGCAAATTCAGTCTGGCGCAAAGTAATTTCCCTTTCCCTACTTCACCGTGCTCTCCCGCTTCCTCAGCACCCTCGTCCTCTGGACCGTCATCATCGGCAGTCTCTGGTTGTTCGGCGCCCATGGTGCTGTCGCGCTCCTCACGGTGCTCTCCGCCCTGACGCTCTACGAATTCTACGGCATGACGGCCAAGATGGGTGCCCGGCCGTTCCGCTGGATGGGTATTCTGTTCAGCGTGCTGATCACGGCCGCGCCCTACACTCTGGCCTACTTCCTGGAGGAACCAGACTTCATCAATCATCTGCCGACGGTGCTGCTGGTCCTCGCCTTGATCGTGAGCTGCATCTGCGTGCTGGGCGAGCGCGACGCCGCCAGCCGCGTCGAGACCATCGCCGCCACCATGGGCGGCCTGCTTTACGTGCCGTTCATGCTGCACTACCTCATCGCGATTCTGATGATCGACGGTTCCAGCGGCGACAACCTCATCCTCTGTGTCTGGACCGTGGCCGTATCGAAATTCTGCGATGTCGGTGCGCTTTTCACCGGCCTCGCCTTCGGCAAGCACAAGATGTCCCCCACCATCAGCCCGAAGAAAACCTGGGAAGGCGCGGTCGGCGGCGTGCTCGTCTCGGCCGGCGTGGGCGCCGGCATCGCCTATTTCGCTTCCGGCCATCTGCCCGAAAGCATGACCCCGCTCGTCGCGGCCCTGATCGCGGTGCCCCTGGCCATCATTACCATCGTCTCCGACTTGATCGAGTCCGTCATCAAACGCCGGGCTGACACCAAGGACACCGGCGCGCTGATCCCCGGCATCGGCGGCGCCTTCGACCTGACCGACAGCCTGATCCTCACGGCCCCGCTCGCGTATTTTATTTTCCAGTTCCTGGATTGATGAACTGGCTCCGAACATGTGGGAGGGGCTTTATGCCCCGACTTCTGGCTGGCCCGGGTCACTTTGTCGGGGCATAAAGCCCCTCCCACACTGTGACATCTGCTCCCAGAAAACGCATCGTCCTCCTCGGCGCCACCGGCTCCATCGGTGAGAGCACGCTCCGCGTCATCGCCGCGCACCGCGACCGCCTTGAGCTCGTCGGCATCGCCGCCCAACGCAACCACGGCCGCCTCGCCGAGATCGCCCGGCAGTTTGGCGTCCGACACGTCGCCCTCCACGATACCGCCGCTCTGACTGCGGCGCGCAGCAACTCCGCCTTTCCCACCGGCACGCAATTCCATGGTGGCCCGGAGGGACTCTGCGAACTGGCCTCGCTCGCGGAGTCCGATACCATCCTGATCGCCGTCGTCGGCACGGCTGGGCTGCAACCCGCGCTCGCGGCCATTGCCGCCAAGAAGACTATCGCCCTCGCCTCCAAGGAAATTCTCGTGATGGCCGGCAAGTTCGTGATGGCCGCCGCCCGGGCCAGCGGCAGCCGCCTGCTCCCCGTGGACAGCGAGCACAACGCCGTCTTCCAATGCCTCGAGTGTCACCGCTCGTCCGATGTCCGCCGCTTGGTGCTGACCGCCTCAGGCGGCGCGTTCCGCGACTGGCCGCTGGAAAAATTGTCGCAGGTCACGCCGGCCGATGCGCTCAAGCATCCGAACTGGGCGATGGGCCCCAAGATCACGGTCGATTCCGCCACGCTCGCCAACAAGGGCCTCGAGCTCATTGAGGCGCAGTGGCTCTTCGGCCTGCGCGCCGACCAGTGTCAGGCCGTGCTCCACACCCAGAGCATCGTGCATTGCCTCGTCGAGTTCACCGACGGCTCGATGCTCGCCCAGCTTTGCCCGCCCTCGATGACGTTCCCCATCCAGCACGCGCTGCTCTGGCCCGACCGCGCCCCGGCGAGCACCGACACCGCGCTGCCGCTGGAGAAAATCTTCTCGCTCGATTTTCGCCCGGCCGACGAGACCCGCTATCCCTGCCTGCGGCTGGCCCGGGAGGCCATGACGGCCGGTGGCACCGCCCCGGCGATCTTCAACGCCGCCAACGAGGTCGCGGTCGCGGCGTTTCTCGCCGGCCAAGTGCCGTTCCTTGCGATTCCCCGGATTATTGAACACACTCTGTCCCGCTTGCAGACCGCTGAACCCAATTCCCTCGCCCAGGTCCTCGCCGCAGACCAAGAAGCCCGTGTGATCGCCACTGCTCATCTGTCTTCCGTCCTCTGACATGTCTGACTTCTTCTCCACCCTCTTCAGCAGCCTCTGGTCGATCTTCATGATCGTCCTGTTCTTCGGCGGCTCAATCTTCGTCCACGAGCTCGGCCACTTCCTCGCCGCCCGGCGCCGCGGCGTGAAAGTCAGCCGTTTCTCCATCGGCTTCGGCCCCGCCATCTGGTCGCACACGGCCAAGGACGGTGTGGAATACCGCCTGTCCTGGATACCGATCGGTGGCTACGTCGCGCTGCCGCAGCTCGCCGACATGGCCGCCATCGAGGGCGAATCCGAGGATGTAGCGAAACTCCCTCCGATCGCCTACAGCACCCGAATGACTGTTTTGGCGGCAGGCGCGTTCTTCAACGTCCTCTTTGCCTTCACCCTCGCCACCGTTCTTTGGATCAGCGGACGTCCCGAATCAGAGAACGTCACCTCCACCCGCATCGGTTTCGTGGCCGACAAAATCGCCCTGCTCGATGGCAAGGTGGTCGAAAGTCCAGCTAAGGCCGCCGGCCTGCAGGAAGGTGACCTGATCACCGCCATTGATAGCACTGCGGTGCGTAGTTGGATAGACATCCTGAATGCCATTGTCCTCAGCACCGTAGTGGACTCCAAGGGTGAACGAGTGGCCGTTTTCACCGTCGTGCGCGACGGCAAGCAGATTGACTTTACGGTCTACCCACGACGAACCAGCGAGGAGAACATCCGGAAGGTCGGTATTGACTCCGCTTTCGAGCTCATCATCGGACAGGTTGCACCGGGTTCGCCTGCGGAAAAGACAGGTTTTAAGGCCGAGGACCGGGTCATTGCACTCGATGGCAAACCGGTCCTCAGCTGGTCGGCGTTTTTCACGCGGTTACAGGCGGCTGCCGGTGAGGGCTGCAAGGTGACCGTTACTCGCCAGGGCGCTCCGACGGAAGTTATCGTGCCACTCGTCTCGAAAAACCGGATGATCCCGATCCAGGGAGTCGAACTCAAGACCAACTGGCGGCTGCTTTATCAGACCCCCTTCGAACAAATCACCCAGATTCTTAACAACAGCGTGCGGACATTGAAGGCACTCATTTTGCCACAGGGTGATGTTGGCTTGTCCAATGTAAGAGGTTTTGTGGGCATCACGCAGGGATTCTGGGACGCCTTAAACTCGGAATACCCGACACACTTCGTTATCTGGTTCGCCGTCATGATCAATGTGAGTCTGGCCTTTTTCAATCTGCTGCCTATCCCCGTCCTCGACGGCGGCCACATGCTGTTCGCCACAATCGGCAAACTCCGCGGCCGATCCCTGCCCTTCAATTTCATCGCGGTCACGCAAAGCGTCTTCGTCGTGCTCTTGTTGTCGATGATGCTTTATGTGACGGTTTTTGGCGATATTCGCCGAATCATCAGGGAGCATAGAGCTGACGCCCAGGAGAAGGCCGCCACCACCAAGCCGGCTGAAGCCGGCAAGTAACAAGTGCCAAGTATCAGGTGACAGGGAGTTGGATCGCCTTCCGGTTCTTGCCACTTGCCCCTTGATCCTTGTTACTTCTCTTCAGCCCTATGTCCTACTGCGCCTCCCGCTTCGCCACTGTCCGCCGTCGCACCGTCGAGGTGAAGGTCGGTGCCGTGGGCGTGGGCGGCACGAATCCCGTGCGCATCCAGTCGATGACGACCAGCGACACGCAGGACATTGCCGCCACGGTGAAACAGTCCATCGCCCTCGCCGAGGTCGGCTGCGAAATCGTCCGTATCACGGCGCCCAACGTCGCCGCCGCGAAATGCCTCAAGGACATCCGCACGCAGTTCACCGCGGCCGGCTTCGGCCACATCCCGCTGGTGGCCGACATCCATTTCCTGCCCTCGGCCGCCATGGAAGCCGTCGAGCACGTCGAGAAGGTTCGCGTCAACCCCGGCAATTACGCCGACAAGAAGAAGTTTGCCGTCAGGGAATACACCGACGCCGACTACGACTCGGAATTGTCGCGCCTGCACGAGACCTTTTCTCCCTTGGTGAAGCGCAGCAAGGAGCTCGGTCGCGCCATGCGCATCGGCACCAACCACGGCTCGCTCTCTGATCGCATCATGAACCGCTACGGCGACACGCCGCTCGGCATGGTCGAGAGCGCACTGGAATTTCTCCGCATCGCCCGGTCGCACGACTATCACGCCATCATGCTCTCGATGAAGTCGAGCAACCCGAAGGTCATGATCCAGGCCTACCGGCTGCTCGTGGAGCGCATGGCCCGCGAGGACATGCACTATCCGCTGCACCTCGGCGTGACCGAGGCCGGCGACGGCGAGGACGGCCGCATCAAGAGCGCCATCGGCATCGGTTCGCTGCTCCTTGATGGCCTCGGTGACACGATCCGCGTGTCGCTCACCGAGGATTCGGTCTACGAGATCCCCGTCGCCCAAGCCATCGCCGCCAAAGCAATGTCGCTCTGGCAATCTCCTGCCTCCCACCTCCCGCCTCCCGCCTCCGATTCCGTCGACCCCTACCATTTCACCCGCCGCGAGCCGGCCACTCTCCAGCTCACCGAACACTGCATTGTCGGACCCGAGCAACCGCCTCGCGTGATCGTGCGCGTCGGCTCGGTCGCCCAGCTCGCCGACGCGGCGCAGGCTCTCGCCGCGCCCAAGCTCAAAGACACCCCCGCCGAAGGTCTGCTGGTGCCGATCAATAGCGCCGGTGATCTGGCCACGCTCTGCGAAACCGCCGCGAAGACGACGCTACCGATCGAATTTCTCGCCCTTGAGCTCGCTCCGGCCCTCGCCCCCGACGTGCTCCAGCCTCTGCTAGCCCTGAGCAAGGGCCGCTTGATGCTCGTCCGGAAGTTCGGACCCGCCGAAACCGAGACTTTCGCCGCCTTTGCCGATCTGGTGCACCGTCACGGACAGTTTCTCGCCGCTGAAATCGCTCCGGACAACCTCCCGGCCTATGCCGCCGTGTTAAAGCAGGCCGGCGACACCGGGTTGGTCTTCACCCTCTCGACTTCCGGCACCAGCGCCGGCCACGCCATCGGTGCCTACCGTCAGTTGGTCGAAAATCTCAAGTCCGCCGGCTCGGCCGCTCCCATTTGGATCCGCAACACCGCCGGCACCGCCGTGCGCGGCGACCCCAGCTTCCTTTCCAAGCTGCTCGAGGCGAGTTTCCTGACCGGCAGTTTGTTGTGCGACGGGATCGGCGATCTCGTGAGTGTCGAGACCGAGGCCGATGTGGCTCGTGCGACCAAGCTCACCTACAATGTCCTGCAAGGCGCGGGCGCGCGTATCTCCAAGACCGAATTCGTCGCCTGCCCCAGCTGCGGCCGCACCCTGTTCGACCTCCAGACCACGACGCAGCGCATTCGCGCCCAGACCGGCCACCTCAAGGGCGTAAAGATCGCCATTATGGGCTGCATCGTGAACGGCCCGGGCGAGATGGCCGACGCGGATTTCGGCTACGTCGGAGGCGCGCCGGGCAAGATCAACCTCTACGTCGGTAAAAACTGCGTCCAATACAACATCCCCCAGGCTGAGGCCGACGCCCGCCTCGTCGCCCTCATCCGGGAGCACGGCAAGTGGGCCGAACCCGAGCCGCATCAACTGGCGAACGCCTGATTGGGTGTTCTCAGAGGGAAAAACGGACCCGAGGCTCGCGAGATTTTTCGCAACACCAAAGTGGCAAAAGTTATGCTCCGGCCTGCTGTGAACAAGATGTCGGAAAGTTGCCCTTGAAACGCATTTTTTGATTCACGTTACTCGCAAAGTAACTTTTAACTGTTCTTCCTTTCGATTGTTCATTGCCAACTCCGCAGCGCACCCGGTGCCCGGTCCATTCAAGGTTCTCCCCAGACGCAGGCCATTTCGCCCTCGCCCCGCAGCACGCACTGCCGGCTAGGTCCCCGGCCCCCCGACCCATTTTCCCTTGAGTGCCACGGCCCCTGACGACGCGGATGTTTTGCAAAGCAGTTTTAAGGCGTGAATAAAACCGCCACCTTTCCGCCCAGCATGCCCCTCTCACCCCTCCAGACCAGTCTCTGGGAAACCGTCAAATGCGACCTCAAGGGACTGTTCCCTGACGACGTGTTCCAGATGTGGTTCGAGCCCATGCTCTGCCTTGAGACGACCGAGGATGTCGTGACCCTGGGCGTGCAAAACGATTTCGCCGCGATCTGGATTCACGACAACTACCTCGACCTCATCTCGCAGCGCCTCCGGTTGGCTGCCGGTCGCCTCGTGCAGGTCAACCTCCGCAAGATCGACCAAGGCCATGGCACCGGCCCGCGCGCCACCGTCGTTGCCGCAGCCAAGCCCGTCGCCAAGCGCACCGTCCGCTACGACGAGCGCTCCGCCGCTGCCGGCACGCTAAACCCGCGCAACACCTTCGAGAACTTCGTCGTCGGCCCCAACAACCAGCTCTCCCACGCCGCCGCCCTCGCCGTCTCGCAGGCCCCCGCGCAGGCCTACAATCCCCTTTTCATCCACGGCTCGACCGGTCTCGGCAAAACCCACCTGATGCACGCCATCGGGCACAGCATCCTCCAGCGCAACCCCGAGGCCAAGATCGCCTACCTCTCCACCGAGAAGTTCACCAACGAGTATATCCACGCCATCCAGGAGAACGCGCTGACCAAGTTCCGCCAGCGCTACCGGAACGTGGACGTGCTGCTGGTGGACGACGTGCAGTTCCTCGCCGGCAAGGAGCGTATCCAGGAGGAATTCTTCCACACCTTCAACGACCTCTTCGAGTCCCAGAAGCAGATCGTTATCTCCAGCGACCGCCCTGTCACCGAGATCGCCACCCTTGAGGCCCGCCTCGTGTCGCGCTTCCAGTGGGGCCTGTCCGCCGACATCTCCTCGCCCGACTTCGAGACCCGCGTCGCCATCCTCAAGACCAAGGCCGCGACCCTCAAGGTTGACCTGCCCATGCCCGTGATCGAGTTCATGGCGCAGCACATCTCGAAGAACATCCGCCGCCTCGAAGGTGCCCTGATCAAGATTTCCAGCTACGCCGCCCTCACCGGCAAACCCCTCGACCTCGCCACCGCCGAGCACCTCCTCAAGGACGTGCTCATGGAGGAGGCCCAGAACCGCCTCAACATCGAGGGCATCCAGAAACGCGTCGCCGATCACTTCCAGATCCGCCACTCGGACATGACGAGCAAGCGCCGGCCCAACGCCATCGCCTTCCCCCGCCAGATCGCCATGTACCTCTGCCGCCAGCTCACCCGCCACTCCCTTCAGGAGATCGGCGATGCTTTCGGCGGCCGCGACCACGGCACCGTCATCCACGCCGTCAAGACCGTCGAGAACATGATGGAGCAGGACGACTCCGTCCGCGGCAGCGTGGACTTCCTGAAGACGCAGCTGTCGAAGTGAGAGGCTTGGTTCGCTGTAGCGGCGCTCTATGAGCGCCGGTGGTTCCTCTCGGCGGTCGTAGACCGCCGCTACAGATTTTAGCCGTAACCCCTTACCACCCCGAGCTTGTCGTTTCAGCCTGATTGACTACTTATCCGTGACCATCGGTGTAATCCGTGGCTATTACCTTTCCCATGTCCCTCACTCCCGAACAAAAGCAGGCCGTTTCCGCCTGGGTCGCCGCCGGCGACAATCTCTCCGCCGTCCAGAAGAAGCTCTCCGAGCAGTTCAAGGTCTCGATGACCTACCGCGACGTCCGCTTCCTCGTGGACGATCTCGGGCTGGAACTGAAAAATGCCGCGCCGAAGACCGACGCCTCCGATCTGTCCAAGGCCGCGGTCGCCCAACCCGCTGCCGCTCCGGCAGCCGATGACGAGGCGCTGCCTCCGGACGGCTTGCCCGAAGACGAGGGCGTCCCCGCCGCCGCGCCGGCCGGCACCGGCACATTCTCCCTCGAGGTGGATCGCATCATGCGCCCCGGCACCATGGTCAGCGGCTCGGTGACTTTCAGCGACGGCGTCAGCGGCAAGTGGGCCCTTGATCAACAGGGCCGCCTGATGCTCGAGACCGCCCAGAAGGGCTACCAGCCCAGCCAGGCCGACGTGCAGACATTCCAGCGCCAACTGCAGACCCAGCTCCAGCGGCAGGGGTATTGAGAACCTACACACCCCGCCCTGACGGGCACCCCTCTCCAGAGGGGATTTCCCGCAACGTTAGTTTGGGTCCCCTCTGGAGAGGGGTGGCGCTCCGCGCCGGGGTGTGTCGAGCGAGATGTAATGTGGGCGAAGCCCCCAACCCCGCCATTGACCGCGCCCCGGTCCGCGCTGTATCCTGCAGCCGTTCCGGCGGACATCCCCGCCCGCCGGTCCACCCCCAACCAAAGGCTGTTCCCATGGAAAAGCTGCGTCAATGGATCGACTGGGCGGAAGCCCACCCCAAGGTCTGGCTCGATTGTGTGCGTATCTATCTCGGGCTGGGTCTTTTTATCCGCGGTGTGTTCATCATCTCCAACACGCGGGCGGAATTCATCCAGACCCTGCTCCAGCGCATGGAGTATCCGTGGATCGTCACGGTGGGCCTGCTGCACTACATCGCCCTCGCCCACCTCATCGGCGGCCTGATGCTGACCGTCGGCCTGCTCACGCGCATCGCCGCGTGGGTGCAGGTGCCGATCCTGGCCGGGGCGGTGTTCATCCATCGCGGCGAGGGCCTGATGAGCGGGGGGCAGTCCTTGGAATTCTCCGCGCTCGTGCTGTTCCTGCTCGTGACCTTCGCCATCAGCGGCGCCGGGCCGGTGTCGGTGGACAACGGCATGCCGAAGCTGAAGCCCAACCTCACCCCTTGA